>NZ_JALGBR010000001.1:0-469851 GCF_022808535.1 Acinetobacter sp. NIPH1876
CTTGAACGGGAATAGTATCTATTTTTTGCTTTCATATAAGGAAGTTACCATACTTTTTAATATGCTTAACTTCCTAAGCCCCTAAATAAGGATAAAGCAGACTCGCAATAAGTCCACCACATAAAAAACCGATAAAGATGAGAAGATGCAGAAAAATACGGCGTTTTTCTACTTTTAAGCCACGTGCTTTATAACCTAATGCTAAACCGATATCGGTCAGGACGCCAGATAAGTGCGTTGTGCGGATAATTGCACCTTTGTAGTGGCTCACCATGGCATTCTGTACGCCCATGGCAACACAGGCCCATAACAGGCCGTAGCGCGGGAAATAAGGCAGTAAGAGCCAAGTGAGAACCAGAAAGATCGCGACTAAACTAAGCGGCAAGCCATAACGTCGACCAAATGCAACGCTGCCATTGCCAAGGATTAAGCCACTATAAAAAGAGCCAATCACAAAGCAAAGGATAACCAGACTGAGGTAGATAAAATGCTCAGGCTGCCAGTCAAGCAAACTCATTGCTAACATACTGACATTGCCTGTCATGTGTGAAACGGACTGATGTAGGACTGTAAATAAGCCCAAAACGTTTACCATTCCTGCATTCAGTGCAAGGAAGAAAGCACCGAGTTGAATCCAGTTAGGTAAACGTTGAAGTGGCATAGCAACCTATGATCTTGGATGGTCTCTAAAATCAACAGCAGCGGTAAATAATACATCTGTCGATGAATTCAATGCTGTTTCCGTTGAATCTTGCAATACACTGATAATCATACCAATCGCAACAATTTGCATGGCAATTTCAGATGATATACCAAACAAACTACAAGCAACAGGGATTAACAATAAAGACCCACCTGCAACGCCTGAAGCGCCACATGCAGAAACCGTTGCAACCACCGATAAAATAATCATGGTACTCAAGTCGACAGGAATATCGAGTGTATGCACAGCAGCAAGGGTAAGTACCGTAATCGTGACTGCTGCACCTGCCATATTGATAGTCGCACCCAATGGAATTGATACGCTTGCAGTTGCTTCATTGACACCTAAACGCTGAGCCAAATCTAGGTTTACTGGAATATTGGCAGCTGAACTACGGGTAAAGAAAGCGGTGATACCACTTTCTTTTAAACAGGTAAAGACTAAAGGATATGGGTTAGCCTTCATGGTAATCGCAACCAAAATTGGATTAATCACCAGTGCAACAAACAGCATTGTGCCGATTAGAACCGCTAATAGGTGGGCATAACTGGTCAGTGTTGCTAGACCTTCGCTTGCAAATGTCACTGCAACTAAACCAAAAATACCAATCGGAGCAAAACCAATCACGGTATGAATGATTTTATTGACTGCTCCAGCCACATCAGTCAAAACTTGCTTGGTCGTGTCAGAGCTATGACGTAAAGCCAGACCTAAACCAATTGCCCAAGCCAAGATACCAATAAAGTTGGCTTCACCAATTGCTTGAACAGGGTTTGCAATAAAACTTAAAAGTAAATTCTTTAGAATCTCTGCAAGGCTACCTGGTGCTTGAAGGCCTGTTTCTGCCGGTAAATGTAAAAACAGTTGGCTTGGAAACAAAACACTTGCAGTTACTGCACTGAATGCGGCAAGTAACATCCCGACTACATATAAAACCAGTACAGGTTTGATATTTGAATTCTGACCAATCTGGAAATTTGCAATTGAAGATAGAACTAAAACAAAAACTAAAATCGGTGCAACAGACTTTAATGCTTTAATGAATAATTCACCCAATAAACTTAAGTAGGGTGTAAAGTTAGGAAAGAGCAAAGCGACGCCAATCCCTAAAAAAATAGCGATAATAATTTTGCTAACTAAGCTCAAGCGAGACAGTACATTAAACATATAAAGGCCTTATAAACCTATGCACGGTTTAAGGTTAAACAAGCGCGGTATTCTATACCTAAGAACCGTGAATAATAAAATTTTTTTTGCAATTCAATTACTTTAAAAATACCGAAAAAATTAACACAATGTTTTTTAAAAATAATTATGAAAACATGATACATCCTTTTGTATAAAAAAAATCCAATAAAAGCTGCTCATTCTACAAGCATTTCAGGCGAAAGTGTTTGTATTGCTTGATAATGTGATAAAAATATTTGGCCTGTAAGCTCATTTTTGAGCTGGGATTTACATAGTCGCTCCATAACA
The DNA here is from genome assembly GCF_022808535.1 of Acinetobacter sp. NIPH1876. Taxonomy (NCBI): domain Bacteria; kingdom Pseudomonadati; phylum Pseudomonadota; class Gammaproteobacteria; order Moraxellales; family Moraxellaceae; genus Acinetobacter; species Acinetobacter sp. NIPH1876. Next base: position 2,180 of record NZ_JALGBR010000001.1, read on the forward strand.
GGGCTCTTCACTTCGGATAAATGTAATTGGATAGTCAGCTGAGCTAATTCTCGATTTAGGTCTTCTAACATTTCTAATGCACTGAGATCGATATTGCTAATGCTTGAGCAGTTGATCACAACATGTCGCAACAGCGAATTCTGGCTAACTTCTGTAATCACATAACCTTTCAGAACATGGGCATTTAAAAAGTTAAGGTTTTCATCAACACGGAAAGAAACCACAGTTGGAGTTGTAATGACATTGTAATTTGAGATGTTTCTAAAGTGTTGAGTTCCTTCAATTAAACCAATAACAGCAATATGAGGGCGGCTAATACGCCAAAGCAGTAGAATAAAGGTCAGTACAATACCAATGATCAGTCCTGTTGAAATATCTATACAGGTTACACCAAAAAAGGTAACCCACATTGCCAGTCCGTCAGCTTTTGAATATTTCCATGTTTCAATAAATGGAGTCAGTGTTATCAACTTCCAGATAGAAACAAAAATTGTGGCAGCTAATACAGCGAGTGGTAGGTTTTGAAAGAAGCCTGTAAAGTAAAGGCTGACTGCAATCATCAATAAAGATGAAATAACACCAGACATCGGGGTTTTCGCTCCCGCATCAGCGTTGACAACCGTACGAGATAGGCTACCAGAGACTGCAAAACCGGAATTAAATCCCGCAGCAATATTGGCTAAGCCTAAAGCAATCAGTTCTTGGTTACTGTCTAAGTCATCGCGCTTTTGTAGTGCTGTGGCTTGCGCAATGGCCAGCGATTCTACAAAGCTAATCATTGCAATCATAAATGCGCTTGGGAGTAGTTGCAGAATCAGCTCAGTGTTCCATGTTGGGAAATGAAAATTGGGCAGGCCTGTTGGGATGACTCCAACTGTTTTGATTGCCTGATCATCGTTTCCAATAAAGGTGATGACCGCGATAGAGAGCAAAACCAGTAATAAAGGTAATATTTTGTTCAGAAAATTGGACCGAATCAGTTTTGGAAGCATAAACAGGAGTAAAACAGAAATTAGCCCAAAGCTTATGCCTGTCAAAGTCACTTGGTGCAAGTTTTGAGATAAGCTCAGTAAAAACTCAGGAATATTGCCTGCTTGTAACGGGATATCCAGTAAAAACTTAAATTGTCCTAAGGCGATCAGTAACGCGGATGCAATGATAAAGCTTTGAATAACAGGATGACTAATAAGCTGAATAAGAAAACCGAAACGCAATAAACCTAAAAGCAGAGAAATGATCCCGACAAGTAGCGCTAATAAGTAAGCAGCTTCGATATAGGCAGTTGATCCAGCAGCAAATAGTGGGTCAAGTGCTGTAAATACCATCATCGAAATAATGGCGACAGGACCAATCGAAAGGGTGGTACTACTTCCTGTAAAGGCATAGATAATCATGGGTAGTATACTGGCGTATATCCCCATAATTGGCGGAAGCCCTGCCAACATTGCATAAGCCATACCTTGTGGTACCAACATAGCCAATACAATGCAGGCTGCAATCAGATCAGACTTTAGGCTGGAAAGCTGATAACGACTTAACCATTTTCGCGCAGGAAAAAGTTTAGATAGGTTTAGGTTTAGCAATTTCATGCGCAATAGTCTAAATCATAAATTTATATATATTATGCAGAAAAAATGCTAAAGAGGGTACGGTTGAATTTTTTTTGAGAATTATGCCTGAGGGCAGTAATGCTCATACAGCGTATTCAAAACCACTTGCAACTTTGGATCTAAAATTGAGTAAAAAATTTGTTTGCCATCGCGACGGGTAGAAACAACATTACTTTTTCTTAACATCATCAATTGCTGTGAAAGCGTAGGTTGGAAGATTTGGGTTAATTCTTCAATTTGTGAAACATTAAGTTCTTGTTTAGCCAAATGACACAAAATAATTAAACGATCAGTATTTGCCAGAGATTTCAGTACAGTCACAATTGTACCAGCTGACTCTCTCATGGCGTCGATCTCGAAATCCTTTTGCATGCATATACTCTCTAGGTTACAGCCGAGGCTAGTATAAAGTCACGCAATGAAAAAATTGTAGTAAAACTGAATAATTGCAATGGTTTTTAATGAAAATGTATATCAGTAAAAGTAATAAGAAGGTGTTATACTGTTGATTAATCGGTTGTTTGAGTGAAATTCGTGATTAAATTCACATTATCGTGGTTTTGAGAGATTTATATCCAGTTTGACGCCATTAAGATTCGATATCCTTTGCTTTATTCTTTAAAAATACTAAATAATAAAATTAAGTGGTTAATATAATTAACGAATATAAAAAACTAAAAAAAAGATTGTGCTTTACAAAAAAACATATATAATGAGAAACAAGACAGAACGATCTGTCTGCATAAGAAGGATCGGAAGTGCGAAAGTGCAACCGCCAGAGGGTAATAATATTTATTATTCTTTTTACACTCAGACGCAAGCGTGAGCCACAATAATAACTATAAATCACGCTTTATTTTTTTATGCAATGATACCTGATTTTTCAAACACTTTTAATAAAAAAATATCCCTTTATTTATAAAGGGATATTTTGTATTTATGCCAAAGCTTTTTCAAAACTGATTAAGTGCTCAACGCGTTTCCAGTATTCATCCATTTCAACTGAGTGCTTATTGACATGGGCTTGAATCGTCATACCATCTAAAATGCTGACAATCAATGTTGCAAGATGAGTCGGGTTACGAATATCCAAACTTTTCAATAAGTTTTCAATTAAAGCTGTTAACCAAATTTTATATTGGGTAGCAGGTTGCAACGTAGAAGGATAGATTTTAATCACTTCTTCTAACGCTTTCTGAAACATACAGCCATTAAAATCTTCGCTGTTAAACCAGGCTGCATACCATCCAAAGATTGCTTTAAGTTGGTCAAGATGATCCTCTGGATCACATTCTGCCAAAGTTGCATTTAAAGAAGTTTGGAGATTAATGTTACGTTGCACTAAGCATTCTTCAATTAACTTTTCCTTTGAAGGGAAGTATTTGTAGAAAGTCATTTTTGCAACGCCCGATTCACTAATGATTCGATCTACACCGATCGAGTTATAGCTATGCGAATTAAAAAGTCTTAATGCAGTGGTAATAATATCTTCTTTTTTTGACATACAACGCCTCTAGTTCGCCCATCGCCAAGAGCATCATGTTGCATTTCATCATGCAATTTTGGCAGGGATTTTACATGGTATTTTGAAAATATCATAGGAAAAAATAACATTATTCATTTAAATGATTCTTTTGTCCGTATTTTCAAGTACAGAGTTTGAAATGAATGTTTATATCTATAGAAAATAACTATTAATAAAATCTTAAAATACGATAAAAGATTAGAATAACTTAAATTTATTTGATCCGTGATTATTCATCTAATTGTTTTCAAAGGATAACTAGTTTTATGGGGTGTTTAGATTTAATTATGATGGTTATGTTGAGATTTATTCTTGTTTGTAGGTTTGTGTATATTTAAGCAACGCTTCTACTTTTAATGCTTACTCTGGAATCTATTTTGAATAAATACATAATATAAAAGCCAGTTAGTTATAGTTAAAATAAATAACTGACTTTCATCGTATAATTTTCTATTTTAAGATTTGTTTTGTTGCAATGGTAGTGTTGCAATGAGCTTTATAAAATTATGGTAAAGCATCGATTGTTGGCTTGGGGTATAGACAGAACGTTTGATGTTGCCTTTATCTGTTTCGATCGAAAGTTCGACATTTTTTGCTTTTTTCAGCTCGTACAGGAATGTACTCGGCAGAATGAAGCTATTCGATGAGCGTCTTGGAATCAGTCGATTGATGTCTTTTTGCTGCGTTGGACCAACGGGCTGATAAGTAAAAGTCTTATCATCAATTAAGAAAGTAAGGCTAAAGTAAGGCTTTTGATATCATAATAATCATAGCTACTGTTGAGTACGGTCTCGACTCTTAATTGCTCTTTGTGTTGTTTATCCCATTCAACAAAAACATTCGGGCAAAGTTCGTTGGCTTTGCAGTTCAAAGAGCCTGCGGTTGCGAGATTGTCTGTTGAGTTTGCAGAAGAGTCAGGTAAGGTCGCGCAGCCACTCATCACAATACAAAGGCTCAGTAAACTTAAAGTTTTTTTCATCTTTTTAACTCTCTAGGATGTACTCAATATTTCAGTGTTAATGATGTAGTTGTGGACCAAGAAATTCAAATGGTTTTGATATTTTAAATTGATTGGTTGCATCACCAGCAAAAGTATTCTGTTGATCTTTGCCAAGATCAAGTTTACGCGTTAAACCATCTTTAAAGTTAATTTTCTTTAAATCCACCCAAAATACATTGGGGGAGACTGCAGATTCAAAGAAATAAAGTTGTTGTTTGTGGTCTGCAACGGTTCGCCAGCGTGTCGATGAAATATTCGGTTCTTCTGCTGTATTGAGGCCATAAGGAACAGATGCATTACGAATCACACTAAAAACAGAAGCTAAGGCATCTTTAGGATTGTCATTTTTTGGAATCGCATTGATATAAAAAGAGGCACGTGCAAAGCGGTCAGCAGCACGATTGGTCCCTGGTAACATGACTGTACCACCAATTTGTTGCCAGTAAGTGTTGAGTGCCAGTTGTTGATCAAATATTGGTGAGTTGGTCATAACTTGATATTTTTTATTGTGGTGAATAACTTGCTTGCCCCCAATATATTCGATAATGGCACTATCACCGGTTTTGTCTGAAATAGATAAATGCAATGTCGCGAGGCGTTGTTCGCCTGGCACGCTGTCAGTAATCAGATCGAAGGGTTCTTTTTCTAAAGCACTGACAGCTTCTGCAACGCTTGCATAGTTATCAAGTACATATTGCGCCCAAGCCGAAATGCTGAGTTGCGGTTTTTTAGATTGTTTGGTGTCTGGATATTGAGATTCAACCAACCATAATACATTGGCAACCAATCCAGCTTCATTCATGCCGTCAGTCGTTGAAATATCATAACCTGTGGCAATCACACTGCCGTATTTAGCTTTCCATTTTAGAGATTTTGGCCCTGCATTGCTGTCTCTAAGTACACCACTGGGTAAAATCCAAAGATTAGTGCCTACATCAACCTTCCAGTCCATGGAGCGGGCGGTGATGATATGGTCATTGTTGCCTAAATAAACTGCTCGGGTGCAGGCATGGCTGGTTTGTAGAATGAATGAGGATGCGAGAAAGGAAAAACATAATATTTTTTTAAACACAAGTCAGACTCCTTGCTGTAGTATCAAAGTGATTTATATCAAATATTTTTATAATGACTTGGCTTTAGTCTATTAAAAAAAAATTCTTATTCAAGCATTAAAATGTAATCATTATAAAAAGTAGGGTTTTATTTTTTTGATCTGGAATTTAGATAAATGTGGATAGAGATTAATCTCTATCCACAAGAAAATGGATGTTCTAGTTTTCGTTTGGTGGTAATAACATCACGACGGCGGTATTCAGCAACGTTGTGATATCTTCTAGAATCTCAACTTCATTAAATCGGTCATCTAGCAAGAGGCTTTCACCATCTGCAATTTGCTTCAAAAAAGGAATAAAAGCTTCTGATACACAAACGGTATCGCCATTTGCCCAAAACTCTAAAGATTCACCTTGTTTTCTGTAAAGCAAACGAGAGGCGGGTTCTAGAATAATTTGATAATCCGCACCAATAATCTCGGCAACATCATGAGCATCAACCTCTTCAGGTTCTGGAATGTTGTTTGGATAGCTTGCTTCACTCATATAGGCCATGATCGCTGCATCAAATTCAGGTGCCTGAGTGAGATAATCAAGTAATTGAGTCTTTAAATATGAAAACTCAGTACTGTTAATTTCCCCTAAATGTGCTGTTTGCTGGCGTGCAATATCGATCAATGGATTTTTGAGTAAGGTATTCTCTGCAAATTTATCACTCACTTGATCAATCATTTCTGAGAGGTTTGGCATGCGGAAGCCAAAAGAGTAGGTTAAGCAATCATCTTCAGCCACACCATAATGCGCGAGACCTGGTGGGACATAAAGAAGGTCGCCTGGGGCAAGAATTTCATCAAAATGAATGTCTAAGTCTGCTAGAAGTTTCAGCGGTTGATCTGGCAAAAACTCAGTTGATTCATCACACATTTGACCTAATTGCCAACGGCGATGACCATGGCCTTGTACCAAGAACACATCATAAAAATCGAAGTGCTTACCAACAGAGCCACCTTTAGGTGCATAAGACACCATGATATCGTCGCGGCGCCATTGAGGGATAAATGGAAACTTCTTCCAAAGCTCTGAAATATCAAATGAATAATGATCTACTGCTTGAACTAGAAGTGTCCAAAGATTTGGCAGCTTTTGGAAATCACCTTTGGTTAAAGGAGAGGATTTCACATGCCACTCATTTGGATTTTTATTTTTCTGACGGATTAAGCGAGCGGTGACATCTTCTTCCAATGCCAGTTCTTGAACATCTGCTGGTTCTAATAAGCCGATAATTTCAGGCATTGCATTACGGACCAACAACGGCTTTTTCTGCCAATATTCATTAAGAAATTGTTCTGCGCTAATGCCGCCGAGTACCGTTAAAGATTGAGACATGGGAAATAAAACCAACAACACATAAATTAGTGCGTATTCTCCCTTGAGTTGAATATTGGCGCAAGTCTTGTCTGAATGTGATGAAAAGATCGGAAATAGTCATCAAAAGTGCAGCAATGTATTTAATCTTGATCAATTAGAAGCGGATTCATTCACAGACTTTCAAAAAAACAGTATGCTTAAGACGCAAAAAGGAGCATTCATGTATCAAGTACTGGCAAGAAAATACCGTCCACGTAATTTCAATGAGTTAGTGGGGCAAAACCATGTTTCTCGTGCTTTAACCAGCGCATTAGAACGTGGGCGTTTGCATCATGCCTACTTGTTTACTGGAACGCGTGGTGTCGGTAAAACCACGATTGCCCGTATTTTAGCCAAATGTTTGAACTGCGAGACAGGCGTGACGTCAACGCCCTGTGAAGTTTGTGCAACTTGTAAGGCGGTAAATGAAGGTCGTTTTATTGATTTAATTGAAATCGATGCGGCGTCACGGACCAAAGTTGAGGATACCCGCGAGTTACTCGACAATGTGCCTTATGCGCCGACACAGGGTCGCTTCAAAGTTTATCTGATCGATGAAGTGCATATGCTTTCAACGCATTCATTCAATGCCTTGCTCAAGACACTGGAAGAACCACCTGAGCATGTGAAGTTCCTCTTTGCAACGACAGATCCACAAAAACTGCCGATTACCGTCATCTCGCGCTGTTTGCAATTTACCTTACGTCCTTTGGCTGTTGATGAAATTACAGAACATTTGACAGCAATTTTAAATAAAGAGCATATCGAAGCCGATCAAGATGCGATTTGGCAAATTGCAGAATCTGCGCAAGGTTCATTGCGTGATGCATTGTCTTTGACAGATCAGGCAATCGCCTATGGTCAAGGTGCAGTCCATCATCAAGATGTTAAAGATATGCTTGGTTTGATTGACCGAACCATTATTTATGATTTGATTTTGGCAATTCATCAAAATCAGCAAGCACGAGTAAGTCAGCTACTTCTACAATTTAGACAGCAAGCTTTAGACGTGTCTTTGGTTTTGGATCAATTGGTTTCTACCTTGCATGAACTGGCATTGTTGCAATACTTGCCTGATCTTGCATTGAAATATAGTGAAGAAATTAACCAGAAAATTCTGCAGCTGTCGAAACTTATTTCTGCTCAAGATTTGCAGTTGTATTATCAAATTGCCTGTAAAGGTCGAGCTGAGTTGCAACTTGCGGTGACACAAGAGCAAGGATTTGAAATGACGGTGTTGCGTTTACTGGCATTTAGACCGTTAACGTTGAATGAAGTCACGGTTACGGCAATGCCTGTTACGCAAATTACAGCACCTGAAGTGCTTCAGCCAGTACCGGATTTAAGGATAGAAAATCAGTTTGCAGTTCAGCAAGAAACGGTTAGCGTTGAACCTGAACCTGAACCTGAACCTGAACCTGAACCTGAACCTGAACCTGAACAGCGCAATCAAGATCCTCATCTCATGGTGTTTGATGTCGAGGACGGTCAGTTAATTGGATTGGATGTATCAGTACAACAACACACGATTCAGTCGAATATCGTTGAAGCAGATGAGGTGCTGGTTTTTCCTGTTGAGCAAAATCTTCAAGAACAGCTGGAGCAGCCCAAAGTTGAGCAAGTACTTGATCTCGTATCAGAGTCAGTAGCTGAAGTCGTTGTTTTGGAGCCGAGTGTTGTTGCAGACAAGCCCGTTGCACCTAAAATACAACAGCAAGTTCATGAACAAACTGATCTGATGCCTCAAGATATTTTAAAACTGCGTGAGCAGGTCTTAGACGGTGAGTGGGATTTGGAGAAGTGGGAATATTGGTTTAGAACCAGCCAGCTTTCACCTGCGGTTCAAGAGTTAGCTCAACATGGTGTGATGCAAGGACAGATCAATGGCACTTCTGTTTTTCAGATTCCTCAAGAATATGAAGGCATGTTGTCGCAATTGCAGCATGGTTTGGAGGAGGCTTTAAAAGCGCAATGGCCACAAACCCTGTTTAGTGTGCAATATGCTGCAGTGGATTCCAATACGCCTTTAATGATGCAAAATGAGCGTAAAGAAAGAGCATATCATCGTGCAGTCGAGTTATTACACCAAGAGCCGACAATTAAGAGTTTGGTCGATACTTTTGATGCCGAACTAGTCAATATTAAGCTTAATCCTTAGCTGAAATAGGTAGACAGAAGAGTATTTATTTTTTACTTTGTAATGATTTAGATAAGCTAAAAGTGTAATCTAGGCTTAAAATTTAAATCATAACGAAATAAGGGTAAAAAATAATGCGTCGTTTACCAGTTTATTTATTACTTGATACCTCAGGTTCTATGCATGGTGAGCCTATAGAAGCCGTAAAAAATGGGGTACAAATTTTACTTTCGACTTTACGTCAAGATCCTTATGCGCTGGAAACGGCCTATTTATCTTTAATCAGTTTCGACAGCCAAGCCAAACAGTTAGTGCCTTTAACTGAATTGGCTGTTTTCCAAGCACCAGATTTGCAGGTCACAGGAACCACAGCCTTGGGCGATGCTTTAGCGCTATTAGCCGATAAAATAGAACAAGAAGTGGCAAAAACCACAGCAGATGTCAAAGGTGACTGGAAACCATTGATTTTCATTATGACTGATGGTGTGCCAACAGATGATTGGCGTAAAGGTTTGCAACGTTTACAACAAGTCAAAACAGGGGTGATCGTGGCCTGCGCAGCGGGACATGGTGCTGATACTTCAATTTTAAAACAAATCACAGAAGTTGTTGTTGAATTGGCAACGGCAGATTCAAATACGATTAAAGCATTCTTTAAATGGGTTTCTGCCAGTATTTCAACTGGCAGCCAGAAAGTGGATGCAGGGCAAAAAGAAGTCACAGGCTTGGGCGATTTGCCACCTCCACCGCCTGAAGTCAACATCGTACTATAAAAAAAGCAAAATAAAGATTAAATAAGAGGGTAAAACCATGGCTGTAAGTTTAAATAAAGGTCAAGGCATAAGTTTAAGTAAAACTGAAAATAATTTGTCTCAAGTAACGATTGGTTTAGGTTGGGATATTCAGGAACAGAAAAAAGGCTTTCTTGGCGGATTATTTGGTGGCAATAGCGCTGAATATGATCTGGATGTGATTGCCTTCCTTGTGGGGAGTAATGGCAAGGTTAATAATCTGGGGCGAGATGCGCAGGGGAATGTCACCTTAGAAAATAGTGATGTTATCTTTTTTAATAATCAAAAGCATTCTTCGGGACATATCTGGTTAACCGGTGATAACCGTACAGGTGCGGGGGATGGCGATGATGAACAAATTATCGTGAAGCTCAATGACCTGAATCAACAATACCAAAAAGTGGTTTTTGTGGTGCAAATCTATAAAGCCGCAGAAAATAACCAACATTTTGGTCAAGTTAAAAATGCATTTATCCGTGCAGTGGATACCACAGGCAAGGAAATGGTCCGTTTCGATTTGTCGGGCACAGGCCAATATGATCAACAGCGCTCATTACTCTTTGCTGAACTTGTCCGTGAATCAGCTGGATGGAAATTTAATGCAGTCGGACAGGCCTCCCAATCCGATTCATTTGTAGAATGGTTAAAACAATACGCTTAAAAATTTGATTTTCGGCTAAAGAAAGGTTTAGAACAACATGCGCCGTTTACCCGTTTATATTTTATTAGATACCTCTGGATCGATGCGAGGTGAGCCAATTCATTCGGTGAACGTCGGCTTGCAGTCTATGTTGAGTGCATTGCGTCAAGACCCTTATGCATTGGAGAGTGTGCATTTAAGTATTATTACCTTTGATTTGGAGGCGAAGGTTTATTTGCCTTTAACGCCCTTAGATCAAGTGCAACTGGCTGATATCGATGTGCCGAGTGCGGGCGCAACTTTTATGGGCGCTGCACTTGAGTTGCTTGCTGAGCAAGTCACTCAGCAATTACAGAAAAGTACCGATGAGGTCAAAGGGGACTGGCGTCCACTATTGTTTGTGATGACAGACGGCTCACCGTCTGATGTCTATGCTTACCAGCAAGCGATTCCTGTCATAAAACAGTTAAACTTTGCCAGTATCGTTGCCTGTGCCGCTGGGCCAAAAGCCAAGCAGGAACATCTGCTACAACTTACTGATAAAGTCGTGGTATTGGATACCATGGATGCGGCCTCTTTTGCAGGATTCTTTAAGTGGGTGTCTGCCAGTGTTGTGGTGGGAAGCAGTAGTGCTGGGATTTCAGGCTCTGTTTCATTGCCACCACCGCCGCCAGAAGTGCAGTTGGTGCTGTAAATAAAATAAAGAATACATTAAGGATAATCAGAAGATGCGCCGTTTACCTGTTTTTTTCGTATTGGATTGTTCTGAGTCGATGGCGGGGCAAAATATTCAACAGATGCAACAAGGCATCCAGTTGATTATGCAGCAATTACGTCAAGATCCATATGCCTTGGAAACTGTATATGTTTCTGTTATTGCCTTTGCAGGGATTGTCCGAACTTTAGTTCCGTTAGTGGAAGTGTTTGCTTATTATCCTGCGAAATTACCTTTGGGCGGCGGGACACATTTAGGCAAAGCCTTAGAACATTTGATGAATGAATTTGATCGTCATTTGATTAAAACAACGGAAGAAATTAAAGGGGATTGGAAGCCAATCGTATATTTGTTTACAGATGGTCGTCCGACCGATGAATGTAAAGATGCGATTTACCGTTGGCAAAAGAAATATGCACGACGCTGTACGCTGATTGCCTTAGGAATGGGTAAAAACGTCGATTATGCAACGCTCAAGCAATTAACAGAACACTGTATTGCTTTTGATGAGTTGAAAGAACAAGACTTTAAAAAGTTTTTCCAGTGGATTAGTGCTTCTGTGGTTGCACAAAGTAAAAGTATTGGCGATGGACAGCAGCAAGATCATTTACCGCCAATCGATGAGCGTTATATGCGTCTGGTCAAGGATTTGCCAGCCAAGAAAACCTTGGTGGATGAAAACTGTGTCACTTTTGTGGGACGCTGTGGCAAGCTGAATCGACCCTATTTAATGAAATTTGAACGTGAAATTCAGTATCAAGCACCTCAAGATTTAAATATCAACCTGAATTTATATCATTTTCAATTAACCGAATGCTGCAAAATTGATGAGGATTATTTTACTTGGTCTGATCAAACCCAACATCAGCAGCAGGTCAATACCACGCTATTACAAGGTACTCCAGAATGTCCACATTGTTTGGCCGAAACGGCTTTTGCCATGTGTGGTTGTGGCCAATTGATGTGTTATGACGGTTTTAGCGAAGACGTGACTTGTCCATGGTGTCGTCGCCAAGTCAGTTTTGGCTATGGTGGAATGGACGGCTTCGATGTGCAACGAGGGCGTGGTTAACAATTGGATCTAGGAAAAGCCATGTCGCAAACTTTGACTCCTGACGTTCAGACAGTTTTTTTAAATACATTAAAGCAGCTGTTACAAGATCAAACTCAACAGAATCCTCTGTTACTGGATGATAATTCTATTGATCAATTACTAAGCAATAAGAAGATTTATAATGCCTATCATGATTTGGCTGAACAGATTTATGAGCTGATGGGCTTTCAATTAGAACAGTCAGCAGCGTTTCAGCATTCTTTATTACAGCGCATCCTGGAGCAGGGGCGCTTGCCGGTTTACATCTCTAAAGCTGAAAATATCAATAGCGCTGAATCAAGCCAACCGCTATTCGATCATATCCAAATGATGCAGAATTCAATTGATGAGACGGATGTATTGGAGTCAGTTGATCAGCTTGATTTTCTAGATGAACTTTATTTGTCCCCGTCTATTGAAGCAGAAGCTGATCCTTCTTTTATAAATGATTGCTTTGTCGCTACGCCACACCAGACAACCTCGCTGCTGTCAGTTAAGTCGATCACAGATATCGACGCAAATAATACAGACCACAATCAGAATAATGCCTCAGGAAAATCAAATCATGAGGTGAAAATGGTGAAAAAAATGCCTCATTTTCAGATACCCAATGCGCGTGTTGGGCAAGACTATCAAGCCCGTATCCAAATGCAATATCCAGTCAAAGAGGACGTGCTGATTTGCTCAGAATCGATCAAAATTCCAGACGACTTAGGCATCGTATTTGATGATGAAACGCAACAATTACAGGGCATACCGCTACAAGCTGGTGAATTTAAACTGGCATTTCAGTATAAAAATAACGAAGCCACACAAGCATGGTCTTCGGGTGAGGTGACCTTTATTATTACTGCCGATCCGCGTAGTTTATGGCAGGTCAATGAGCCTGATATCCATGCGCCTTATCAGAAAGCACATAGTGATCACCAATTGATCCAGACTGAGCACTTTAACCTTGCTGCCTGTAGCCAGCGCGGGCGCTCACATGAACACGCAGGTACATTCCGTGATGATGACTTTCTGATTACTCAAGTTGCAGAGACCGATTGGTCAGTATTGATCGTTGCAGACGGTGCTGGCAGTGCCAGTTATTCTCGACAAGGTTCTTTGCTTGCAGTGCAAAGTGCAGCCAAAACGCTGACGGATTATCTCGAACAGCATCATCCGCATCTTGATCGCTTATTGCAGCAATGGCAAGTTGGCAGTGACGATGAAATGACCAAGTCTGTTGCACAGAAAATCTATAAAGATTTTCATGATACTTTCTATAAAACAGCTCAAGTGGCCATTGAGGCCATTGAGCAGGAAGCCGAGTTAAAGCAGGTTGCAGCCAAGGCCTATGCCACGACTTTATTGGTGGCTGTGGTTAAACAATGCGAGCAAAAAACCTTTATTAGTACCTTTTGGATGGGCGATGGCGCGATTGCTGTATATGCCAAAGATAAAGTACGTTTAATGGGCAAACCAGATGGTGGCGAGTTTGCTGGGCAAACTCGTTTCTTGGATCGCAGTTTTGCACAGCAGTTTGCTAGTCGCGTCAATATTGGCTATTACGATGATTGTGAAGCTGTAATTCTGATGACAGATGGTATTTCCGATCCACGCTTTGAAACGGATGCTGGACTTGCGAACCACGAAAAATGGCAGGCCTTATGGCAAGAAATTGAACCACAGTTACAGCAGCCACACCCAGATCAGGCTTTATTGGAATGGTCAAAGTTCTTTAGTGCAGGGCATCATGATGATCGTACTTTGGCGATTTTATGGAATAAGCCTGTGAGTGTGGATGTGGAGGGTCTTGCCCATGACTAAGATTATCCAGTGTCAAACCTTAGATGGTCGGCCAGTTGCATTCGTTGATGAAGTCATTGGCTCAGGAGCAATGAAAGATGTCTATTTTTCTCCTGATAAATCTTATGTGGTGTGTTTTTTTAGCAAAGAAAAAAACCATTTCTATCAGTCACATGCTGAGCTGGAAAGACAGAAGGACCGCTTAAAGGAAATTGTTGGCAATAAATGGCAAGGTATTTTCAACAGTGCAGGCGGGGATTACTGGAAAAATGTGTTTTGCTGGCCCGATGGTTTGATTGAATATAATGGTTTGTTGGGGATTACAGCACCGACCTACCAAAAACAGTTTTTCTTTGAACATGGGTCTAAAAATAATGATTTTTTAGGCATTAAAGGTAAGGAAAAAGAAGGGAAATGGTTTGCCAGTGCCAATAACCAAAATCGGTTTTTAGATGAAAAAGAAAAAGGCAATTGGTCGAATTATCTGCGTATTTGTATTTTAATTGCCCGTGCTGTACGCCGTATGCATGCAGCAGGTTTGGCGCATTCAGATTTATCCTACAAAAATATTTTGATTGATCCTGTAACTGGCCGTGCCTGTGTAATTGATGTTGATGGTTTGGTTGTGCCGGGTAAATATCCACCTGATGTGGTCGGAACGCCTGATTTTATTGCACCTGAAGTGGTGAAAACCAATCATTTAAAAAAAGATGACCCACAGCGAAATCTCCCAAATATCATGACCGATCGCCATGCCTTGGCGGTCTTGATCTACATGTATTTGCTGTATCGGCATCCATTACGTGGTGGCAAAGTCCATGATGTGAATGATCCTCAGCGCGATGAAAATCTGGCAATGGGTGATAATGCCTTATTTATTGAACATCCAACCGATTCAAGCAATCGGGTAAAAGTTAGTCAAGTCCGTCCAAGTGCTTTACCGTGGGCCGATCCTGAAAAAATTCCATTCACTGTGACAGGCCCTTATTTAAAAGAACTGTTTTTACAAAATTTTGTGACAGGTTTACAGCAACCGCAGCAGCGGCCTTCAGCCAATGATTGGGAAACCGCTTTGGTTAAAACGGTGGATTTGATCCAGCCTTGTTTAAATAGCGATTGCAGTCAAAAATGGTATGTATTTGATAATACAACAAAACCAGTATGTCCATTTTGTGGTACAGCCTTTAAAGGCAAGTTACCTGTACTGAACCTCTATTCGGCACGCCGAGAAGGTAGTTTTAGACCTGATAATCATCGTTTAATGGTCTGGACAGGGCAGTCACTTTACCCGTGGCATGTCAATAATTTGATTGCACCGAACGAGCGTCTAACAGCAGAGCAAAGCAAACGTGTCGGCTATTTTGTTTTTCACCAAAATCAGTGGTGGCTGGTCAATGAAAATCTGCCTGACCTCATGGATGTGGCAAGCAAAACAACGATTCCAATTGGCGAAAAAGTTGAATTGCTGGATGGAAAACAAATTTTACTTTCACGTCAGGATGGAGGCCGCTTAGTGGTGGTGCAAATGGTGGAATGTGTATGACACAAATAGTGAATGATCTTGCTCAGATTGGAATTACTGAAGATTCGATCGGGATTTGGTTTACCCAAGCGCATTCTTGTCAACGTGATTTAATTTTGGCCGCAAAAACGGCGCCGTTTGATACCCGAATTCATGTGGTGGCATCACATGCAGACGATCGTCCTGAAATTACATCTGTTGCCGATATCGCTTTACAAGAACCGCCTTTGTTAGAGCGAGTCGAGTGGGTTTTACAGCAGGCACAACGCTTCAATGTCAAATTGATTATTGCTGGGCATCATGCTGAACTTTATCTGGCGAAAAAACAGCGCTTCGAACAATTGGGCATCCGTCTCATGGCGGGCTGTGATACGGTTGAGCAGATTGAGCAACTGAATGACAAAGCTCTGTTCACTCAGATCTGTGTAACACACGGCTTGGCGGTCGCGCCTGCAACCATTGTTGAAAATGCCGAGCAATTAGAAGATGCATATCATGACTGGTTGCAACAAGGCGATGTGTGCGTCAAGCCTGCCAAAGGGGTTTTTGCTTCAGGGTTTTGGCATTTAGATCCTAAAGCGGATGCTTTTGATGTGTTTGCCAATAGTATGAAATTCAAGGCGCATCCTGAAAGTTTTATTGAGAGTTATCGCCAGTTAGAACAGCCTCCTGTGTATTTGGTCATGCCATTTCTTGCTGGACTGGAGTGCTCAGTGGATATGTTGTGCGTACATGGTCAGGTGCATGGTGCGATCGCACGTTATAAGCAAAAGAATGGCTGCCAGAGTTTGACATTTGAAGATCCAGCGATTGAGTTGGCCAAACAGGTGGCTGCATTATTTGGTTGTGATGGGCTGGTGAATATGCAGGCTCGATATAATGATCAACAGCAGTTATATATTTTGGAAGTGAATTCTCGGCCATCAGGTGGCATTGCACATACCTTCATGAGCGGCGTGAATTTGGTGCATTTGGCGATTGCCCAAGCACTACAGCTCAATTATCAACCTGAAAAGATGAAAAGTTCGGTCACTGTACGCAGCATAAGTCAGAGTATTTGTGTAATATAAAGACCATTATGTATATTATTTTAACTTAGATTTAAGAATTATATGATTGAGATTGAATTACAACGTGGCAAATTGGATTTAAAGCCCGATGAAAATAGCCATTGGAAATGGCAGGATTTACTCGGTTTTGCTGAACGAATAAATCCGAAGAGAGCTTTTTTATTTGTCTCAAAAGTCTTGGGGAGACATATTCCAGTCAGTCCTCAGGTGATGCGCCATGCGTTTACTGATTTAGCCCAACTGATTCCGAGTGATTTACCTGAGCCAATCTTGGTGATTGGGATGGCAGAAACCGCGGTAGGTTTAGGCGCAGGTGTACATCAAGTCCTGCAAGAACGCTATCCAGATGCACTGTATGTCACCACGACTCGTCATCCTGTTGAAGGCGCACCGTTATTGGCTCGCTTTTTAGAAGAACATAGCCATGCCCAAGATCAATTGCTGTATGGATCTCCTGATGCTGATATCCAAAAGAAAATTTTAGCCAGCAAAAGTATCGTATTGGTTGATGATGAAGCTTCTACAGGGAAAACCTTTATCAATTTAGTGTCTGCACTACAAGCGGCTGGCTTTGATCAAATTTCCCATATTGTGACGGCTACTTTGGCAGATTGGTCATCAGGTATTCATATTGCTGGATTAGATTGTCAGTCCGTGGCGTTGATGACGGGTAAATGGCAGTGGCAGGATGCCGAAAATCCACCACAGATCAACATGCCCAAAGTCGATACCGTGGCATTTGGTGAGTACGCGACCTTGTCTGAACCGACTTGGGGACGTTTACCGATTCAGGATACTTCTGCCTATATTCGTTTGCAGGTCGAACCTCAGCAACGGATTTTAGTATTAGGAAGCGGTGAATATGTCTGGTCTTCATTCTTATTGGCTGAAGATTTGCAGCGTCAGGGCGCAGAGGTGAAATTTAGTGCGATCACCCGCTCACCGATTGCAGTAGGGCATGCAATTCAATCTGCTTTAGCTTTTTCAGATAACTATGGCTTAGGTATTCAGAACTTTGTCTACAATATCAATCCATTAGAGTATGACCGAATCTTTATTACAGTGGAAACCTGTGCTGAGTCAGTCGCCGATAGCCTATTAGACGCGATTCCAAATGCTGAAGTTATCAGCGCAGTAGAATTCCCACATCAAACCTTTAATCTGTGTAGTGCGAATGACTAATTTCTTATTTGACGCGCCAAATATTGCAACGCCGCTCATGTTGGTTGATCTGGATGATACTTTATTCCAGACCCATCGCCGTATTGTTCCCCAAGCTGACTTTAAAATGGTCACCACGGACAAACAGGGACAAGCATTGGCGTATATGAACCCGATTCAGCAGCACTTTGTGCAGTGGTTGTTGCATAGTACACATTTGATTCCCGTCACAGCACGAAGTGCAGAGGCATTGTCTCGGGTACATTTACCTTTTCAGTATGGAGCAGTTTGTTCTCATGGCGGTACGGTACTGAATGCAGATTTCAGTGTAAATCTGGATTGGCATGCACAGATGCAACATGCATTGGCCCCTTATCAAGCACGGCAACAGGCTTTAATTGAGGTGGTACAGCAACAGGCAACCCATTTTGGTTCTATCCGTACTTGGGTGGTCGAAGAGCAAGGTTTAGGTTTATACGTGGTGGCCAAGCAAAATACCGAAAATGATAATCCTTATGCACCGAATTTCTTACCAGAACTATTAAATAGCTTAAGTCCAGATGTATTAGATGGGTTCTATTTTCATTTAAATGGCAATAATTTGGCTTTGATTCCCGAACCTGTAAGCAAAGCCAATGCAGCCCGTTTTTTATTGCAACAGTTTGCGTCTCAACAACGTCCGATTCTCGGTTTTGGCGATAGTTTATCCGATGTGGAGTTTTTGAATCTATGTCATTGGTGGGGCATGCCGAATCACAGTCAATTGAATCGTTGGGTAAAACATAATTTGACGCAGCAATATAAACAAGAAGGATATTATGGCGATTATCAATAAAGATAAAGCAAATGAATTAATTTTAAAACAAGGGTTTAGCGGTAGTTATCAATCAGAACAAGTGACTTTTTTACTTAAACGGACGCATATTGAACCAACCGATACCATCGAAAAAGAACGCCTGATTCAATCGGGCGAAAAGCATTATTCGCAAATGATCAGTTTGGAGAGTGCACCGACCGAACGCCATTTACAGTTGTTTGAACAGGCCATGCAGCAAGGGCAACAGCGTTTGGCTCGAGAAGTTCAGCAGTTGGCACAAGCTTTGGTTGCACAATTCAAGGAACCAATTGTATTGGTGAGTTTTGTACGTGCGGGCGTACCCTTAGGTGTACTGCTTTATCATGCGGTACAGGATTTAGGTCGTGATTGTGTACATTATGGCATCAGTATTATTCGAGACCGTGGTATCGATTTTGCTGCCTTGGAAACCATTATTGCCAAACATGGACACCAATCGATTGTATTTGTGGATGGTTGGACGGGTAAAGGCGCGATTCGTCAAGAATTGCAGCGTAGTTTAGGCAATGATGCGCGTTTTGCTGGGCGGCCTTTACCGTTGGTGGTCTTGTCGGATATTGCCGGTTGTGCATGGTTGGCGGCCAGTGGTGAAGATTGGTTGATTCCGTCAGGTATTTTGGGGTCGACTATTTCGGGCCTTATTTCCCGCAGTATTTGTGAAGGTGAAACCTTGAGTGCCGAGGAAATCAATGCCGAGAATATCGATCAATGGCATCGCTGTATCGAATATAGCCATTTAAAAGAATTTGATACTTCGCAGCAATTTATTCAGCGCATCAACCAGATTCGCACCCAGCTTAATCCACAGCCCAATGCAGTTTGGGCAGAAATACAACAACAGGAACAACAAAATCAAAGCCAGCAAGTGGTACAGAAACTGGCTCAAGAATACGACATTCAAAATATAAATCGGATAAAACCGAGTATTGCTGAAGCAACCCGAGCGATTTTAAGACGAGTGCCTGATCTGGTCTTACTTCGCGACGCCGATGATGCCGATACCCGTTTATTGCGTTATTTAACGCAAGTCACTGAGACACCGGTACAAGTGGTTGGTGATCAAATTGCGCCGTATAGAGCGATTACATTGATTCAAAAATTGGGGAAAGGATAATTTTATGTTATCTGCATTATCTTTAGGGGCAACATTATACATGCCTGCCACGCGTCCAGATTTATGGGCTGTGGTGAAGGGTGAAAAATATCCAGAGTTGCGCTCTTTGGTGATCTGTCTGGAAGATGCGATCACTGAACAGGAAATTGAGTTTGCTAAACAAAATCTCAAACACTTGTTGCAGCAAATTCAACAGCAACAGCGCCTTGAACAACATCCAAAAGTATTTATTCGCCCTCGTCACCTTGCAATGGCCGCTGAGTTAGCAGAATGGCAAGAAATCACCGCTTTAGATGGCATGGTATTGCCGAAATTTGGTTTAGCCAGCTTTAAGCAATGGCTTAGCGTTCTTCCACCAGATCTTCATTATATGCCTACGCTTGAAACAGCTGATAGTTTTGACATGGGGCAAATGAAAGAGCTGAGACAAGCCTTGCCAGAATTTCATAAAGTATTGGTACTTCGGGTTGGGGGCAATGACTTACTCAATTGTTTGGCCTTACGTCGGCCGAGTGATATGACCTTATACCAAACGCCCATCGGCACACTCATTGCAAATCTAGCAGGTCAGTTTTTACCTTATGGTTTTGCACTGAGTGCACCTGTCTGTGAGCATTTTAGTCAGGTGAAATTATTGCAGGATGAATTATATCTGGATTTACAGCATGGCTTGTCGGGTAAAACTGTGATTCATCCTGCACAGATCTCGATTGTACATCAGGCTTATCAGGTCAATGAAATCGAGTTGAAACAAGCGCAGGGTATTTTACAGGATGGCAGCAAGGCTGTATTTGCCTGTCATGGCAGTATGCTTGAACCTGCAACCCATCGTCGTTGGGCGGAACGGATTTTAGAACGGGCAAAAGTGTTTGGGCTAAAAGTATAAAAATCAAAAAATATAGGAATAATCGATGCAACAACTGATTACAGGAGCCAATTTGGCATTGAGCCAGTCACAGTGCCAAGTGAAAATTAAAACCACATTAGCGGCGCATATCGGTTTAGATGTCACCGCCTATGTCTTGAATGCTCAGGCGAAGGTTCGTGGTGATGCGGACATGATCTTTTATGGGCAAAAGCAGACACCGAACCGTAGTGTGGAATTGGTCGAGGCAACCACAAAAGCCCCGTATATTGCGCAATTTAATCTGAACACTCAATTATTCGATGCGGATATCAGCAAGCTTGCGATGTGTGCAACGATTGATGGGCAAGGTGCAATCAATGCGATTCAAGATATTCAGATTGAATTATGGGAAAACGGACAGCTCACGGCAACAGCAACGGTAAAAAGTGCTGAAAAGACTGAAAAAGCACTGATTTTGGCCGAAGTTTATCGTCATAAAGAGCAGTGGAAATTCCGCTTTGTCAATCAGGGGTTCAATGGTGGTTTAAAACCGCTAGCTGAACATTTTGGCGTAGAAATTAGTGATCAAGCTGCAACGCCTGAGCCAGTGCCTCAACCTGTACCTACGCCAGTACCACAGCCTAGAATTAATTTAAGCAAAATTACCTTAGATAAACGCAATAGCCAGATTAATTTACAGAAACAGGCTCACGGTTTTGGTGAGATTAAAATTAATCTGAATTGGAACCAACGGACTCAACAAGCTCAGTCAGCTGGTTTCTTTAAAAAGCTGCTCAACCAAAATCAAGGTATTGATCTGGATTTGGGTTGCCTATTCGAGATGCAAGATGGTAGCAAATCGGTGATTCAGGCTTTAGGTAATCGATTTGGTGATTTTAACGGCTTCCCCTTTATCCAACTTTCTGCGGATGACCGTACTGGTGCATTAACAGAGGGTGAGTGGCTCAGAATTAATGGACAGCACTGGTCGCAGATTCGCCGTGTAGTGTTGTTTGCCTTTATTTATGAAGGTGTCCCGAACTGGGCTGAAACAGATGCTGTGGTCACCATTTATGTTCCAGATCAACCACCGATTGAAATCCGTTTAACTGAAGGGCAGCCTTTGGGGATGTGTGGAATTGTTGAATTGGTGAATCAAGGCGGTAGTATTCAAGTACAACGTCACGTGCGCTATGTACCTGGACATCAGGAGTTGGACCAAGCCTTTGGTTTTGGTCTGCGCTGGGTTGCAGGCAGTAAATAAAGTTGATATTTAATCATGTATTAGATAACAACAATTTCGTATCTATGTAGACATTATTAAGACCATTGAATTTTAAGTGTTCAAACGAGGAGAAAAAACAAAATGGCAATTAGTTTAAATAAAGGTGGAAATTTATCCCTAAGTAAAACAGATCCAAATTTAGTTCGTATTTTAATTGGATTGGGCTGGGATGAGCGTGCGACTGATGGCGCAGCATTTGACTTGGATGCGAATGCATTCTTATTAACTGCAACAGGTAAAGTACGTGGTGATCACGACTTTATTTTCTACAACCAACTTAAATCTCAAGATGGTTCAGTCGAACATACGGGTGACAACCGTTCAGGTCAAGGCGATGGTGATGATGAAACCTTATTGGTTGATCTGTCAAAAGTCTCACCTGAAATTGAAAAAATTGCGATTACCGTGACCATTCATGATGCACAAACACGTGGTCAGAATTTTGGTCAGATTGCCAATGCCTTTATTCGTGTTGTGAACCAAGACACCAATGTAGAAGTGGTTCGTTTTGATTTGGCAGAAGATTATTCGACTGAAACTGCCATGGTGTTTGGCGAGGTTTATCGCCACAATGGCGAATGGAAATTTAAAGCCGTTGGTCAAGGCTATGCTGGTGGGCTTGCTGCAATGTGCCAACAATATGGTATTCAGGTCGGCTAAGGTTCTCATTTCAACACATAAATGATGAATAGCTTAAAGCTGTTTAGAAAAGGAAAAAAATGAAACATTTTCGTTTCTCAATTATTTTTACAGTAATCTGTCTAGGGTTATCAGCATGGTGGGGCTTTACGCATGGCCCAAATGCTGGTTTCTCGATGATGCTTAAAGTTTTATTGATTACGACAGTACTAGCGGTCATGGAAGTATCCCTGTCTTTTGATAATGCTGTTGTCAATGCATCAGTACTCAGAAACTGGGACGAGTTCTGGAAAAAACTATTTCTTACCGTTGGTATTTTAGTTGCTGTATTTGGTATGCGTTTAATCTTCCCACTCTTAATTGTTGGTGTAACCGCTGACATGGGAATGATTGAGGTTGCGAAACTGGCACTGAATGATCCAAAAACTTATTCAGAAAAGTTACTTGCACATCATGCTGAAATTGCAGCCTTTGGTGGGATGTTCCTACTGTTGGTGTTCTTAAACTTCTTGTTTGATGATGGTAAAGATACGCACTGGTTCCATTGGCTGGAAACCCATTTATCGAATCTAGCAAATATTCCTGCGATGTCAGTATTCGTGTCACTGATTGCTTTACTGACTATGGCTGCTTTTGTACCTGAGCAACAAAAACTGATTGTGATTGTCGCGGGGATCTGGGGCATCGTGGTTTATATCGGTGTACAGGTATTGGGTCATTTGCTTGAAGGCAGCAGCGAAGATGATGAAGCCGATGAAAAACCAGTTACTGGTACTTCAAGTAATATCGTCAAAGCAGGCATTGGTGGTTTCCTTTACCTCGAGGTATTAGATGCTTCGTTTAGTTTTGATGGTGTGATTGGTGCATTTGCGATCACAAGTGATGTGGTTGTGATTATGCTCGGTCTGGCCATTGGTGCAATGTTTGTCCGTTCGATGACGATTTATTTAGTTGAGAAAGGCACACTAGAAGCATTTATCTATCTGGAGCATGGCGCACATTATGCGATTGGTGCTTTAGCTGCAATTATGCTTTATACCGGAACAGGTGGTCATGTGCCTGAAGTTGTAACAGGCTTGATTGGTATTGCATTCATTATTTGGGCTGTATTATCTTCAATTGCTTACAGTAAACAACAAACACAAGCTTGATAAAAATGTATGGATACATCATTTATATGATGTCCATGATTCAAATGAAATAAACAATGAGTTGAAATTTAATAAGGAGAAACTCGAATGGCAATTAGTTTAACCAAAGGCGGCAACGTTAGCTTAACCAAAGAAGCGCCTGGCATTACAAAAACAACTGTTGGTTTAGGTTGGAATCCTCGCGTAACTGATGGTGCTGCATTTGACCTAGATGCAATTGCATTTTTAGTCAATGAAGGTGGTAAGGTTCGTGCTGATAATGACTTTATTTTCTTTAATAACTTAAAGTCATCTGATGGTTCTGTGGTTCACAATGGTGATAACCGTACAGGCGAAGGCGATGGTGATGACGAAACCCTAAGTATCGATTTAAGCAAAGTTCCAGCTGACGTTGCAAAAGTGATCTTTGCGGTTACGATTTATGATGGTCAAACCCGTAACCAAAACTTTGGTCAAGTTGCGAATGCCTACATTCGTGTAATTAACGATGCGGGGGGGACTGAAATTGCACGTTATGACTTGTCTGAAGACAGCAGCACTGAAACTGCAATGATCTTTGGTGAACTTTATAAACACGGTAGCGAGTGGAAATTCCGCGCAATCGGTCAAGGTTTTGCTGGTGGCTTAGGGCCATTAGCCGCTTCTTATGGTGTTTCTGTTTAAGATGCCTGTGGAAGATAGTGTTTAGGCACTATCTTCTTTTTCGATATTTATAAATGATAAAAATAGGTTATTCCTGAATATGTTGAATTTAGTTCGCGGACAAAAAATAAAATTAAATGATGTTTTACAGGGGCAATCCTCTTTTTATATCCAGATTCAATATCAAGCCGCTTTTGATTTAGATATCGCCAGTTTTGGGCTTGATCCGCAGTATCGTTTGAGTGATGAGCGATACATGACCTTTTATAATCAGCCTGAAACGCCATGCCAAGCGGTTCGTCTGATTGAAAATCACAATAAATGCAGCCGTTTTTTAGTTGATTCTGCAAAACTACCTGCAAATATTCAACATCTGGTTTTGACCGCTGCAATTGATGGACAGAATGTCATGTCGCAATTACAGCAAGCGACGATTCAAATTCTTAACTTGCAGTTACAGCCGATTGCTGAACTGAAGTTAGATGGCAGCATCTTTGATCAAGAACGTGCCACCATGCTGATTGAGATTTATCGAAAAGACGGTATTTGGCGTTTAGCCGCTATTGGACAAGGCTTTAATGCAGGTCTTGCTGCCTTAATTCAACATTTTGGTGGAGAGGTTGCCGAAGAGCCAACAGCACAACAGTCGACACCAGTAACACCACAATCGAATATCGATTTAAAGAAAAAATTATCTTTGCAAAAGGCCGGAAAAACGGGCAATGCATCCATTATCGATCTGACCAAAAAATCACTGGTCCAACTGGAAAAGAAAAACTTACTGGGTGTAACCGCACGCGTGGCACTGGTCTTGGATGCATCTGGCTCAATGGATGGGCAATATCGCCGCGGTGATGTGCAAAAGGTGGTGAATCGCTTAATGCCACTGGCCATTCATTTTGATGATGATGGCAGTTTTGAGTGTTGGGCTTTTGCTGCTAAAACGACACAACTAGATGATGTGACGCTCGACAATGTCAATGATTTCATTAATACCACCCAACGTGGCTGGAAAAACTGGCAAGTGGGGGCACGTTATAATGAGGAAATTCCAGCAATTGAAGCTGTGATTAATTATTTCCAAAAATTCAAAGATCAAATCCCGACTTATGTTTTATTTATTTCGGATGGTGGCGTGGGCAGCCGTCGACAAATGCAGAAAATATTATCCCAAGCAGCCAAACTGCCTATTTTCTGGCAATTTGTCGGGATTGGCGGGCGAGATTATGGTGCACTAGAAAAGCTGGATGAAATGTCAGGTCGAATTGTCGATAACTGTAATTTCTTTAGTTTAGACCGCATTGATAGTGTTTCAGATGAACGTTTATATGAATTGTTATTACAAGAATTCCCTGATTGGTTAATCGCTGCAAAGCAACATCAGATTGTTAGAAATTAAAAGGAATAAATAATGGCACAGTTTAGCTTAGTTGGTTCACCAGAACCGTTCCTGCATGTATCCATGCGCCGTGGCGACAAAATCTATTGCGAAAGTAATGCCATGGTGATGATGGAAGCGCCTTTGGAGTTAAAAGGGCGTTTGCAAGGTGGTTTAATGCAATCCCTATTACGTCGTTTTGCCAATGATGAATCGTTGTTTCAGCAGCATATTGAAGCTGTACGCGGTGATGGTGACTGTCTGTTATCCGCAGCGTTGGATGGGGATATGCAGATTTTAGATGTCGGTGCGACGCAGTATTTGCTGAGTGACGGGGCTTTCGTGGCGGCACATGACTCAGTTGAAGTCAAAGCTCGTTTAAACAGCAGTCTGGGTGGTGCATTTTTTGGTAATACAGGTGGTTTTTTGGTCATGGAAACCAGCGGGCAAGGCCAAGTGGTGGTGTCTGGTTGTGGCACCTTGTTTGAGCTTGAGGTTGAACCAAACAAAGAAGTGATTATTGATAATGGACATGTGGTCTGTTGGGATTCACGCTTAAATTATAATTTATCCGTTTCTACTTCACAGAGTAGTGGTTTTCTTGGCAATTTGGTCAATAGTGTGACCAGTGGCGAAGGGATGGTATTACGTTTTTCCGGCCAAGGTAAGGTGGTGATTTGTTCTCGAAACCGTAACAATTTCCTGCAATGGTTAAGCTCGAAGTTAAATTTAAACCGTAATCAATCCAATTAAAACAATCATTTTTATCTAGAGGAGAAAAACACATGGGAATTAATTTAGAAAAGGGCCAAAAAATTAGTTTGCAAAAAGCAGATGGCAGCAGCTTACAACAAATCTTTTTAGGTGTGGGCTGGGACGTTGCGAAAAGCAAAGGCTTTTTCGGCTTTGGTGGGGGCGGTGGGAATATTGACCTTGATGCCTCTGTCATTTTATTTGATGATAACAAACAAGTATTGGATGTGGTTTACTTTGGTCAATTGCAAAGTAAGGATGGCAGTATCCACCATTCTGGCGATAACTTAACCGGCGAGGGCGATGGTGATGATGAAGTCATTCGTGTTAATTTGAACCAGATTCCAGCACAAGTAAAATCGTTGGTATTTACTGTGAGCAGTTTCCGTGGACAGACATTTGAGAAAGTTGAAAATGCATTCTGTCGTTTGGTGGATCAATCCAGCAATCAGGAAATTGCAAGCTATAAGCTGTCTTCACAAGGCGCACATACTGGTTTGATTATTGCAAAAATTTATCGCCACAATGATGCATGGAAAATGCATGCGATTGGTGAAAATGTGCATGGTCGTACCTTCCAAGATATTGTGCCTTATGCTTTACCACATATCTAATGATTTAGATTGATCATGGCCTGCCGTAACATCGTTCAATACAATGTTGCGGCATGTTTATTTCTACGATCTGAAATTACAATAAATAGTGGTTTAGAACGTCCCGCATCGCTTCTGGAATGGTGGTGCTTTTTCGGCTTACCCGATCCACAAAGACATGGACAAAATGTCCTTGAGCAGCAGCCTCGTGCTGACCTTGTTTAAAGATCGCCAACTCGTATCTAAGTGATGAGTTTCCTACTTTGCCAATCGCTACACCTACTTCAATGATTTCTGGAAACGACAGTTCCTGTTGAAAGCTACAAGCCGAATCAACCACTAGACCAATAATTTCACTGTGATGAATATCGAAACCTGTTTTCTGAATCAGTAATGAATTGGCTGCAGTATCAAAATAACTATAATAAGTCACGTTGTTGACGTGGCCGTATATATCATTATCGGCCCAACGGGTCTGGATTGGAAAAAAGAACTTAAATTGTTCGCGTCGTTTTAAAGTCGGTTTGCTCATGCATAAATCGCCTGATAGATCTGTAATGCGTCTTGTTCGGTCATTTCTCTTGGATTGTTCTGCAACAGTCGAGTTTGCAGCATGGCATCTTTGGCAAGTTGTGGTAATTTCGCTTCAGCAATATCGAGTTCTTTTAACTTCAAGGTTAAGCCACTTTGGTCCAGATGATTCTGCATATGGTCTATAAACAGGTCGCAAAGGCCATCGGTACAACCCGTACTTCGAGGGTCTAGTAATTGCATCAATTCTGCATAGTGTTGTTTGGCTTTGGGTGCATTAAATTTTAAAACTTCAACCAGTACCAATGCATTGGTATGTCCATGCGAAAGGTGAAAATGCCCACCCAATGGGTATGCGAGGGCATGTACCGCACCAACGGGGGCATTAGCAAAGGCTTGACCAGCTAACATAGAGCCCACCAACATGTTTTGGCGTGCCTCTAAATCAGCCCCATTTTTCAAGACTTTGGCTAAATTATGATTAAGTAATTTCAATGCATTTTTAGCCAGCATATCGGCATAAAAATTCTTTTTAATATTTGAGGTATAAGCCTCAATGGCATGCACCATGGCATCGATGCCTGTCGCCGCAGTAAGATGCGCAGGTAAACCTTGAGTGAAAGTCGCATCTAAAATGGCAACATCGGCATATAAAATGGGTGAAACCACGCCCATTTTGGTGGTTGCACCTGTAGTCACAATTGAAATGGGAGTGACTTCTGAACCTGTGCCCGCTGTGGTCGGGATGAGAATCAGTGGTAAACGCGGGGCTTTGGCTTGGTTTACGCCGTAGATTTCACTGAGGTTTTGTTGTTGTTCAGGATGTGCCAGCAAGGCAATGATTTTGGCCACATCCATTGAACTACCGCCACCAAAACCGATGATCACATCTATCTTTTCTTGTTTCGCAAAATCAACAGCTTCCAGCACAATATGTTCTGGTGGATCTGCTTGGATATCGGAATAAATAATGTATTCAAGACTAATCTGATTCAGAATTTTTAAAATGGGTTGATGCAATTGATGTTGTATCATTCCTGCATCGGTTACAATCAATGCCTTATGATAATTTTGTTGTGTTAAAACACTTTTAAGTTCTTGTATTGAACCAAGCCCCGCAATGATGTTCGGAACAGTTTGAAATTGAAACGAGTTCATACATACATCCTTATTTTTCATAATAAATACAACATTTTTATATCATGTGACTATAAGTTTCACTGTCTAAATAAATTAACATAAGGCGTTCCTAAAAAGTGTAGCTCTGAGCAAGAAAAGAAGAAAAAGGTATTTGTTCTGTCCTCATTTAACATTAATAAAACTGGTTGTAAGTTCTAATATAGAACTAATTTTAATTTTAAGTAACCCATTTAAAAATGTTTATGTTAGCTTCAAGTCATTTAGGGCCAAAGGGCATTAAAGATATAGTTAATAGCAAATTAGCTAAGTTTTCAGGATATTTATTAGGTGCTGTAACCCCAAAGAAACAGAGTACACTTCCTAAAGCTTTTGAATTAAGCCCACATATTGACTATAAGCGATATGGAAGTACACATTACGGGATCATGGTACCAGACTTGCCTGAACCATATCGTTATCTCTCTTGGGCTTCAGTGATAGGTTATGTTGGCTTTCCGATAACAGACTCAGAATATCAAATGTCCATTAGAGGAAAAGGTGATACCGCTTCATTGGTCCATGGGACAGCTTTATCTTCTACTGAAGAAGCATTTAAAACATATTCGATAGTTGATGATATACAGTTTAGTGAAAAGCCATTTTCTGTCATTTTTAACAATGAAACTTCTCTCACAGAAATTGACAATGGGTTTCTTCTAACTACAAAAAGAAAAGATTTGCAAATTGAAATACATTTGGTACCTACCGGAGCAATCACATGGTTTGCATATGGTTCTTTATACAAGCATTTCAGTGTATTGATGAA
Source organism: Acinetobacter sp. NIPH1876 (assembly GCF_022808535.1). Lineage (NCBI taxonomy): Bacteria > Pseudomonadati > Pseudomonadota > Gammaproteobacteria > Moraxellales > Moraxellaceae > Acinetobacter > Acinetobacter sp. NIPH1876. The sequence continues at coordinate 31,428 of NZ_JALGBR010000001.1, forward strand.
ATATGAAGGACGAATGATTCAAAATGATGAAAGTATGGAAGTAAATGGGCTTTGCACTCTTGAATCATGGAAAGCTATAGCAACATCAATGCTAAAAAATCAAACATTAGTAAATGCTATCCAAATTCCTGTAAAGATTTTCAGTTATCAAGTAATTAACTTAGATGATGAACAGCAATTGGTGCTGGCTTTTATTTGTTATGAAGATCAACCTATTTTAACATCAGTCTATTACCGTCATATCGATGGTACTTCAATTCAATTTAATGGTGATATAAGGTTTGAAGTTACTAAGAATAAGGTTGAACCTCAGATAACACCTGATGGTTATAGCATGTATGTACCAGAAACATTTGAATGGATTGCATATCACGATAATTTGAAGATTTTAGAAATCAGAGCAGAAGTAGATACCGCATATTGCTATGGTTTAGCGGCTGGTTATGTTTCTTCGTATAAGTGGCAAGGAATGTTCCAAGGGAAAGATCTTATTGGCAGAGGGTATTTAGAGTATATCGATAGACGTTAAAAAAATTAACTTAAGAATGAACTGAATAATTTTAAAAAAGTCCTCTGATGAGGGCTTTTTTAATTAAAGTGATTCGACCTTAAATTTTCAATGCGTCTATCAGCCTTGTATTCGAATACCGACTAAGAAATTAAAAAGCATCAGTTTTATAAAGTGGGATTACTACATTCTTTTTTAGTTTTGGCATAAGCGTTTCAATTAAAATTAGTGTAGATAGTGAAGTCAAAAGCATCAACAAAACTTCTAGAGAATGACTTAATAGGAATAGTATCGTGTAAAACACAGAAAAGCATAGAAGACTGACCAAAAAATTTTTAAAATACAGTGTGATAAATACAGAGTATAAGAGTGAGGAAAAGAATAAATTAAAGTTTTGGTTCATTCCCATCTTGTCAAACACGATTATAACTAGAGAAATAATTATTACAGAAAGAGCAAAAATAAAAAAATTCTTGATGATATTCATTGTTTTTCCTCTAATTCAAGTTGAAAAGAAAATCCCCACCTTTAAGGGCCTCATCTCAAAGGTGGGGATTTGTGTGTACACCATTTTTAAAGTAAGCCTATCTATTGGTTTTGTCGTCTAAAATAATCATGGCTAGAATTTTAAACTCAATAAAAATAATGGATTATCGAAATACTGGTGTATGAGAAAATTATAGTTATTCAAAAATCTAACGGTATAATCTTTGGCTTACATGATCATAAGAAATCTCGTACATTTGATTGTTATTTGATCAATAAATAGTTGGAATAAAAATTTAATATTTATTTATATCAAATTCTTAATTTTAATATCTCTGGAATTCTCAAAAATCCATTAATATTTTTTAACAGAAGTATGGCAGAAGGCATACGTAATGAAGTAAAAAATTAAAATAGTATTAAAAAACAAATGTATGTATTGTATTAGACGGTTTTATTGTAGTCGCTGATCCTATAGACTTTTCACTTTAGTCGGTAGATTTAGCTTTTACCTATTATGTAATTTTATAGCTGGAAGTGATAAAAATGGAGTTCGTGAGAGTTTTATACGCAAGCAAGGCCACCAATATCTATCCAGATCTTAAACAGGATTTGATAAAAATCTTGGATACAGCTGTAGATTTCAATTCTCGAAATGAAATTACAGGCGTTCTTTACTATGGGCATGGATACTTTGTTCAGTGTTTAGAAGGGCGTAAGAGTAAAATTGATGAGCTTTTCTATGAAAAAATTTTAAAAGATGATCGTCATAAAAACTGCGAAATTTTATTTTATGAAAAATGTGATTTTGGACTTTTTAAACATTGGAACATGAAGTTTGCACCAATTAATAAAAGATTAGGGGACTTCTTTTTAGAAAACCATAGAGATGATTTTAATCCTTTCTTACTTACTACAAATTCAATCCCATCATTCATTGAGCTTCTAGCTTCAGAGTATGCAACAGAGCCATATGTTTTTGAAGTAAATGACTAGTACCAAATTTTAACCATGCATCGTACATGAGAGAAGAAAATGAAGATTCAATTGTGCTATGCAAGTTCACGACAAGGTCTTGCTGACGATCTGATTGATGATCTAAGCAATATCCTGACTGTAGCAAGAGACTTTAATTCCAAGAATGCTGTATTTGGAGTTTTGTACTATGCAAATAATGCATTCTTCCAATGTTTAGAAGGGGAAGACTTTATTGTTTTACCTTTATTCGAAAGTATCAAAAAAGACGCTAGACATAACAGTATTATTGAATTTGAAGTTAAAAAAATTCAGAAATATAGTTTTAAAAACTGGTCTATGAAGTATGTTCAAAAAAGCTCGAAAGTAGATATTTTCTTTAATCGGTTAGGCTGTGAAGAATTTATCCCATCTGTTTTAAATGATCAAAATTTGAATGGATTGCTTGAAGCATTATTGAATGAAAATCAAACTCGCGTTCGTAAAAGAGTGGGTTTAAATCAAAGAGGTATTCACCCATATCTTTGAAAAAATTGATTGAAGCTTATGGGGGATAGGTTTTTAGGTAAATGTGTATTGTATCAGTGGTTCAGGAATATCTAATTTTACCCATAGAGTTAATTTCAATGACCTTGTAAAGCTTGTTCTTATAATGAATTACTTTATTGACATACGCATTGTCTAGCTCATCCCATATATCAAAGTTAAAAAACTCGGCTGTTTCAGCATAAATCCATAGCCAATTTGAAACTCTATTGTTGTGGGCTGAGTCGTACACGGAGTCTTGCACTTTTTGGAGCTTATGTAACTTTAAGTCTTCATCCTGAAGAACCACTGCATTAATCTTCAAAAAAATGCCTCTTAAAAAATATAGGTAGATGTAATTTTATACAATTCGAGGATAGAGTCACATTTCAGAATGTAAAATAATTTTTAAGAAAAATTAGGAGATGTAACGGTCTATACTGGCTTCTTATTTAAGTAAACGTTGTACAGTAGGCCTATAATTTGAGAGATCTTAATTTTTAGGAATCTCAGGCCTCGTTGGCTTTCCCACCTCCCTAATAAATCGTTCTTCCATTGCGCTATACTGTTTAAAGTTTTCACGGGCTTGGTTCAGTAATGGTGCATTTACTTAAGCGCGAAAGTCATGATCTTCTGCTTTACTGGATCAGCCTCCAAGAAATATACTGGACAGATGTCATAGCCGCCGTTATATGGTTCATCTTTAGTTAAATAGCCCAGCATAAACATGGCTAAAACATTCTATTTCTCTATTCGTCTTCGTAATCACACTGAAATTTGTGTAAAAGTTCTCATAAGAGGACTTGTTTCATCAGTTAATCTGTTCAAAGTGTGACTTTACGATTCATATTTGTTAAGTGATTCACCCATATATTTTTATCTTTAGATCAGCATGCCGTCTTGTTCAATTTTTTCTGCTGCCTTCCAACTTGGTAGTGAGCTTAAACGTTCTACATAACTTTTAATATATGGATAATTTTCACCTTGTTCCATATGATGAATTAAGCCGTGAAGCCCAAATCCCATCATAAAGTCTGCCCCTGTTAAACGATCATCCACTAAAAAATTTTTATCTTTTAAATAATCATTTAAAAAACCAAAAACTTTATCAAATTCAACTTGAGTATAGTTTTCTAGAAACACCAATTTCGTACCATGCCTAGCTTCTATCTGATTAAACGTTTTTAATAAAAATGGCACCATAGCAGAGCTTTCAGCGAAGTGAATCCATTGTAGATAATCTGCATAAATAGCGTCATTTATATCTGGTGCAAGATGTGGAGCAAGTCTTTGAATCAACAACTCTACTATAGCACCTGATTCCGCAATGACTTTACCTTGCCATTCAATTACAGGAGATTTTCCTAAAGGATGAATGGTTTTTAGTGACTCAGGTGCCAAATGAGTCGTTAAGTCACGGTAATAGCGTTGCAATTGATATGGTTGTTTGATTTCTTCGAGTAACCACAAAATTCGGAAAGAACGTGATTGGTCTAAGTGATGTAATGTAATCATGATAATGCCTGCTTTAAAAATCTTATGGGTCATTTCCCCAAATTTTACGGTTTCCAATATACGCTTAAGTTTACAGATAGTGCTGTTTAGCTACTTAAATAATAGTCGAACTGCTATAGCAAATATGAAAAAGCAAATGTTTTCAATGTTTAAAGTTGCAGAGCAGGATTAAGTGATTCCTTAATCAAAATGTATCTTAACTTTTTCAACAATCATTCTTAGTCTTTGATAGAGGTGGCGTGAGTCGAATGCCCGTCCGCAAAAACCGTATTCTTTGAGCGTTTTTTGCATTTTAGCTTTATATAATTGACCTTTAAACATTCAGTTTCTTTATGAGCTTGGTTGTTCAGTGTGGTTTCATGCAACGGTTGTGAGTGGTACACATTGTTAATTCCAAAAAAGTACATATTCATACAGAATATTCAAAAGAGACAAACACTATTTCCTTTCAAATCAAAGCAATTTTTGACAAAATAGCTGATGTCAGAAAGGTCAATTCAGGCATAATGACATTTAATCGTTTTGCGTTTATTTTGCTGGAATTTTGCATGCAATATTTTAATCTCCTTATAAAACAAAATATTGGAATGTTTTTCTAATGGCTACAAAATATAATGTGTTATGTGTCTGTTTAGGGAATATTTGTCGATCTCCAACTGCGGAAGCGATTCTCAGACATTATTGTGATGTGCATGGCCTAAATGTCACGGTCGACTCTGCTGGGACCAGTAATTACCATCCGAACAAAGCACCAGACCTACGTAGTCAAAAACATGCTGCAAAACGTGGTTATGATTTATCTACCTTACGTGCTAGACAGATTGTTTTAGCAGACTTTGTTGAATTCGACTTGATTTTAGCAATGGACCATGAAAACTTTGATGATATTCAAACACTCATGTCTCAGGCTGTGCAACAGTTCGGTACACATCAGATTCGCGCCAAGTTAGCATTGATGAGTGAACATGATCCTCAATTTAGTCAACAAGCGGTGCCTGATCCATACTATGGTGGTGCAGATGGATTTGATCGAGTACTTGATCAGTGTGAATCCAGCAGCCAAGCGTGGGTCGATATTTTTAAAAATCAAATGAAAGCAGGGCAATAGGATTTAATTTAATATGCAGCTACAAGCGCAGGTTCAGCTTAAAAACTTAAATACATTAAATTTGAATGCGATTGCTTCACATTATGTACAAATCAATCATCCAGATGACGTCCTTGCGGCATTAGAATTTGCGGAGCAGCAGCATTTAAACGTTTTGGTACTTTCGGGTGGCAGTAATGTTTTATTGCCACAGCAAGTACAAGCCTTGGTGATGCATTTAAATATTCAGGGAATTGAAGTTCTTTCTGAAGATGAAAATACTATTACGGTTAAGGTGGGTGCTGGGCAAGTCTGGCATGACTTTGTTTTATATAGCACGCAACAGCAATGGTTTGGATTGCAAAATCTTGCTTTGATACCGGGGTTAGTCGGTGCTTCACCTGTCCAGAATATTGGTGCCTATGGCGTTGAAGCGGGTGAGTTTATTGAATCGGTACAAGTTTATGATCGTGAACTAAAACAGTTTGATTCGATCTCTGCGCAAGATTGCCATTTTGCTTATCGCCATAGTATTTTCAAAGATCACCCCAATCGTTACATCATTGTCAGTGTGACTTTTAAACTATTGAAACAAGCTGAACTTAAACTGAATTATGGTGATCTGAAGCAAGCAGTAGGCGATGAACTGACCGCAGAAAACTTACAGAATCAGGTGATACACATTCGCCAAAGTAAATTGCCAGACCCGAAAGAATTTCCAAATGTTGGAAGCTTTTTTAAGAATCCAATTTTGGCACAAGTTGAATTTGATAAAATTACTCAACAATTTCCAAACATTCCGCATTATCCGCAGGCAAATAGCAGTGTTAAAGTGGCTGCAGGCTGGTTAATTGATCAAGCAGGTTGGAAGGGTAAGCAATTAGGCTCAGTTGGGATGTTTCATAAACAAGCTTTGGTTTTGGTGAATTATGCTGAGGCGACTCTAGCGGATGTACAAAGCACTTATCAGGCTGTACAAAGTGATGTAAAACAAAAGTTTAGTATTCTATTGGAACCTGAACCTGTGTTATACAGTGAACAAGGTTTGATTCAAGCGCATAGTGGGTGAAGAAATCTATGGCGAAAGTACATTGGATGGTCAGTTTAGTACGAGTAATTACCATATTATTCGTGCTACTGGGCTGGTTTGTGCTTTTTTTATATTCGCCTTTTTATTCACAGTTGGTGGTGAAAGGTCTGAACCGCTTTGTTCCTGTCGATGTCAATGAGGTTGCAGCGCAGAGTCAGCGCCCTGCAGCGTTGAGTGAGCACGAAACCTTAGAGCCTGGTTCGAACCTATGGATTGCTCGACAGGCTTATTTGAAACTCATGGAAAGAAGCTTTCAATCTGAGCAATCAGAAGATTTAAGATTAATACAAGCACGTTATAAGTTGTTGCAAGAGCTGATTGCTGAAGAGCAGGAAAAAGAAAGCCAAGATGAAAAAAAGCAACCCAGTATTCCATTGATGAGTGAACAACAAGCTGAGCAGGATCAAGCAAGCTCAGCTGTTGTGATTAATACACCCTTAGATTTTTTACAGTGGAATACACCTGATAATCAGGCATTGATGGGTAAATATATTGCCTTTTTAGAAACCTATCCAATTGCTTTACCTGTGAAGGAAGAAGATAAAGATCAGACCAATAAAGACCTGATTGAATTGAAAAATAATAAAGAGAACTTGGTTGAGCCACAAAGTGCTTCACAGCCGAATGCAATTGTCGTATTGGGCGGTGGCCTCACTCTTGGTGCCAATGGTAAAGATATTGTGGTGAATAATTACACACGCTTACGCTTGGAAAAAACCTTACAAGTCGAGAAGAAATATGCTTTACCAATCGTACTGAGTGGTGTCGAAGCACCTTATATGCAGGCATGGTTAAAAGAGCGTGGTGTGGATGCTAAATTGTTAGAAAACCGCAGTATGAATACTTGTGAAAACTCTCGATTCAGTTCTCTATTACTACAAAAGAAAGGTGGTGCGCCAACCGTCATTTTGATTACCGATGAGTACCACATGCCACGGACACGACGTTTATTTGCTTTAAATGGTATTGAGACTGTGCCTGTCATGGCCCCAATGCCAACGACCTTAACGCAATGGCGTCCAAGTGAACAAAACTATGATCATAGCCGCCGTGCCAACTATGAAATGCTGGCTACGATTCGTGATATGTTATTTGGCTCAAGTGATTGTCGAGAGATACCCTAATGTCCGATATTCCATTTTTAAATCCGACAATTTTAAAACAACTGGATTTACCTGTACCAAATCGTGAGACCACACCTCAGGTGCTTGAACCTTTGGATTTATCGCGTGTCACAGAGATCTCAAAGCCATTACAGGCGTATCGTAAGTTATATGGTTTACATTTATTGGATGGCGAACATTGGCAGGGCTATGTAGAAATGCCACTGTTCCGTGTGCATGTCCAAGTGTTTCAGCCTAAACAACAGAAATTACAGGGTACGGTGTGTTTGCTGCACGGTTATTTGGAACATAGCGGTATTTATCAACCGATTATCAAAGAAATTCTTGAGCAGGGCTTTAGTGTTGTTACTTACGATTTGCCTGGACATGGCTTAAGCAATGGTTCACCTGCCAGTATTCAGAATTTTGATCACTATCAGCAAGTTTTACACGCGGTTTACGATGCGGTTCGTGGTGCGAAGCAATTACCGAAGCCGTGGTTAGGGATTGGGCAAAGTACGGGTGGTGCAATTTGGATGCATCACTTACTTGAATATGCAGAACGCCGAGAAGATCCTATTGTCGATCGGGTATTATTGTTGTCGCCATTGATTCGGCCTGCGAAAACGGCATGGTGGCATAACTCGGTTGGTCTGGGCATTATCCGTAGGATCAAAAGTCAAGTACCACGACATTTCCGTCGTAATAATCATAATCCTGAATTTTTACGCTTTGTTCGTTTAAAGGATCCTTTGCAACCTCGAATGATGGGCATGGACTGGATTTTGGCGATGTCAAAATGGATGCTGGAAATGGAACAGCGACCAGCATGTCGTATTCCTGTGTGGCTCGCACAGGGTGCTTTAGATCAAACCGTAGATTGGCGTTATAACATTGAATATATTCGCCGTAAGTTTAGATTGCAGACTTTATTGATGCTGGAAGAAGGCTCACACCAATTAATTAATGAACGTGCTGATATTCGTGCTGCGCTGACAGGCTTAATTCCTGCTTTCTTACATGCAAAACCAAATCACCACTATTACTAGTGGTGATTTTTATTGGCTTAAACGTTTATATTAAAATTGATTGGCATCCGCCATTTTCCACATACGATAGTAGAAATTCTCGTCATCATTTAAATCGCTATGCAGCAATTCATTTTCTTTTAAGAAGAAGTGGATCTGTGCATAGTTTTTGATTTCGCGATCATTCATACGCTGTGCCAAATGATGCGCTTTAATGTCGGATGGGTGATGTAAACCCGCAGCTGCAATCATTTCAGATAAGGCGTGCAGCGTGTTTTTATGGAAGTTAAACACACGTTCAGCTTTACTTGGAACATCAATCGCTTTCTGACGATCTTTATCCTGTGTTGCAATACCAACAGGACATTGGTTGGTATGGCAGCTTTGTGCTTGGATACAACCTACCGCAAACATAAAGCCACGTGCGGAATTGACCCAATCCGCACCTAAGGCAAAGGTGCTGGCAATATCAAAGGCGCTGATCATTTTACCGCTGGCACCAATTTTGATTTGATCACGCAATCCTGTACCCACTAGTGTATTATGCACAAAGCGCAAACCTTCTCTGAGTGGCGTACCAATATAGTCACTAAACTCGATTGGTGCTGCGCCAGTTCCGCCTTCAGAACCATCAACCACCACAAAGTCAGGCACAATTTTGGTTTCGAGCATGGCTTTGACAATGCTCATAAATTGCCAAGGTTGACCAATACAGAGTTTAAAGCCAACTGGTTTACCACCTGAAAGCTCTCTGAGTTTTTGAATGAAATGCATCATTTCAATCGGGGTGTTAAAACTTGGGTGTTTAGAAGGGGAAACACAGTCATGGTCTCTGGAAATACCACGAATACGGGCAATTTCTTCAGTGATTTTATGCTTGGGTAAAATACCGCCGTGACCTGGTTTCGCACCTTGTGAGAGCTTGACCTCAATCATTTTAATATTCGGATTTTTGGCTTGCTGTGCAAACTTGTCTGGATCAAATAAGCCTTCAGCGGTACGGCAACCAAAATAGCCACTGGCAATTTGCCAGACAATATCGCCACCATGCTCTAAATGGTAGGGGCTGAGACTACCTTCACCGGTATCGTGGTAGAAGTTGCCTAAATGTGCACCTTTGTTCAATGCACGGATTGCGTTAGCACTCAGACTACCAAAGCTCATTGCTGAGATATTCATGATCGATGCGCTATACGGCTGGCTACATTGCGCATTACCAATCAGTACCCGGAAAGATTCTGGATTCGCAGGAGGACACGGGGCAATGGAATGTACAATGAAGCGATAGTTTGGATCATAGACATCAATGATTGAACCAAAGGGCTTATCCGCATTTTCATTTTTTGCACGTTGATAAACAAGGCTGCGTTGCATACGTGAAAAAGGCAGGGCATCTTGATCCGATTCAATGAAATATTGACGAATTTCAGGGCGAACATCTTCAAACAGAAAGCGGAAATGTCCCAAAATTGGATAGTTTCTCAAAATTGCATGTTTCTTTTGCAGTAAGTCGCTTAAACCAACAATGCTGAGCACCCCAGTGACTAACCAAAGACCGTTTAAAAGGGTATCAGATATAAAATAATAAATGGTATGTGGGGTATAGGTAAATTTAAACCAAGTAATGGTTAAAGCAGTAAAAATACAAAGAAACCAAACAGAATGTCTTGAAAAGAAAGTGTTAAGTAATTTATGTCTTATAGCTTGCGCTGGACTAGCCATCGGCAGGAGATTCCCATAATGAAGCAACTGACAAACGATGCCAAGAAGCTCACACAAGCTCAAGTAATGAATTGTTAGATATGAGAATTATTCTCTTTCCAGGGGCGTTATTCTAGCTCAAGCTGATAGTCATCTTTGGTGACTTTAATTTTAATCTTTTTATACTTTCTTTTATTGGGGTTTAAAGCGGAGTCAGTAACTTCGGTGGCAAAACTCGAATTTCCCATCAAGTCATAATAGGCCTTATAACCAATCAAAATCTTTTGCGGTCTACCACTATGCTCATGACTATAGCTTTCAATGAGTTGAGTTAACTGTTCTAAAATCGAAGTTTGTGTCATGTCTATCTCATTCGCCTGCGTAGCTCATAGGCTTAAGCTAATCGAACTTTGTTAAGGAAATAAGACAGGCCGTCTACTCACAATACTTTTATTCGTATCAGCTTGAGACCATAGTCTGATTTAGAGATATCGCCAATTATTCTTTAATAGCGACCTTTAATTGGCAGAGCCAAACAGTAATAAAATTACACATAACATAATTGAATTATGTATTGCATAAATTTAGACTTTCTTGTAGCATGAATTTATAGCTGAGAGCCAAGATCAAGAATCATGATTTCTTCATTTGGCTGACTTATGGACGGAAAGGGCTTTAATACGGATGCTTTTACATACTTATAAAAACACCGGTCGCCTTTTCTGATAACGCATGTATAGGTTGATGCTTTTAGATAGCGATTAAGCAATTGAAGAATAAGACCTATACAGAGCATTAAACGGATGAATTTATCTAAATAAGGGAAACTAGATGGACATTTTAGATAACCCATTAGAATTATGTGGTTTTGCTTTTATTGAATTTGTTTCGACGGAAAACGGATTAGATCAGATCTTTGAGACCATCGGTTTTTCTAAAGTCGCAAAGCATAAGTCTAAAAAAGTTTATTTATGGCGTCAGGGTAATATCAACATTATCTTGAACTACCAGCCTGAATCTTATGCTTCATTCTTCTTTAAAGAACATGGCCCTTCAGCCTGTGCAATGGGTTTTAGAACTCGTGATGCAGCCAAAGCATTTAGCAAAGCCGTGGAGCTTGGTGCAGAACCAATGTATTCACAAGCTGGGCCAATGGAATTAAATATCCCTGCGATCAAAGGGATTGGTGGCATGCCAATTTTCCTTGTTGATCGTGATATCTATGAAAATGACTTTATTTTCTTTGATGATGCAGACAGAAATCCAAAAGGTGCGGGCCTGAACGAAATCGACCATTTAACTCATAATGTCTATAAAGGACGTATGGAGTATTGGGCGAACTTCTACGAAAAAATCTTTAACTTCCAAGAAATCCGCTACTTTGACATCAAAGGCGAATATACAGGTTTAACCTCTAAAGCCTTGACTGCGCCAGATGGCATGATTCGTATTCCACTGAATGAAGATTCAGACAAGGGCAACGGTCAAATTGCAGAGTTCTTGGCAGATTTTAATGGTGAAGGCATTCAGCATATCGCGTTTATTACCGATGACCTGCTTTCAACATGGGACAAGTTAAAAGGGATTGGTATGCAGTTTATGACTGCACCACCTGAAACCTACTATGAAATGTTGAAAGAGCGTTTACCTAATCATGGTGAGCCAACGGAAGAACTGCAAAAACGCGGTATCTTGTTGGATGGCAATACCAAAGATGGTCAGAAAAAACTGTTGTTGCAGATTTTCTCGCAAAACATGCTTGGGCCTGTGTTCTTTGAATTTATTCAACGTAAAGATGATGATGGCTTTGGTGAAGGCAACTTCAAGGCATTGTTTGAATCCATCGAACGTGACCAGATCCGCCGTGGTGTACTAGAAGCAAAATAATTCAGCTCAAAGCTTGAAACAAAAAAGCCAAGAAGTTTGCTTCTTGGCTTTTTTATATGGATGAATTATTAACGGGTTTGAATATATTGATTGATTGCTGCAACTTCACGTTTAAACAGTTCTAAGTTCTCGCTGCCCTCATGAACTGAGAAAAACATTTCACTGTCCAACGCGACAATACAAAACTCCATTGAATGATGCGCATTAAAGATCGGTAGACCCACTGCATTAATCCCGACCAAAAGATCACCCTGAGCAATCGACATGCCATGTTGCAGGACATTCTCTTTGAGTAATAGAAACTCATCCCAATCAGTCGGTCTAATCGGGTAATGGTTATGAGCCGCTTTTTCCCATTCCGCTTGCATCAACGGCTTAATCACGGCTTCAGGCATATAAGAGGCAAACACACGACCCGCTGCGGAATTGACCAATGGCATGATCGAACCAACCTTGGTCACGATTGAAATTGGATGGTTGGATTCAATCGATTGAACCACTAAAGGCCCTTTGGGCGACCATTTACTGATTTGAATACCACAGCCAATCTTGTTTTGTAATTCATAAATCAGGTGCTGAACCAGCTGTAATACATCGGTATGCTGGATACAGTTCAAGCCTAAACGCCATGCTTGATCGCCTAAGGCGTACTGACCATCGGTGAGCTGCTTGGCGTAATTCATGCGAATCAGACTGACCAGATAACGGTGTACCTTGGCAGGGTGCATATCCAGTTTGCTGGATAGGTCTTTTAATATAATGGGCTTGTTATGCTCTAAAAGGGCATTGAGTACCGCTAAACCGACCTCAAGTGATTGAACCCCACCAGATAACTTTTCTTCAATCATTCAATAACCCTTAAGCTGCGTGCTTTCACGCCGTGTTTGTTGCTGTCAATCATGGACAATTTACATCCAGCACATAATGCCTGAGCAGTTGGCAAAATAGAAATCATCTTTTTAAATGAATCAAATTGGTGAATTGCATAAGCATACAATTGTTTTTAGAGAGATTGCACGCTATTTTGCTGAGCCTACTATGCCTTAAAAATATACAAAATGCTTTAAATTTAGACCATAAAAAAAGGCATTAACATTTTACAATGCTAATGCCAAATTCATGGAACTGAATTTATGCACCGAGTTCATCTTCGTGTAAGAAATGAGTATGGTGTGGTGCACGTTTGGTGCGACTCCACTCATCCAGCATTTCTAATTTCATTTCTTCGGTAATTCGTGCAATCTTGGCATCGGCATTGACATCATTATAGGTCAGTTCCAGACGATGACCATTTGGATCGAAGAAGTAAATCGAGTGGAAGATACCATGGTTGGTCACCCCTAATACCTTCACGTCATTGGCTTCGAGATGTGCTTTTGCTGCCATCAGCGCATCTAAATCTTCCACTTCAAAAGCAATATGCTGTACCCATTGTGGTGTGTTTTCATCACGGCCCATATCTGGTTGCGTCGGCAGTTCAAAGAAGGCCAATACATTGCCTTGGCCCGCATCTAAAAACAAATGCATGTACGGATCAAAGGCTTTGGTGGATGGCACATGGTCTTCTGCAAAGGCCAGAATGAAATCCATATGCAGCATTTTTTTGTACCATTCGACGGTTTCTTTCGCATCTTTACAGCGATAAGCCACATGATGAATTTTTTTAATTGCAAAGCTCATGATAAAACTCCTTTTATCTCTATTCCCAATCTGGTTGTTGTTCTGGGGTCGCATTTAAGAATGCGGGAAGGGTTAAACAATGTTGGTAGATCGACTCAATCTTGGGAAAAGCACTTAAATCAATTTTAAAGCGCTTGGCGTTGTAGACTTGAGGAATCAAGCAGCAGTCTGCAAAAGTTGGCTGTGAGCCAAAGCAGAATTGCCCATTGGAATGCTGTAATTGCATTTCTAAGCTGTGAAAGCCTTCTAAAATCCAATGTCTGTACCACAGCGTTTTTTGCTCATTACTGATCGCAAGATCGTTTTGTAGATACTTCAACACTCTCAGGTTATTGATCGGATGAATATCACAGGCAATGCTTTGTGCAAAGGCACGAACTTTGGCACGTTCAATCAGATCTTTGGGTAACAGCGCTTTGGCTGGATAACGTTCTTCCAGATATTCCAAAATGCTGAGCGACTGGGTAAAGACCTGATCTTGGTCAAGTAGTGTCGGCACCAACTGACTTGGATTGAGGGCACGATAACTTGCCAGTTGCTGCTCATTTTTAACGAGATGCACTGCTTCAGTTTCATAGGGCAATGCTTTTAGGTTAAGCGCGATACGTACCCGATAAGCCGCAGAGCTACGAAAGTAACTATACAGTTTCATAACGCTCGTCCTTTTGTTGATTAAAACGAAAGTGACGTGCTGGTAAAATGGTATTGGCAACTTCGCCAAAGCCCACGCGGATTCCATCTTTTTCACAGTAGCCTTTCATCACAACACGGTCACCATCTTCCAAGAAGCCACGCTTTTCGCCGTTGCAAAGGTTGAGCGGTTTGGTGGTATTCCACGTCAGTTCCAGTAAGCTGCCATAAGAATCTTCAGTTGGGCCTGAAATTGTGCCTGAACCCATTAAATCGCCGACTTGGACATTACAGCCTGCAATAGTGTGATGGGTCAGTTGCTGTGCCATTGACCAATACATATATTTGAAGTTGGTTTGGCAAATCACATTAGACTGTGAAGATTGAGGGGTTTGAACTTCAACACTAAGCTGAATATCATAGCTGTTTGCGGTGTTTTCTTGTAGATAGCCTAATGGTTTTGGTTGTTGCTCCGGACCTTTGACTTTAAATGGTTCAAGCGCTTCCATGGTCACCACCCACGGTGAGATGGCACTGGCAAAGGTTTTGGCATTGAAAGGACCTAAAGGGACATATTCCCATTGTTGAATATCACGTGCTGACCAATCATTCAGCAACACCATACCGAAGATATGTTCCCATGCATTTTCAATGGCAATCGGCTCGCCCAATTCAGTTGCTTTACCCACGACAAAAGCAGTTTCTAATTCAAAGTCGAGTTTACGGGTTGCCGAGAACATAGGACGTTCTTCATTCGGTAATTTGATTTGTCCTGAAGGGCGCACAATGTCTTTACCGCTGACAATCACAGAACTGGCACGACCGTTATAGCCGACAGGCAATTCGCTCCAGTTCGGCAATAGCGCATTTTTAGGGTCTCTAAACATGGTACCGACATTGGTGGCATGTTCTTTCGATGAATAGAAGTCGGTATAGCCAGGTACATGAATCGGTAAATGTAAAACCACATCTTCTTGTTTAAACAAGACTTGCTGACGTAAATCTGCATCATCACGTAAGGTCGGATTTTCCGCAGACAATAAGCTTTGCACAGTGCTGCGAACCGTATGCCAATTGTGTTTGCCTGTTTCAATAAATTTATTCAATGTTGGCTGATTAAAGCAGTTTACTGTTGTGAGCTGTAATAAGCCTTTTTGCTCTAATGCGGCAAGGTCAAGCACCCATTCACCAATTGCAACGCCAACGCGTTTTTCACCTTGTGCTGTCTCGCTGAAAATGCCGTATGGCAAATTATGTATTGTGAAATCTGATTGGGCATCAATCTCAAGAAAAGAAGTTAAATGATGTGCCATGATTCGCTTTCCTTGTCTTTAATTCTGTCGGTCTAATCTGGTTATTTAGGGAGTGTTTTGATTAAGCGATTGAAAGATAAAATGATGTATAGGTTTTTATCGGTCAATTCTAGTTTGCTTAGAGCAAAAATCCCTGTGTCTTAATTTCTATCATACTGAAAATAATTAATTACGCAATACATAATTTAATTACATTATTCATAATATTTGTTATTTGTTGAATTTTCTGTTTATATGCGCGGTTATTCGAAAAGTGAATTAATTATTTTTCGGGTTAGATATAGGCATTTGTGATTAACTTATGATATACGTAATTTTAGACAGAAAAATTACGCGACACGGATGAGAATAATCATATGTCAAAACAGGAGCAAGGAAACCTGAACCCAGGTTTAAGCAATCGGCATATCCAGCTTATTGCGCTAGGTGGTGCGATTGGCACAGGTTTGTTTCTAGGTATCTCACAATCGATTAAGCTGGCTGGCCCATCGGTCATTCTGGGTTATGCGATTGCAGGGCTCATTGCATTTTTAATGATGCGACAGTTAGGTGAAATGGTGGTACAAGAGCCAGTCAGTGGTTCATTTAGCCATTTTGCTTATAAATACTGGGGCTCATTTGCAGGTTTCATGTCAGGTTGGAACTATTGGGTACTCAATGTGCTGGTCTGTATGGCTGAGCTCACGGCGATTGGGTTATATATTCAATATTGGTGGCCTGAAATCCCGACATGGGTTTCGGCATTGGCCTTTTTTATCTTAATTAACGGTATCAACCTTTTGCATGTCAAGTTTTTTGGTGAAATGGAGTTTTGGTTCTCTATCATCAAAATTTTAGCAATCTTGGCCATGATTGGTTTTGGTTCGTATTTACTTGCAACAGGAACAGCAGGGCCACAAGCTGGTATCAGTAATCTTTGGGCATTGGGTGGATTCTTTCCATTTGGTGTAGAAGGTCTGGTCATGGCCATGGCAGTGATCATTTTCGCCTTTGGTGGAATTGAGTTATTTGGTATCACTGCGGCAGAAGCACGTGATCCTGATAAAACCTTGCCGAAAGCAGTGAATCAAATTATCTATCGTATTTTGATTTTCTATATTGCAACGCTTTTCATCTTATTCGCACTGTTCCCTTGGAACCAAATGGCGCAAGGTGGTAGCCCATTCGTGATGGTCTTCGCATCATTGGATAGCCAAGGCGTTGCAACAATGTTGAACTTTGTGATCTTAACTGCGGCTGTATCTGTTTATAACGGAACCAGCTATTGCAGTAGCCGTATGTTATTGGGCTTGGCTCAACAAGGTAATGCACCTAAGTTCCTTCAGAAAATCAACAAACGTGGTATTCCAACCAATGCGGTTTATGTATCTGCATTCGTTACGGTACTGTGTGTGTTGTTGAACTATGCATTCCCTGCGAAAGCATTTGGTTTGTTAATGATGCTGGTGGTTGCAGCGATTGTGATTAACTGGGTGGTGATTTCATGGACGCATTTAAAGTTCCGTAAGGCCATGCAAGCACAGGGTGTCACTACCAAGTTCCCAAGTATTGCTTATCCATTTAGTAATTATCTGTGCATGATCTTTATGTTGGGTATTCTCGTGGTGATGTCAATGACTGCGGATATGCGGATCGCAGTCATGATGATTCCCGCATGGATTCTGTGTTTAATGCTAGCCTATTATTTGAAACAGCGAAAATTAAGAAATGCTCAGCCGAGTGTGGCTTTAAATACGGATGTTTAACTTTCAAAGCGGATATGTAAAAAAAGGGCTGAATTTTCAGCCCTTTTTTTACATATCCGCTTTGATATTCATGCGGATATTTGGCGAATTGTTTGGTGAAATGAGCTAAAATTCGCTTATATCAATCGAGTTTATTTTCTCTATTTATTCTTATTTGACACTTTAAAAAAGGCATTTGAATTGCTTCAATCATTAAGTATCCAAACACGATTGGGTGGTTTCTACCTGTTCTACTATGCCATAGTCGGAACGTTCATGCCGTATTGGAACCTGTATCTACAAGATCAGGGGTTCAATTACCAAGAGATCGGCATTCTTTCTTCAATTGCGATTATTACCCGTTTTTTTGCACCATTAATTTGGGGCTGGATTGCTGATAAATCAGGAAAGCGAATGCTTTTGGTACGTATTGCGACCTGGATGGAAACCTGTATCTGGTTTGCCATCTTCGTAATCCCGAATAGTTTCCAATCAGTGGCGTTACTGATGTTGATTTTCAGTTTCTTCCAAAATGCCATCTTGGCGCAGTTTGAGGGCGTGACTTTATTCTGGTTAGGTGAAAAACGTGCGGAACTCTATGGCAAAGTGCGTAAATGGGGTTCAGTCGGTTTTATTGTCGGTGTATTTGTAATTGGGGCTTTATTGGAGGTTATTCCAATCTCAATGCTGCCTATTTTATTGCTCTCTGTTTCATTTCTGGCTTTTCTTTGGTCATTTAGTATTAAAGAGCCTGAACATGCACCAAGCTCTCAGAAAACGCTTGAACCGCTACTCCCGATTTTAAAACGGCCCATCGTTGCTGCATTTTTTAGTATTGAATTTATTTTGCTGTTTTCATTGGCGCCGTTTTATAGCTTTTATAGTAACTATCTAAAAGAAATTGGCTTTAGCACCACACAAATTGGCAGCTTATGGGCGATGGGGGTGATTGCTGAAATCATTATGTTTGCTATTGCACAAAAGCTCTTCTTCACTCGCTTTTCATGGCGAACATTGGTAGTGATTTGCCTGCTTTTAACCAGTTTACGCTGGTTCTTGGTCGGTGTTTTAGAAAACAATTATATTGGACAGTTACTTACTCAGTGTTTACATGCCTTTAGTTTTGGCCTGTTCCATCTGATTGCCATGAAAGTGATTTTCCAAAACTTTACACCAGAGCAGCAAGGCCGAGGACAGGCATTGTATAGCACCATGTGGGGCTTAGGGGTAGCATCTGGAAGTTTATTGGCTGGGCACTATTGGCAAATATTTTCAGGTGCGACCATTTTCTTCTGTGCCAGTGTGGTGGTCTTGTTTGGTTTATTACTGGTGCTATGGCTGCCGAATCAAGTGGAAACAGCAGCCAAAACTTAGACTAGATTTGGATGTGTTTATATTGCGGCAACCATGGTTGTGCTTGTTCCAGTTGAGCGGCAAGTTGCAACAAGCGGTCTTCACATCCAAAAGGTGCGATAAACTGGCTACCGAGTGGCATACCGTGTTTATTCCAATACAAAGGGACTGACATGGCAGGTAAACCGGTTACATTGGCGAGCTGGGTAAAAGGTACCCAACTCAAATTGTCCTGTACCATTTTCTCTACCAACTTACCTTGTGCCAAGTAGTGGGCTTTTCCTAGTTTTAGCAAGCCTTTTAGGATTGGCTTCTGCCAAGCAGGTGTGGCAACCTCACCATTTTTAGGCGCGACTGAGGCCGTGGTTGGCGTGAGGTATAAGTCATATTTTTCAAAGAAAATATTCATCTGGGTGCTGTACAGTCCCCAATTATTAAGCGTATGAATATATTCTGTCGCCGTGGTCTTCGCTCCAAAGGCAGCCAAAGTAATTGAATCGAGTTCGAAATCACGATTTTTTGCACCCGCCATTTGTTTGATTTGTGCCTGCATATAGGAGAACTGACTGAACCATGTGGTGACAAAATCTTTTGCCAGTTCGAGACCATCTATTTTAGGTCGGTCTTCAACCACAATATGACCCAATGATTCCAATAGCTTCGCAGTTTTTTGCACAGCTTGGATTGCATCTTTAGAGATTTTGGTACCAATCGGTGATTGGGTATTAAATGCGATACGAAGTTTTTTTGGACTTTGTTGAATGATATCTAAGTAGTTTTGTTTCGGTGCTTCAATACGAAATAGTGAGGTTTGTTCAGGACCTTGCACTGCATCAAGCATGGCTGCACTATCTCGAACGGTTTTGCTGAGCACATGCTGCATGGCAGCGCCGTGCATGGCTTCGCTAAATTGTGGTCCCCATGGCGTACGTCCACGACTGGGTTTAAGTCCAAATAGACCGCAATACGAAGCAGGGATACGAATTGATCCACCGCCATCACCCGCACCCGCAATAGGGACTAAGCCGCCTGCAACTGCTGAAGCAGAACCGCCTGAAGAGCCACCGCTGTTATGCTTTAAATTCCAAGGATTATGGCATGCTCCCCAAGCATCAGGCTCAGTAATCCCTTTAATACCAAATTCAGGCGTATTCGTTCGTCCAAAAGTGACAATACCAGTTTGTTCCCAGCGATTGACAATTTCTGCATTAAAGTCTGGTGTGTAATTGATTTTTTTTAATGCTTGACTGCCATAAGACGTTGGCACACTTTGGTATTCTTGAAATAGATCTTTGACTAAAAATGGAACACCTGAGAATGGACCTGATAAAGCGTGTTGAGCGCGTTGTTTGGCTTGTTCATACATTGGGATAATGATGGCATTCAGTTTCGGATTGACTTGATTGCTTCGTTCTAATGCGATTTCGAGCAGCTCTGACGGCTGAACTTCTTTGTTTTTGACTAACTCGGCTAACCCTAAACCATCGTACTGTACGTATTCTGAAAATTTCATGGCTTTTATCCCTAAAGCGAAAATCTTTATAAAGTAAAAAGTTAAATACAATTTGAAAAATAGCATACCTGAAAAAGTGTCAAAACAAGCAATTAAATTACATGGTAAAAATATTGTGTTTATATGGTTATGAATGCATGCTTTTATCAAAAAATATGCTAATTTAAGCCTATGCACCGTTAAGATGACGACTTAATTAAATCTATGAAAAATATTTATATTATTGGATTATTATGGGCTTGCTCAACATGGACTATGGCAGAGACGGTCGTAAATGACAAAGCAGCAGTAACCCCTCAACAAATAGCTAAAGCCAATGCGATTCGGGTCACAACTCGCCCTGAGATTATGGGGCTGTGGGGAATGGAAATTCCAAACAATAAGAAGTGTGTCGAATACTATAACTTCCGTGGTGCAAGTGATGTGGTGATTAAAAGTGGTCAAGAATGGTCGTATGGCTTATATGATTATCAGCCATCAGAAGATCATAAAGAGCGCTTGCCCGCATTAGTTCTGCAAATCAAATATGACAATAATGAAATGGACTGTTCAGGTCAAAAGCAAGATCAAACGGGTGAAGTTTCGCAGTACTTTGTAAAATGGGCCAATGATTCAACTATCGATTTTTGTGCCAGTGAAAAAGGCGATAAGTGTTTTGCGACCTTGCGTCGTGTTTTACCCTAAGAATTAAGATTGAGTTAGAAATAAAAAAGCCTCTTGAGTAAGAGGCTTTTTTATTTAGGCTTTTTCAGCTTTTGGTTCAAGCTGTTTTAGCAAATGTTTTTCAAGATAATGAATATCCATTGCCTGTTCACAGAAATTTTTGTCTTGTAAGATCAAATCTTTATGCAAAGGAATATTGGTTTTAATTCCTGTCAAAATCATTTCATCTAATGCTTGGCGCATGCGAGCTAATGATGTTTCACGGTCTTTACCATGAGAAATCAATTTTGCAATCATTGAGTCATAGTAAGGCGGGATGTTGTAGCCCTGATAGATGTGTGAATCCAAACGGATACCAGCACCACCTGGCGCATAGAAACTTTCAATTTTACCTGGAGAAGGCAAGAAAGTAGTTGGATCTTCAGCATTGATACGGCATTCAATCGCATGACCTTTAACTTCGATTTGCTCTTGTTCAAGTTCAAGACCTAAACCAGCTGCAATACGAAGTTGCTGTTCAATGATATCAACCCCAGTCACCATTTCAGTGACAGGATGTTCAACTTGCACGCGAGTATTCATTTCGATGAAGAAGAATTCGCCATCTTCAAATAAAAATTCAAATGTACCTGCACCACGATACTGCATCAACTTACATGCATTCACACAGGCTTCTAAAATATCAGCACGTGCTTGTTCAGGTAGGTTTGGTGCCGGTGCTTCTTCTAATACTTTTTGATGACGACGTTGTAAAGAACAGTCGCGATCATAGAGGTGAATCGCATGACCATTACCATCACCAAGAACCTGTACTTCGACATGGCGAGGTTTCTGTAAGAAACGTTCCATATAAACCGTATCGTCACCGAACCACATCTCTGCATCGCGTTGCGCCGCTTGAACCGATTCAAGTAGCGTGTCGACACGTTCTACGATACGCATACCACGACCGCCGCCACCAGAAGCCGCTTTCACGATCAATGGGAAGCCGATTTCTTTTGCTTCCGCGAGTGCATTGTTAATGGTTACGGCATGATCACAGCCAGGTACCGTTGGTACACCTGACTTTTTCATGGCAATAATCGCTGATACTTTATTCCCCATAAGACGAATATGTTCAGGGCGAGGGCCAATGAAAATAAAGCCAGAACTTTCAACGATTTCAGCAAATTCCGCATTCTCGGATAAAAAACCATAACCAGGATGGATTGCATCCGCGCCTGTGATTTCTGCAGCAGTAATAATTGCAGGAATATTTAAATAGCTTTCACTACTTGCACCCGGTCCGATACACACTGCTTCATCAACGAAGCGTAAGTGCATTAAATCTTTATCGGCATCTGAATAGATACCAACTGTTTTAATGCCAAGAGTTTTACAAGCCCGAGTAATTCGTAAAGCGATTTCGCCACGGTTTGCAATTAATACTTTTTGCAACATAGGAATCCCCAAACTGATTAAGCACGGTAGCGGAAAAGTGGTTGACCGAATTGGATCACTTCACCATTTTTCACTAGAATTTCTTCAATTACGCCGCTTTTTGTTGCTTCAATTGGGTTCATGATTTTCATTGCTTCAATGATCCCTAATGTTTCACCCGCAGATACTGTTTGACCTACATTTACAAATGGTGCTTCACCTGGACTTGGTGCTGCATAGAACACACCAACCATAGGTGATGATTCAACTGCACCACGTGGTGTTTTTGCTGCTGGTGCTGGAGCAGCAACCGTTGGAGCTGCAGCTACAGCAGCCGCGGCATAAACAGGAGTAGGGCGAGTTAATGAGATGGATTGGTCGCCTTCCTTAACTTCAATCGCTTGTAAGTCAGATTCAATCATCAAGTCGATGAGCTTCTTGATTTTACGGATATCCATGAGTGAGCATTCCTAAAAAGTCTAAATTAGTTAGAAGATTGAATTTTTTCGATAGCGTAATCGAGAGCAAAGGAATAACCCTTTGCACCTAAGCCACAAATTACGCCAATGGCTTTATCTGATAAATATGAGTGATGACGGAATGATTCACGGGCGTGAACATTTGACAAATGAACCTCAATAAATGGGATGGCAACACCAAGTAAGGCATCGCGTAAAGCAACTGAGGTATGGGTCAAGGCTGCAGGGTTGATAATGATAAATTTCACACCCTCGTTTTGTGCTTGATGGATACGATCGACAATCGCACCTTCCCAGTTGCTTTGAAAAGTATCTAGTGTGAGTGATGCATGTTGGGCTTGAGCGATGAGTTGCTGGTTAACATCATCTAGCGTGAGATAACCATATACCTCTGGTTCGCGTTTTCCTAGCAAGTTCAAATTCGGTCCATGAATTACCAAAATGGTTGAGCTCATTCAGCCTGCTCCAATTTCTAAATCTGCAAAAGTTTTTTGCAAGATGTCTGCAAAGTTTGCTTATTATGGCACAAAATTCTGCAATTTTTTTATAATTTGTTTTAATCGATGAAGAAATTTGCATGCCAAGCATGGTGCATATAATGAAAACTTTGCAAGGAATTGGCAATGTTAAAATATGACAAAATTTAGCGTAATTTTATTTTTAAACATTCTAAACTGAATTACCTCATTTCGTTCATGGGATTTGTGTAACTCAGCAGTCAAGCTATTTATATTTTGGTATCTTAGTGCGACTTAAATCCTTAGAAAAGAATTGGGTAAAGTGTATTTTTATGTGATCCAATAGGATGAAGGTTTTATACTAACATATTGTTTTTATGTGTTTAAATTATTATTTATGAGGATAGTAAACCTGTAGTTGCTAAAATATGAATATTGAACCTTTTCTGATGCTACTTGTTGATTGCGTGACATTGTGAAGCGCTTGATGACTGCAATGCAAGATGATTAGAGATTGAACACTGTTGTCGCTTAATCAGTTGGCAGAAATGATAAAAATTCGCATTCTAGATGGCAGTTAATGACATAAAAATGTCCGAAAAAGATATCTCTGCTTTCAATATGATAGTGACTACTTAAGGGATTACTTGTGATTGGTGTAATCCCTTTTGGGTCTTTCAAAAGCTGTCTTTAAATATCAAGACAGCTTTTTTTTGTCCTTGGTTTTATGTGGGATTCGCAGCAGCTTTATAGGTTTCAAGCAGTAGGCAATTCTGAGCTTGAGTCATATAAGTGTCTCGTTCAAGTTCTACAGCATTCCACTTATGCATTTGTTGAAATAGCCATTCAAAGTCTTGGGCTTTTGGCTCAGCACTGTTTTGTACAAAGTTACGAATGATATTCTGGATGGTAAAGTACTTTTCAACATGAACGTCTGGCGAGCAATGGAATTGAATCACATCAAATTCAATCAGAAGTTGCCATACAGGGCTGAAATCATCTAGTTGTCGCAACTCTTGTTGCGCTTTGAGAATGGCACTGGTTAAGGCAATCAAAGTGTGTGGATGTTGTTGCGCCCATTCTTGCGTGACTGCTAAGACTTTGTCGGCAACATTCGGGATAATGTGCTGACTTGAACAGACAATTTGGCTTAGACCTTGTAACTCAGCTTGAGTATTCCAAGGTTCACCGACACAAAACCCATCTATTAAATGATTACTGATCGCTTCAACCATATAAGGTGGCGGTAAGGTTTTCATTTGAATGGTTTGCGCTAGTTGAGGGTCAGCCAAAGCGAGCCATTCTCTTAAGCAGTAGTGATGAATCGAGTGTTGGAATACATGTGCCAAAGAGACGTTTTGATCTTGGCGGATATAATCCGTCAGTTTCTGTGCGGAGCTCTCTGCGTTGTCTTGCTTCTGAATATTCAGTGCATAACAGAGCTTCTGGCTTAAGCTGATAAAGGCTCGGTTTTCACTCAGCACGAGAGAGGTTTGTAGTGGAATCCCAATTTGATCAGTTCCGACCGCTGCTGCTGGCAACATGGCAGACAGGCAATGTGCAGCATCGAGTAAGCCAAAAGCTAAACGATCACGTAAACTGGCCCAAGAAGCTTCCTTGACTAAATTGACATTTAAACCGACTTCTTCAAAAAAACCACGCTGCTTTGCCCAGAGTAATGCGACACAATCAAGTAAGGGAATATAGCCCAGTTGTAATTCGGTTTTTTCTACTTTTGCTAATTCGACTAAATGGCTCATCTATTCATCCTTTAGTTGATTATTTAAAAGTTGTTGGGCATCGAGTAAACGGCGTGCCATTTCTCCAATAGTCATGCGGTGGCTCATGGCATTTTTTCTGAGTAATTGAAACGCGGTGTCTTCAGTTAAGCCATGCAGTTGCATGAGCAACACTTTGGCCTTTTCGACATCTTTACGATCTGCAAGTTTGGTCTTGGCATCTTTCAGGTCACATTCCAGTTTTTTATGCTTTTTATACTGCTCAATCGAAATATCTAAAATGGTGTGTAAGCGGCTTGGGTCTATACCATCGACGATATAGGCGGTAATCCCTGCATCAATGGCTTGTTTGATAGTGTCTTTATCGGTGTTCTTGGTAAATAAGACGGTAGGCAGATCAAAGTTGCTGACACAACTTTCGATCACATCGCGATGTGGGTGATCCATATCAAGCAGAATGACATCGGCTTGAAGATGTTCGAGTTTAAAAATATTGAGATGATCGAGGGTAAAACAAGCCACTACATCAAAGTCATGTTCAATCAAACAGGTTTTTATGTATTCAGCCCGAGCCTGGTCGTCATCAATAAGTGCGATCTTGAGTTTCGGCATAAGTATATAGGTCAAACGGTGGGGTTATGCACAGAGATTAAAGTACTGTGCGTATTGTTTTTGAAGCAAAAATAGTGCCAGTGAAGCTATTTTGATTTCTTATTCGGTGCAATCGCTCCATGGGGCGTATTGTTTATGCGCTTTATTGTATCGCTGTGACCAAGTAGAAGAAATGAAAAATTTGACTTATATCCTCCAGAATAAAACTGCACTTTTTAAGTGCGTAAAAAGAATTGTTTTGAAGCAGTGCGAATTGTGCTTTAAAACAGGTCGTTGTACTGAACTTGTTCTCTTCAACCGAATTGGTATTCATTAAAAATAAAGAGTAAATGAATAAAATTAATATAAAACAATAACTAATGTTATGTTGGTGTGATTGTGGTTAGAACTTGGCACAGCATTTGCTAACTATTCCTTGAGTCAAAGATGACTTGCAAAATTGTAAGACGGCCAACGATGTCCGATCTGATCGGTTTGTTGATACAGCGTGCTGTATGAGCAACACATGATACGTTCAGTATGGGAGATGGCAATGTCTTTAGATTTATCGGCGAAAAAAGCCACGTCAATTAAGTTATTCAACTTTTCCGCACCAGCGATGCGGGCATTCCACATGAGTTGGCTTGCTTTCTTCGTTTGTTTCTTTGCTTGGTTTGCTTGTGCACCATTAATGCCAGTGATTGCAGGCGAGTTCCATCTCACCAAAGATCAGATCGCCAATATTAATATTGCTGCTGTTGCAATCACGATTGTGGTTCGATTAATCGTTGGTCCACTGTGTGATAAGTATGGTCCGCGTAAAACGTATACTGCATTGTTATTGTTGGGCAGCATTCCTGTATTTGGTGTTGCTGCAGCAAATAGTTATGAATCCTTCCTATTCTTCCGTTTATTGATTGGTGCAATTGGCGCCAGCTTTGTCATTACTCAATACCATACCAGCATTATGTTTGCACCAAATGTTGTAGGCACTGCAAATGCCGCATCAGCGGGCTGGGGGAATGCAGGTGGTGGTGCGACACAAGCCTTGATGCCTTTACTGTTGTCTGCCTTGGTGATGTTCGGTGTAGAACAAGCCATGGGTTGGAGAATTGCATTGCTTGTACCGGGTGTGATGATGCTGATCGTGGGTGTGCTTTATTGGAAGCTGACTCAAGATTGCCCACAAGGCGATTTTAAAGAACTTCGTGCGCAAGGTGTTGTGGTGGGAAGCGATAAAAAAGGGGGCTTGGCAATCCTAATGCATGCAGCACGCAACTATCGGGTCTGGATTCTATTCTGCTCTTATGCGGCATGTTTTGGTATTGAAATCTTCATGCACAACATCATTGCGATGTATTACGTCGAACACTTCAACTTTGGCTTAAAAGAAGCAGGACTGGCTGCTGGGGTTTTTGGTTTGCTGGCACTGTTTGCCCGTGCCCTTGGTGGGATTGTTTCAGACAAAGTCGCGCTGAAAAAAGGTCTAGATGGTCGTACCAAAATCTTGTTTCTGTTGATCTTGGGTGAAGGACTGTTCCTGATGCTATTCGCGCATATGAATAGTGCAGTTCTTGCAATCCTCAGTATGACCATCTTCGCACTGTTTACCCATATGGCATGTGGTGCGACTTATGCATTGGTTCCATTTATTGATCGTGAAGCACTCGGTGGTGTGGCAGGCATTATTGGTGCAGGTGGCAATGTCGGGGCAGTCGCAGCAGGATTCTTGCTGAAAGGAATGGTCGATTTTCAAACTTGTTTAATGGTTTTAGGTGGCTTGGTAGTGATTGCTGCAAGCTCGGTGATGCTGATCCGATTCTCGGTAGAGCATAAACAAAAAGAACAACAGCTGTTTGAACAAGCCATGTTGGAACGTAGCTCAGAACAAAGCAGCGCAGCTTAATCAAAGATTCGATTTGAGGAGAAACACAATGAAATTAGTGATGATTGGTCACGGTATGGTGGGGCATAAATTCATCGAAGCCATCTTGGAGAAAGCTGATGATGAATTAGAAATTACCATCCTTGCAGAAGAACCACGTATTGCCTATGACCGCGTACATTTGACTGAATACTTCTCTGGTAAAACAGCCAAAGATTTATCACTGGCTCGCTTTGATTTTGCAGACGCGCACGGTATTGATTTAAGACTCAATACCAAAGCGGTAGAAATTAATGCAGCTGAGCAAACGGTGACTACCAATTTAGGCGATGTCATTCATTATGACAAATTGGTCTTAGCAACAGGTTCATATGCCTTTGTTCCACCAATTTCAGGCAATGATCGTGAAAACTGTTTTGTCTATCGTACCATTGAAGACTTAGATGCCATTCGTGCTGCGAGCTTAAATGCCAAAACAGGTGTGGTGATTGGTGGTGGTTTATTAGGTCTGGAAGCTGCCAAAGCATTGCGAGATTTAAATCTGGAAACGCATGTGGTGGAGTTTGCACCGCGTTTAATGGCGGTACAAATTGATGATCTAGGTGGCAAGGTATTACGCCGTAAAATTGAAAATCTTGGGGTAAAAGTCCATACCCAAAAAGCCACGCAATGTATTGAAGCCGGTGATAGCACAACGCACATCATGAAGTTTGCGGATGGCAGTGAGCTGGAAACAGATATCATTTTATTCTCAGCGGGAATTCGCCCACGTGATGAATTAGCGCGCTTGAGTGGTTTAGCGTTGGGTGAGCGTGGCGGGATTAAAATCAATGATTATTGTCAAACCTCAGATGAGCATATCTATGCGATTGGTGAATGTGCGCTGTGGGATAATAAAATTTATGGCTTAGTCGCACCCGGCTATGACATGGCACGTATTGCCGCAAAACATATCTTAGCCGAAGAAACCCATTGTTTCGCAGGTGCAGATATGAGCACCAAGTTGAAGTTGATGGGGGTTGATGTGGCATCCGTCGGTGATGCGCATGGCATGACGCCAAACTCACTCAGCTATTTTTATGCTGATGAAGATAGCTTGGTTTATAAAAAGATCGTGGTCGATGCAGATAAAACCAAGTTGCTTGGTGCGGTCTTGGTCGGTGATGCCAAAGAATATAATGACCTACTACAAATGATGCTAAATGGTCTGGCACTACCAGAAACACCTGAAAGTTTGATCATGCCAGGTTTTGCCGATTCAGGTGCCAAAGCAGGCGGTAGTGGTGTCGATTTATTGCCAGATAGCGCAACCATTTGTTCTTGTAATAACGTGTCCAAAGCCGATATTTGCCAAGCAATTTGTGACGGTTCAACCTCACTTGGTGCTTTGAAAAAATGTACCAAAGCGGCGACAGCCTGTGGTGGTTGTGCACCTTTAGTCACGCAAGTGTTGAAGTCTGAGCTACAACGGCAAGGCGTAACAGTCAATAACCATGTGTGTGAGCACTTCCCGTACTCACGCCAAGAAATTTATCACTTGGTTCGTGTCAATGAAATCAAGACCTTTGATGATTTGATTCATCAACATGGTCATGGTCTAGGCTGTGATATTTGTAAGCCAATGGCGGCCAATATTTTGGCATCGTGCTGGAATGATTTTGTACTTGAACCCAGCCATGCGGGCCTACAAGACAGTAACGACTACTACTTGGGTAATATTCAAAAAGATGGTTCTTACTCGGTTGTTCCGCGTATGGCAGGTGGTGAAGTCACTCCAGATGGCTTAATCGCCGTAGGTCAAATTGCCAAAAAATATAATCTGTATACCAAAATTACCGGTGGACAACGTGTCGACTTATTTGGTGCGCAAATTCATCAACTCCCGTTTATCTGGGAAGAACTCAATGCAGCGGGTTTTGAATCAGGTCATGCTTACGGTAAATCATTACGTACCGTGAAATCCTGTGTCGGTAGTACATGGTGCCGTTACGGGGTGGATGATTCTGTGGGCTTGGCGATTGAACTTGAGAACCGCTATAAGGGCCTACGTTCGCCACATAAATTGAAAATGGCGGTTTCAGGTTGTACCCGTGAATGCGCCGAAGCGCAAGGTAAAGATGTCGGGGTGATTGCAACAGAGAAAGGTTGGAACATGTATGTCTGTGGTAATGGTGGCATGAAACCACGTCATGCAGAGTTATTGGCTTCTGACCTTGATACCGAAACCTTGATTCGTTATATCGACCGTTTCTTTATGTTCTATATCCAAACTGCAGATCGTTTACAACGTACCAGCGTATGGCGTGACAATATGGAAGGCGGTTTGGATTATCTCAAATCAGTGATTGTCGATGATTCGCTAGGACTTGCCGAAGAACTCGAAAGTCGTATGAGTCATGTGATTGGGACTTATCAAGATGAATGGCGTACTGCGGTTGAAGATCCTGAGATTCGTAAACGTTTCCAAACCTATATCAATGCCAGTGCAGAACAGCAAGCTGACCCACATATTCAATTTACCCAAGTGCGCGATCAGATTCGCCCTTTGAATGACGCTGAACGCTCAGTCGATCGTATCCCAATGGTTGAAGCATAAGGAGAACTCAAATGACCAGTTTAAAGAACATCGATATGCTGCCAGAAAATCAATGGGTCGAGGTGTGTGCGTTGGATGACATCACACCAAATACGGGTGTGGGCGCACTGATCGAAGGTCAATCCGTTGCACTGTTTCGTGTTGGTCACGAAAAGCGGATTTATGCGCTTAGCAATAAAGATCCATTTAGCCAAGCCAATGTGATGTGTCGCGGCATCATTGGCGATTTACAAGGTGAACGCGTGATTGCATCGCCGATTTATAAACAACATTTTAGTTTAGCGACGGGGCGTTGTCTGGAAGATAAAGATCAAAAGCTCTTGGTTTTTCCAACCAAAATTGAAAATGGTCGGGTGTGGGTCGGGTCTGTTCCGCAAAAAACCTATATTACCAACAATGGGGCTGCTCAAGAAAAGCTGAAACTGGTGTTAATTGGCAATGGTTTGGCGGGGATGCGTTGCCTAGAAGATTTATTGGATATGGCACCGGATCGTTATGATGTAACCGTGATTGGTGAGGAGCCTTGGGGCAATTACAACCGTATTATGTTGTCGCCAGTACTTTCAGGTGAAAAAACCATTGATGACATCATGTTGCATCCACATGCGTGGTACAGCGACAAAGGGATTCAATTTATTGCGGATGATCCTGCAATCAAGATTGATCGTACTCGCAAAGTTGTTCATACCGAGAAAGGCGAAAGTGTTGATTATGATCGTTTGATTATTGCCACTGGTTCATTACCATTTGTTCCACCTGTGCAAGGTGTAGATCTAAAAGGCGTGATTAGCTTCCGTGATATTTATGATGTCAATACCATGATCAAATATTGCGAAACCAAAAAGAATGCGGTGGTGATTGGTGGTGGTTTACTGGGTCTGGAAGCGGCCTATGGACTGAAACAACGTGGCATGAATGTCACGGTTCTACACCTGATGGATCGAATTATGGAGCGTCAGTTGGATGGGCGTGCCAGCCGTATGTTGCGTCATAGTATTGAGCAAAAAGGGATCAATATCATTACTGAGGCGAATACCGAAGCTTTGATCGGTGAGGATGGTCATGTCAGTCAAGTCCGCCTTAAAGATGGAACGGTACTGGATGCGGATTTAGTGATTTTTGCGGTCGGGATTCGCCCGAATATTGCCTTGGCTCAAAGTGCTGGACTGCGTTGTAACCGAGGTATTTTGGTCAATGACACCATGCAAACTTTTGATCCAAGTATTTATGCTGTGGGTGAATGCATCGAACATCGTAATCAAACCTTTGGTTTGGTTGAGCCACTTTGGGGACAAGCTTTTATCTGTGCAACGCATTTGGCTGAACATGGCAGCTTAACCTTTAAATCACCGACGGTACCAACGCAGTTAAAAGTCAGCGGTGTCGATGTGTTCTCTGCTGGGAACTTTGAACCGAAAGAAGATTATGAAGACATCATCCTCAATGATGATAAACGTCAGATTTACAAACGTATCATTATCCAGAAAGATAAAGTGATTGGTGCGGTTCTGTTTGGTGATACGGAAGATGGGATGTGGTATGCCGAGTTGATTGCAGATCAAACGCCTGTTTCTACTTTTAGAAATAAGCTGTTATTTGGTAAGGATTTTGCAATGAAAAAGGCAGGGTGAAAGCTTACCCATTCGAGAAGAATAGGTAAAGGATGAATGGCATTGCCGCATATGTGATGTATGAGCCGATAATTTTTGTAAAGGCATTGCCTTACTTTTCAAGGATGAAAAGTAACAAAAATCCTTTGTTAAGCTGACGGTACATCCTTGCTACCGCAGCTCAACAAGGCGGCATCCATGCCGCCTGTCACGATAGTGTGTGATGAGAAAAATCTAGTTTTAGAAAGTTTATCCATAAGCTGAAACTGGAGAAGAACTCAGAATGATTTTTTAGTTGAGTGTAAAGTTCAGCGGATTAACTAGGTAAAAGGGGCAGTCATGAACAGTATTCAAAATCTAGAACACAGTCGCTCCGATCAAGCAGAAACAATTATTACAAAAACAACATGTCCCTATTGTGGCGTGGGGTGTGGCGTGGATGTCAGTGTCCAACATAAAACGCATGGGACGACAGTACAAGTTGCAGGAGATCTAGAGCATCCTTCAAACTTCGGACGACTCTGCATTAAGGGCAGCAACTTAGCTGATACGCTAGGTTTGGAAACTCGTGTTTTGCATCCGATGTTTGGCCGTAAAAACCATCGTCAAGCCACCACTTGGGATCAAGCAATTGAAAAAATTGCAAATCAGTTTCAAGCATGTATTGATCAGTATGGAGCAGACAGCGTTGCATTTTATGTCTCAGGACAGTTGCTGACTGAAGACTATTATGTGGTGAATAAGTTTGTGAAAGGCTATTTGGGCACTGCCAATATTGATACCAATTCACGTCTATGTATGTCGTCTGCAGTTGCAGCGCATAAACGTGCCTTCGGTGAAGATATCGTACCTGCCAGTTATGAAGACTTTGAACATACTGACATGGTGGTTCTGGTTGGCTCTAATACGGCATGGTGTCATCCCGTACTGTATCAACGCATCATGCAGGCTAAGAGTCAGAATCCAGATTTATTTGTGGTGGTGGTCGATCCTCGTTTTACCAGTACCTGCGAGCAAGCAGATTTACACTTGCCAATTTTACCCGGTCAGGATGTGGCTCTATTTAATGGTCTGTTTCAGCATCTTTACCATCATGATTATATCGACCAGCATTTTGTTGAGACTTATACCGAAGGTCTAGCGGCACTTTTAGCTGCGAGTGAAAGTGAACAAGATTTTAATGCTTTAGTCAAACGGACAGGAATATCCGCAGAAAAATTACAGCTGTTTTTTGATAAGTTTGCCAAGACGGAGAAAGTGATTACGCTATTTTCAATGGGCGTTAATCAATCCTCTCAAGGTGTAAATAAAGCTAATAGCATTATCA
This sequence comes from Acinetobacter sp. NIPH1876, assembly GCF_022808535.1. Lineage (NCBI taxonomy): Bacteria > Pseudomonadati > Pseudomonadota > Gammaproteobacteria > Moraxellales > Moraxellaceae > Acinetobacter > Acinetobacter sp. NIPH1876. The sequence goes on from NZ_JALGBR010000001.1 coordinate 64,313, forward strand.
ACTGTCATTTACTCACTGGAAAAATTGGTAAATTAGGTGCAGCGCCATTTTCAATGACGGGTCAACCTAATGCAATGGGCGGTCGTGAGGTAGGTGGATTGGCCAATATGTTGGCAGCGCATCTGGATTTGGACAATCCTTCACATCAAAATTTAGTCCAAAGTTTTTGGAACAGTCCTGTGATTGCCAAGCAATCAGGCTTAAAAGCAGTTGATTTGTTCCAGGCGGTAGAAAGCGGCAAAATCAAGGCGATCTGGATTATGGCAACCAATCCTGTGGTGAGCTTACCCGATGCAGACCAAGTCAAACGTGCTTTGGAAAAATGTGAGTTTGTGGTGGTCTCTGATATTTGTGCAGATACCGATACCACAGCCTATGCAGATGTGTTGTTGCCTGCATTAGGTTGGGGTGAGAAAGATGGTACGGTCACCAATTCTGAACGCCGTATTTCACGGCAACGTGCCTTTTTAAATCCGCCAAAGCAAGCCAAAGCGGATTGGTGGGCGGTGGCAGAGGTTGCGAAAAAACTGGGTTTTACAGGTTTTGAGTTTAGCAATGCCTGTGACATTTTTAATGAACACGCGGCTTTATCAGCCTATCAAAATGCCAGTGTTGACCAACGTGATCAGGTCGAAAACTTCCGTTATTTCAATTTAAAAGGCTTAATGAATTTAAGTCTGGATGAATATAACCATTTACGCCCAACCCAATGGCCAGTTTGGGAGAAAGGGCAAAGCATCGCCGTGGAGCAATTGTTTGATCGTGGTAGTTTTAGTCATAAAAACAAAAAGGCCAAACTGATTCCTACTGTTGCCATTGATCCAGTGCATGCCATCTCCGAAGATTATCCATTGGTGTTGAATACGGGACGTATCCGTGATCAATGGCACACCATGACCCGTACAGGTTTATCGGCAAACCTCACCACGCATCGCGCTGAACCATTTTGTGAGATTCATCCGAATGATGCATTAAAATTTGGTATCCGTGATAAAGCTTTAGTGGAAGTCCGCTCCCAATGGGGCCGTTGTGTATTGCGGGTGACACTGGCACAAGGTGTGCGTCGTGGCCAAATCTTTGCCCCGATTCACTGGACTGAGCAAGTCGCTTCTGATGCGCGGATTGGTAAAGTGGTGAATCCTGTGGTGGATGCGATTTCAGGTGAGCCTGAGTTTAAACATACCCCTGTGGTCATTCAGCCATTCCATACCACTTGGCAAGGGGTACTCTATGTCCGTGAAGGCTTTGAACATCAGATTAAAGCATCTTTACAACGTTGTGCGTGGTGGACCAAGATCAAAACAGCGAAAGCGATGCGTTATGAAATTGCTGATCGTCATAGTATTGATGAGACCCAAAAGAATTTGAAAAGCTTCCTGCCTTTTGTAGATGAAACCTATGAATGGTTAAGTCTGGAGGATATTTCATCGCAGCTCAGCCATAGTGTGATTTTAAAAGATGGTATCCTGATTGCCAGTTTATATATTGCACCTGTCGATTTATTGCCAAATCGGGATTGGGTGGCGAGTCTATTTAAACGTGAACGATTAAGTGCCTTGCATCGTAAAACTTTGCTGGCGGGAATGCCGATGTCTGCGGCAAATAACGATGGACCATTGGTTTGTAGTTGTTTTAAAGTGGGTAAGAATAAAATTATTGAAGCCATCAAAACGCAAAATATCACCCATGAAAAACAAGTTACAGCATGTTTAAAAGCGGGTGGAAATTGTGGTTCTTGTTTACCTGAGATTCGTGGTCTGATTAAAACTTGTCAATTGGAGGCAGAAGCATGAATACAGAATATCCCGCTACAGATCTAGTGATCTTGGCGGGAGGGCAAGCGCGCCGTATGAACGGTACTAATAAACTGCTACAACAGTTTGATGATCAGATTCAGCTGTCAAAAATTTGTGAAAGTTTTAAGACTCAGGTTAAACACATTTGGGTGAATAGCCACCGTGATAACTCGATATATAAACAGATTGAACCTGATATTCGATGTTATGCAGATGATCAAAATGGTTTCCTTGGTCCGTTGATGGGGATGAAAAGTGCTTGGTCACATCTGCAAGCTGACTATGCTTTATTTATTCCCTGTGATGTGACTTATATTCCCAATCAGGTTATACACAAACTGCATCGTGCTTTACAAAAGCAACCGCTGGCGCAAGTGACTTATGTCAATATCAATGGAGATGCCTTATATCCATTTTGTTTACTTAAGCGAGAAAGTTTATCTGTGTTGGAGCAAGCGATTGCTGAGAATAAACTGAGTTTGCGAGATTGTTTTAAACAATTGGATGCACAGGTGGTGGCATTTCAAAAGCAAGGCCTGTTTTGTCATAGTATTAACTCATTAGATGAACTGCAACAATACAAGCAGATGAAGGTTTTTAAACAATCTATTTCTGGTTAATGGATCGTCTCAGCTGATTTCAGACTAATCACTGTTGCAATCAATAATGCCATAGCTGCGCTAATTAGTGAGCTATTAAGCGTATGATAGATCGAGAATAGGGCATTCGCTACGATTGGACCGATGATCTGACCTATTCCATACACGACAGTCATCAAGGCAATTAAATTATTTTGTGCTTGGCGAGCGATATGCTGTGCCACAGGCATGGCAATGGTCACCGTTCCCATAAAGGTTCCACCCACGAGTAATGCACTCGACAGATAACCCAAAGCGGTTGGTAGGATGATCGGCAATACAACACCAAAAGCCTGTAATCCTAAATTAGAGGATAAGGCGATTTGTGTGCCGAAGCTGCGGTGGATACGATGCCAGAAAAAACACGAAGGAATCGCACCTAAACCAAAGATTGCCCAGATCTGTGCCGCATCAATATTCGGTAAGGCCTGTTTCACAAATAAAGGTAAATAGGTTGCGGTAATGATGTAGCCAAAACCTGCCAAGGCATAAATCAGAATCAGGGCGTAGGCATGGGGAGCTTTGCGATTTGTGCTTGATATCTCATGAGTTGAAACAGCATTTGGCTGAGCTTGCGATAAACCAAACATTGCAATGCAACCAAGGACCAGACTGGATAGACCGAGTGATAACCAAAGCATTTTGCTGTGCCAACTGAGATGCGTACCGAAAACCAAAAGCTCGGCAGAGAGCGCAATCCCGAGACCAACGCCTGCATACAAGATAGGGGGTTGTTGTGTTTGTTTCTGCTGTTCAAGCAGCCATAATGAAGCAGATACCATGGCGAAAGCACTAAAAATCCCAGCCAAACCACGAGTCAAGATGATCAGGCCAATGGTATTAATACAACTAAGTAGGATCAGACAAAATACCGTACCTACAGTGGCAATAATACTACCGAGATAACTCTGCTGGGATTTCATCTTGATCGCAAATAAAGCACCCAACAGATAGCCCGCATAGTTTGCAGAAGCAGCCAAACTGGCATGCTGTAGATTAATGATGCCTTCATCAATCATATGCGGGTAGACCGCAGTAAACGCAAAGCGCCCGAAACCCATACCAATTGCCATAATCAAGGCTGCACTGATCGCTGATTGCAGGCCGCGGTTGCTGTTTTTTGCTGGCTCAGTCATGACCTGTTCATTCCATCAATTAGTCGCTATGACTCATATGCGCAAGAGGTTGTGCTTTGGCAAGAAATTTATAGTCAAATACATAGAGTGCATAGCTGAAACAACTTAAAATACTGATTAAAAATAACAGCTTAGTACCAGACATTGTTTGAACCATCTTTAGGTGTTGAGAAATGAATAGCTATTTAAACAAGCGCTATTAATCATGTAAAATGATTTGAATTGATACTAACTATCTCTAATAGTGATGGCGATGCAGATTAAATCTTTAGAAATTTTTATGATGGTGGTGAAGTTAGGCAGTTTTTCCGAGGCGGCAAAAACGCTCTATACCGTACAATCCAATGTCACCAGTCATATCAAAAAACTGGAAACAGAGTTGAATGTCGAGTTGCTACATCGGCAGAACCCCATTCAACCCACTAGAGCTGGAGTGCAACTGTATGGTTATGCTGAAAAAATGCTGCATCTACAAAAAGAGCTATTGGACACGTTTTCCCATAGTCAGCTGACAGCCAATTTTCCTTTAGCGATTGGGAGTATGGAAACCACGGCTGCGGTTCGACTGCCAGTGTTGATCCGCGATTTACAACAGCACAGCCCAGATTTTCCTTTTGCCTTATCGACCGCACCCACACGAGATCTAATTGATTTGGTCCATGCATCTAAGCTAGATTGTGCATTTGTGGCACATCATGCACCGATTGATGGGATGTTCAATTTACATGTCTGGACTGAGCAATTGGTGCTTATTTCATCAAAGCATATGCCTGAACGATTTACAAATGACGATCTGATTCAAAAGAAATTTATTGCCTTTAAGCAAGGTTGTAGTTACCGCAAAGCCATTGATCAGTTCTTATCTTCCCATCATTTACCCGCAGCCAATGTGATTGAAATGGGCAGCCTAGATGGCATTATCAGCTGTGTCAGTCTCGATGTTGGCCTTGCAATTTTACCGATCAGCTATGTACAGCAATCTCATTTTGCCCAAAGTGTGAAGATTCATCCCATTGACTCGGCTACAGCGCAGATCAATACCTATCTGGTTGCACATCGTGATATGAGTACATGGGCAACCAATATGCATCATTTCGTTGAGCATGTGAAAGGCATGAATCAGTAGCTTGGTAAATAACCCCTAAGCTTTGCGCCGTTCTATAAAAGAATCCTATCGATTGAGTATTTGTCGTCAAAGGTGATGTGCGTGTCGTGTTAAGTAAAGTCGACGTTCTCCTGAGTATTGTATTTTTTAGTCATATTGCTTCGGCACTGAATAAAAATACAAGATGGACAGGAAAATGACGTTGAATAAAGCGATACGGTTCTACGGAACAGGGACACCAGAGGTGATGCGCTATGAGGACATCGAAGTCGGCGCACCTGCGGTTGGTCAAGTACGTCTACGCCACGTAGCGGTGGGTCTCAATTATGCTGATACCTATTTCCGCAATGGGACTTATCCGATTCCCTTACCAAATGGTATAGGTGTTGAAGCCTCTGGCATTATCGAAGCGGTGGGTGACGGTGTAACCGATTTTGTGGTGGGTGATCGTGTCACCTATACAGGGTTTTTGAATACGCTTGGCGCTTATAGCACCGAACGCCTTATTGCCGCAGATGCATTAATCAAACTCCCTGACGATATTTCCTGTGAAACTGCGGCTGCAATGACCATGCGTGGTTTAACGGCGGCCTATCTGATGCGTCGTATCTATGACTTTAAAGCAGGCGATTGCATTTTATTACATGCAGCCGCAGGTGGTGTGGGGCTAATCGTTTCGCAATGGGCCAAACTGTTGGGGCTAAACGTGATTGGGACCACCTCGACGGATGAAAAAGCAGCGGTAGCACGTGCCTATGGCTGTGATCATGTGATTAATTATAGCCATGAGAATGTGGCTGAACGGGTGCGTGAGTTGACCGATGGCATTGGGGTCAATGTGGTCTTTGATAGTGTGGGCAAAAATACCTTTATGGCCTCATTAGACTCACTCAAACGCCGTGGTTTATTGGTTTGCGTAGGTACCGCATCAGGGCCAATTCCTGACTTTAACCCTGTGTTACTGGCAATGAAAGGTTCGTTGTTTATCACCCGTCCAGCTTTAGCCGATTATATTGCCGATCCAGAAGAAAAAAGAGCCTTAGCCAAGGAACTGTTTGATCATGTCAGCAGTGGACGCATCAAGATCGAGATCAATCATCGCTATGCACTTGAAGATGCCGTACAAGCACATCGTGATCTGGAAGCACGTAAAACCATAGGTTCATCCATTTTTGTGATTTGAAGGGATTTCTGATGCAAATTGAACAGTTAACTTGCAATATTGGTGCAGAACTACATGGTGTCCACTTAGCCGATGCGATTCATGATGACGGGCTATTCACTGAAATTCGGACGCAATTGCTAAAACATCGCGTGGTGTTCTTGCGTAATCAGCAGATGACGCGGGCTGAACATGTGGCTTTTGCCGAACGATTTGGGCCGTTGGAGGATCATCCTGCGGTGGGTAGTCATCCAGATCATCCAGGTTTGGTACAAATTTATAAACATCCTGACAGCCCGATTGATCGGTATGAAAATGCATGGCATAGCGATGCCAGCTGGCGCAAAATTCCACCGATGGGATGTGTACTGCGTTGTGTGGAATGTCCACCTGTTGGCGGCGATACCATGTGGACCAATATGGTGATGGCCTATGAAAATTTGCCTGAAGATATCAAGGAAAAGATTGCGCCTTTACGTGCCTATCACAGTATCGAAGCCAGTTTTGGCGCTGCCATGCCTATCGAAAAACGTTTGGCATTGAAGGCACAGTTTCCAGATGCTGAACATCCTGTCGTACGAACACATCCAGAGACAGGTGAGCAGATTCTCTACGTCAATGCATTCACTACCCATTTTAGTAATTACCACACCAAAGACCGCGTACGGTTTGGGCAAGATGCCAATCCAGGTGCAGGAGATCTATTGCGTTACTTAATCACCCAAGCTGCGATTCCTGAATATCAGGTGCGTTGGAGTTGGGAGCCGAATAGCATCGCTATTTGGGATAATCGAAGTACCCAACATTATGCAGTGATGGATTATCCGCCATGCCATCGCAAAATGGAGCGGGCAGGTATCGTCGGTGATGCAACCTATTAAATTCCAAATCCAAACTTTTTAATTCAATACCGTTTTATAAACTATAAACAGGAGATGCACATGCAATTCTTTGACGATTCTTTGCACCCAGAAAATATGGAAAAAGTGGTCATTACCGTTGCGCCCTATGGCCCAGAGTGGATGCCAGAGGACTTTCCCGAAGATATTCCAGTGACCATGGATGAGCAGATTCAGAAAGCGGTGGAATGCTATGAGGCAGGCGCGACAGTGCTGCATTTGCATGTGCGTGAACTGGATGGTAAGGGCTCTAAACGGTTGTCCAAGTTTAATGAACTCATCGCAGGGGTGCGTGAAGCCGTACCCGAGATGATTATTCAAGTCGGTGGCTCGATTTCATTTGCACCTGAAAGCGAAGGTGAGGCAGCTTTGTGGCTGAGTGATGATACCCGTCATATGCTGGCTGAATTAACACCAAAACCTGATCAGGTCACGGTCGCAATTAACACCACACAAATGAATATTATGGAGTTGCTCTATCCAGAATATTTGGAAGGCACATCTTTGGCACATCCTGCAATTCAGGAAGCTTATGCTGAAATGACCGTTCCGGCAGGACCTGCGTGGGTCACAGAGCATTTAAAACGTCTTTGCCAAAATAATATTCAACCGCATTTTCAACTCACTGGAATGCATGGCTTAGAGACCTTAGAACGGATGGTACGTAATGGCCTATACATGGGGCCATTGAATTTGACTTGGATCGGAATTGGCGGCGGATTCGATGGGCCAAATCCATTTAATTTCTTTAATTTTATTCATCGTGTACCAGATGGTTGCACCCTGACTTCGGAATCATTGCTTAAAAATGTATTGCCATTCAATACCATGTCGATGGCGATGGGTTTTCATGCACGGGTTGGTAATGAAGATACCATTATCGATCATCGTGGTCAGCGCTTCTCATCTGTACAACAAATTCAGCAAACTGTACGTATTGCACATGAATTAGGTCGTGAAGTGGCAACAGGCCCAGAGGCACGAGAAATCTATCGGATTGGTGTGCAATATCAAAGTATTGAAGAAACTTTGCAGGCTAATGGTATGTCACCAAACCGCCAACCAAAACAAAAAGGTGTACCTCAGCGCCATTAAGTCTGAGCAGCAATGGATTGAATGTCACAATAAATGCAGTACGCAGCAAGCGTATTCAAATAGCAAGCCACGTACTGCAATCAAAAATATAAATCATAACAATACAAGGAGGTTGCTATGGATGCTCATCCATATACCGTGCATACGGATCATGTTGATACCTCAACGAATGTCCCGCGCCGTTATGCGTGGCTGGTATTTGCGCTGACATTTGGCTTGTTGATTTCAGACTATATGTCTCGGCAAGTGCTGAATGCCGTATTTCCATTGATTAAAACTGAATGGGCCTTGACCGATAGCCAACTTGGCTTATTAAGCGGCATTGTGGCACTGATGGTCGGGATCTTAACTTTGCCCTTATCCTTACTGGCCGACCGTTTTGGGCGAGTGAAAAGCCTGGTCATTATGGCGGTGCTATGGAGTTTAGCGACTTTGGGTTGTGCTGTTGCTGAAAACTATCAGCAAATGTTTGTGGCCCGTTTTATGGTCGGTGTGGGTGAGGCTGCTTATGGCAGTGTTGGCATTGCAGTGGTAGTGGCGATTTTTCCACGCGAAATGCGAGCTACGCTGGCCAGTGCATTTATGGCAGGTGGGGTATTCGGCTCATTTCTCGGGATGGCACTGGGCGGTGTGATGGCAGAGCATTTTGGCTGGCGTTGGGCATTTGGTGGTATGGCATTGTTTGGTTTGATCTTGGCTTTGCTCTATCCCATGGTGGTTAAAGAAAAAAGAGTCAATCTAAGCAGCAAAACATCCAACAACACTCAGAAACAGCAACAGAGCAAACAATGTTTAAGCACGATTTATTCAAGTCGATCAGTGATCGCAACCTATATCGGTAGTGGCTTTCAACTGTTTGTTGGCGGCACCGTCATTGTGTGGATGCCGAGTTATTTAAATCGTTATTACGGCATGAATACTGATTCTGCAGGTGTACTGGCCGCCGTGATTGTACTGTGTAGTGCGGTCGGGAGCATTCTATGTGGCATGCTTAGTGATCGCTTTGGTCAAAACTGCCCAGATCGTAAGGTGAGTTTAGCAATTGGCTACTGTATCGGGAGCTGTTTACTACTTTCGATTGCGTTTGCAATGCCTGCAGGAAAATCCCAATTGTTGCTGATATGCATGGGCATGTTTATTGCGTTAGGAACCAATGGCCCATCCAGTGCAATGGTGGCCAATCTCACTCATAACAGCGTCCACAGTACAGCTTTCGCGACCTTAACCTTAGCCAACAATTTATTGGGATTGGCACTCGGTCCTTTAGTTATAGGCAAGCTCTCCGATGTGATTGGTTTAGATCATGCCTTTCAATGGATGCCTTTGGTCAGCATGGTCGCAGCAGCCGTGTTTCTCTATGCCAAAAACTATTACCACCAAGATATTGCACGACTGACTGAGCAAGCAGTTTTACCCAATCTAGACAGCACTCGTTCAAGTGGTGCGGAAGAAAAATGATGATGCGTGAATTAAATATTGATGTCTTTTTTGATTTTATTTGTCCATGGTGCTTGATCGGCAAACGTCAGTTACAGACTGCAATTGCGCAATTAAAGCAAAGTGATCCTGAGGTTGAGGTCATTGTACATTGGCATGGTATGCAGTTACTCCCTGAGATTCCTATAGCGGGTGTCGATTTCAAACAGTTCTATCAAAAACGATTGGGCAGTTTAGACGCTGTAAAACAACGCCAAACCCAAGTGCGTCAGGCAGCCAAGACAGTTAGTGTCGAGCTGCATTTTGAAAAAATCAAATGGATGCCAAATACGGCTCAAGCGCATCATCTGTTTCAAAGCGTTTTAAAACTGGGAACAGCGCAGCAAGCAGAGCATTTATTGGAACAGCTTTTTGCTGCCTATTTTGAAGCAGGTGAAAACTTGGGAGATAGCGCTGTGTTGCAAAGGATTCTCAAGCAATGTGGTTACTCGGTGAATGAACAGGGCCGTGGATGGTCGGAAGTCAACCCGTCTTTTCAGTCGACCTATACAGGAGCAAATGGCGTGCCTTATTTTATTTTTGATGGTTACCTGACCTTGGCTGGTGCACATTCAGTCGATGTGCTCTATCAAGCCATGTTAGAAGCCTTGGTGGTACAAGGATAAGGGCAATGACTATTCGTTTTCAGGTTCCACAAGAAAAAATCCCAGTATCAGGTGCGAGAGCTTTTCTCCAAATTGAGGGGAAAAATATTGCACTGTTTCATATTGGTACACAGTTTTATGCGATTGAGGATCGCTGCCCACATCAAGGTGCGTCTTTATTTAGCGGCGAATTAGAAGGGCAAGCGATTCGTTGTTGTGCCCATGGTTTGGTTTTTGATCTGGCGACGGGATATATGTTGAATTCAAAGCATTTAAAAGTGGCGACCTATCCAGTTGAAGTCGATGCAGCGCAGCTATTTATCCTGATAGATACAGGAGAAAACAATGACTAAATTCATGGATTTTCGTCTGCGTACCCGTGAGTTGATGCCAGGCCTTATTGTCAGTACCGTTGTTGCAGCAGCAGCCTGTTTTCTTTCAGAGCATTATGGTGCACCTGTGATGTTATTTGCTTTGCTGTTGGGAATGGGTTTGAACTTTCTTTCTAGTGAAAGTCAATGTAAAGCAGGCATCGAATTTACGGCACGAACAGTGTTACGCATTGGGATTGCCTTGTTGGGGATGCGGATTACGCTAGGACAAATTACCGCGTTGGGCTGGCAACCGATTGTACTGGTGATCACATTGGTGATCGTGACGATTTCAGTTTCAGTGATCACGGCTAAAATTCTGGGTTTTAAAAAACTTTTCGGGATGTTGACCGGCGGTGCAACTGCAATTTGTGGTGCATCAGCAGCCTTAGCGCTTTCCGCTGCATTTCCTCAACATCCTCAAAAAGAAAAAGCCACGCTATTCACTGTCATTGGTGTTTCTGCACTGTCCACGTTGGCTATGATTGTTTATCCGATGATTGCACGATGGTTAGAACTAGCGCCACAGCAGGCAGGTGTATTTTTAGGGGCAACTATCCATGACGTCGCACAGGTGGTTGGAGCGGGTTATAGCATGTCGCCAGAAACAGGTGATACTGCAACCGTAGTTAAATTGATGCGGGTTGCCATGTTATTGCCTGTCATTATTTGTGCGGCAATGATCACACGTATGCAAGGTGGAGACGCTACCGGTAAACATCCACCTTTATTGCCTTGGTTTGCCGTTGGTTTTTTAGTTCTTGCCTGTATCAATAGCACGGGTTGGGTTCCCAGCATGCTACAACAAGGGGTGAATGAATTATCGAAATGGTGTTTAGTGATTGCAATTAGTGCCTTAGGCATGAAAACACAACTGAAGGAACTGGCTTCTGTTGGAATCAAGCCGATTTTACTGATGCTGGGTGAAACCATTTTCTTGGTGATGCTGGTTTTACTGTTAATGCATTGGATGTTTTAGAGGGCAATACCTCATCATCATATGCTGTCGAGATCAAAGACAAGTAGTCGGCTTTGATCTCTAAACCTTGTGTTTAGGACTTCATAACTGTCTTGTTATTATTCCGCCAAGTGGTGGGTGACATACCAAATTCACTGCTAAACCAACGGGTAAATGAACTTGGCATTGAATAACCTAAAATGTCCGAGACCTGTCCTAGAGAGTAATTTAGGTTTTTTAGATAGCGAAAAACCAGATTACGACGTACATCGTTGATCAACACACTGAAGTTGGTATGCGCAGCTTCCAGTCGGCGTTGTAGGGTTCGGACGTTGATGCCATGAGTATGGGCGACTTGATCAATCGTGGCCCGTCCCATCGGTAACAGCAGATGAATACTTTTACGAATATCAAAAATAATTGAAGATTCACTTTCACGATGCAATAGATCCGTTTCAAGAAAACGTTTGGCATGTGCCAGCATCGTAGTATTGGCATGTGGATTGGTTTTATCTAATTCCGTTGCATTGCAAACAATACCATTAAACTCGCTGCCAAACTCTAGCGAACAACCAAACATACGTTGATGCATCGCCGTATCATACGGGGCATCATGGGTAAAATGAATACTCAAAGGGTGCCATTTCTGCAAAAAAGCAGCACAGAAACGATGGGTAATGCCTAAAGCAAGCTCGATCGCTTGGCGACTGTACTCTGTCGCTGCAGTAATTACCTCGACTCGAATAATGACGGTATGACCGACTTCTTCAATATACATTTCCAATGCGTTATTGATTAGATTTCGATACTGCACAAGGGTGTATAAGCCATCACGCAAGGTATGTTGATAACTCAATAATAAACTCAGCTCACCAAAATCTGCGAGTTGGCGTTGTTCTGCCATATGTAACCCGAAGTATTCACAACCACTTAACTGTGCTGATTGTTCCAGTAGCGTCACCGCTTTGTCTACGGGAATACGCTGTGCACTATCTTGTAGCTGTGCAGGATAGATGCCTGCATCGGACAACAGTTGGTATGGATTCAGGTCTAATTGCTGGCTGACAGCTAAATAATTTTTAAGCACAGCAGTATGGGCGAGTGGCACCATGCTGATCTCCCGATTTTTTAAAATAACCTTCCTAGTTATGCATTATTTATAACTAAAATATGCTGTTTAGAAAAGCACTAAGGCTTATATAAATTGATGTTGGCATGATGATTATTGTTTTTGAAGCGACTTTTTCTGCTAAGCATATTGATATATATGAGATCGTTTGAAGTGTGCTGTCATCAAATGAAAAGTGCCTGTCGTGCCATGTATATCCGTCGCTCTATTGACCCTCTATGTTGAATATGACGTGATGCATCCCCGTTATTTTTATCAAAACAAGGGTTGATTGGTGTAAAGATGGAAAAAATACAAACAGAGGCGACAGTTTTAATTATCCCAGGTTTGCGGGACCATGTGGCTTCGCATTGGCAAACCATTTTAGAAACACGCTTAGCCAAGGTCCGTTCAGTACCACCTTTGCAAGAAGATAAGCTCAACTGTGCAAAACGTGTTGCTGCGATACAGGCTGAACTGGAAAAAATACAGGGTCCAGTGATTCTGGTGGCGCATAGCGCAGGGGTACTGATGGCGATACATTGGGCCGCGCGATATCAACACGCTATTCAAGGGGCATTGCTGGTGACACCACCTGACTTGAATGACGTTTGGCCAGAACATTATCCTTCGCCCAAAATGCTTAGACAAGCAGGATGGTCGCCATTGCCTAATCAAGTGCTGCCATTTCCAAGTATTGTGGCTGCTAGTGTTAATGATCCACTAGCGCATTTTAATGCCGTGGCGGCAATGGCGAAAACATGGGGCAGTGTATTGATTAATTTAGGTGCTGTCGGGCATCTCAATCCTGTATCTGGGTTTGGTCCATGGCCTCAGGCAGAACAATTGATTCAGCAACTGGATTGTAAGGTCGATCAACCGAGCCTGATTGCATAATTAATCTTGCTATAAACCAACCTAAAACATTGTCTTATGCCGAGCTATGTTTGGCTAGATTTCTTTAATTTCGCATTTAAGTACGACACGCCTTGAAGCATAAAGACCCATCGGAAGGCTGGGTTTGAGCCCAGTTGCTTAAAACAAAAATAGAACGACCTGAAATGATTGCATTTTGCTGAATGGGTCAGGTGTTAATTATTCATACATCATATCGATATGGAGATGGTATGGTTTGTCATATTAAACATCCAAATGAACAAATAACCACTGCTATTTTAGCTCAAACAACGCTGCTGTTGGGATTGCTGTGTTCACTTTCAGATGCTTCAGCAGCCAGTTATCAAATCAATGAAGACTGGCGTTTAGAGAGCAATAGCACGATTGCGCTGGGGGCAAGTTGGAGTACCCAAGCGCCATCAGCCGCATTGTTATATAAACCCGATGCCAATCATATTGGCAAGAATGGCATGAGTGTAGATATTAACGGTGATGATGGACGTGCTAACTTTGATCGCGGGGATGCCATTTCACAAATGGTTAAAGGTTTAACCGAATTTCGTTTAAACGGAGCACAGCAAGGTGCGGTGTTGAGCGCCAAGTATTGGTATGACCATGCCTATGAAACTGGGCAAGGTGATTTAAAACCTTTCGATGATTCTGAATGGCCAAACTTGGTGAAGTTTAAAGGAATCGAGTTATGGGATGCCTATCTCTGGAAAAATATCGAATTTGATTCCAAGCAGTCTCTGAAGCTAAAACTGGGTAAACATCGCTTGAATTGGGGGAAATCCCAATTTTTCCAAAATGGCTTGAACTCGGTCAGCGCCTTTGATTTTGCAGCCATTAATCGACCTGCCAGTGAAGCCAAAGAACGGATAATTCCAGTTGAGATGTTGTCTTTTGAAGCCGTGATTCAACCAAACTTAAAATTAGAAGGATTCTATCAATTCAAGTTTAGACCGTCGGTGGTAGATGGCTGTGGGACGTTTTTTGCAATTTCAGATTTTGTTCCCGAAAATTGTGGACCGATTATGTTAACAGTAACACCGGGTGACAAGTTAACTGAAACTGCTGCCAAGGCGCAAACTTATATCCCTCGTTCAGCCAGTCATTATGCAAAAGACAGTGGGCAATACGGTGTTGCACTGAAACGAAATTTATCGAGCCTGAATCAAGCTGAATTGGGTTTTTATTTCGCCAACTATCATAATCGAAATGCAAACTTTGATGGTATCGCCGTGACTGCTGCTGGCGTTGAAAACTTTAAAACGGCACGTTTTTTTTCTATTTATCCTGAAAATATCAAGATCTATGGTCTAAGCCTGAGTGGAAAGGTCGGTACAACCCAGCTATTCAGTGAGTTGAGCTATAAACCCAATCAACCCTTACAGCTGAATGGAACAGATATTGTCTATGCTCAGGTGCTCTCAAAAGAAACACCACTGAAACCTGCAGGTGTTGCTGCTGAGTTTGGCGAGTATCTGCAAGGATATGTCCGCTTGCCAGTCACACAATTCTCCATTGGCGCCACTGATAGCATTGCAGGCATTTTAAAAGCAGATGGTTTGTCTTGGGGTGCAGAATTCGCTGTGAATCATATCGCCAATATTGGCAATCATCGCTTTGGTCGGGTTGGGGTTTTTGGTCGCAGTGAATTATCAACAGGCGCTTATGATTCAGAAACAGGTGAGTTTAAGTGTACGCCATATGGCACAGCAAACCTTCCGAATGATGCTGTTGATCGTTTGAATGAACGTTATTGCAATAAAGATGGTTTCTTTAGTGAATGGTCATATGGTTATCGCTTACGTGCAGCTCTAAGTTATCAAGACCTTTTACCTGCAACGGTGATTACACCCAGTTTAACTTTCCGCCATGATGTATCTGGATATAGCCAAAATTTTCAGCAAGGGCAAATGAGTCTGGCTGCCGCAGTATCGGCCAACTTTCGACAAAAATATTCAGCAGAAGTTCTGTATCAAAACTTTTTTGGATCAAATGACTTTAGTACCATTGATGACAGAGACTTTATATCACTTGCCTTTAAATATAGTTTTTAACTCGTTTAAGTAAATCATATAAGTATTCAAACAGCGTGGCTTGCGTCGCGCTGTTTGGCTGTTCAATCAGTGCTTTAAGCTTTTGCCAGATAATTTTGCATTTCTTCTGCTGGAACCATCCCACCACCCGTTCCCCATACAATATGATTGGCTTGCTGTAACTGCGGTTCAGTAAATTGATGCAAATCGATATAAGCTTGATGGTTGCTGATTAAAATTGGCCCTAACATACCTGCGAGCGCAGAAGGTTCAAGTTTCAGGTTTTCAGACTGGTTGAGCATTCCGAGCAAGCGATACATGGTTGGGTCATCCAGTGTATAAAAACCATCTAATAATCGTTGCATGGCACGACCAACAAAGCCAGAAGCGCGGCCCACAGCAAGGCCATCTGCCGCCGTAATATTATCAATGCCAATGTCCTGAACTGAAATTTCATCATGTAAACCAGTTGATACGCCGAGTAACATACATGGGGAATGAGTAGGTTCGGCAAAGATACAATGTACATGATCGCCAAAAGCCATTTTTAGGCCAAATGCAACGCCACCAGGCCCGCCACCCACACCGCAAGGCAAATAAACAAATAAAGGATGTGCTTGATCCACAACAATACGCTGTTGATCTAACTGTTTCTTTAAACGTTCACCCGCAACGGCATAGCCTAAGAACAGGGTTTTAGAGTTTTCATCATCAATAAAAAAACAATTTGGATTTTCTAATGCTGCCTTTCGGCCTGCTTCTACAGCAACACCGTAGTCTTGTTCGTACTCAATCACGGTTACACCATGCGCACGTAACTTATCTTTCTTCCATTGTCGTGCATCGGCTGACATATGCACGGTCACATCAAAACCCAACTGTGCGCTCATGATACCAATCGAGAGACCAAGATTGCCTGTTGAGCCGACCGCAATGCTGTATTGACTAAAAAACGCTCTAAATTCTGGACTATTCAGTTTGGCATAATCATCGTCAAGAGTGAGCAAATTGGCTTGTAGCGCAAGCTGCTCGGCTCGATAAAGTACCTCATAGATACCACCTCGTGCCTTAATTGATCCCGAAATAGGGAGATGACTATCTTTTTTCAACCATAGTTTGCCTGCAATTTTTTGCTCGAAGTGCGTTTCAAGTGATTGCTGCATATTCGGGATATCGATCAGATCAGACTCAATGATGCCTTGAGCTGCAAGGGTTTCTGGAAAAACAGCTATGAGGTAGGGTGCAAAACGCTGTAAACGGTCGCGAGCATCATCAATATCGGCTTGTGTCAGCCCAACATAGGGCAAGCCTTGCTCAAGCGTGGTGAATGACGGGTTAAACCAGATTGTCTCTTTAAGTTCAATCAGGTCTTTAACAATGGGATAGTGTGTAACAAGGTTTTGAATTTGATTCGAATCCATTCGGTTTCTCATAAAATTTTACATACATCAATAACAGCGAATTGCCCAAAGCGATTCTATGCATTTGGATAAGTCTTCCAGTATGCTTAAGATTAAACCAAGAACAATGATTTTTCACGTTTTTAATGCAGACTTTTGCTGAATGATATTATTTGATTGGAGATTAACTTTTGTTAATTTCTGACTAGTGCACTTGACCTTTATTAAAATGAGTTCTATTTTGGAACTTAATTGATTTTTGACCATATCAGGCTTGTCTAATCAGGACTAGAATTAACTCAACTATGGTTTGAGAACTGAGAAAAATAAAAGGAACAGGAGTTTCATATGTTTGCGATTCGTTACCAACAGATTCCATTGCAATTTTTATTTGAACATCGGGCAACTTTGGCAGGACTTGGAAAAATAGGCTTACGTAGTCTTAAAAAAACAAAGATTGCTCCAGTGGACTGGCAGTCATTAGCATCGATGAATGAAGTGATTGACCCACCAAGCCTTGAATTGATAGACCACTATGTACAATGGAGTGGTGCTGAACTGACTAAATATCAAGACACCATCCCACCGCATATGGTGTCACAATGGGGACTTTCGTTTGCAACGCGATTATTGCTGCAAACTCATTACCCATTGAGTCAAGTCATCAATCAGGGCGTCAGCCTGAAAATTCATGGCAAGCTTCCACGAGATCAAAAGTTGCTGATCCAAGCCAAGATTGCCAATGTCGATGAACGTAATGGACTAGCGCGTGTTTCCGTGCAAATTACCACAGGTACAATCACACAACCTGAGTTAGTCGAAACAGTGCTGCATATGGCATTTATTCTGCCGCATTTTGAGAAAACTAAACGTGTAGAAACAGCAGATCATAAAACTTGGCAGCGTTTAGGTGAATGGTCTGCGGCAGCGGATGATGGTTTGAAATTTGCCTTATTAACAGGCGACTTTAATCCGATTCATTGGATTACACCATTAGCCAAACTATCAAACTTTGGTCAAAAAGTGCTGCATGGCTTTGGTGTGTTTGCACGTAGCTTTGAATTGTTGCCTGAAACAATACAGCAAATCGATATTCGATTCCTCAAACCAGTTAAACTTCCTTCAGAACATAATCGAGTTGAAACCAGTACTGAGCAGATGCAAAAGTATGTCCGTGTTGTCGGTTCGGCAGGGCAAATCTGTTTAATGGGTCAATATTCATAAAATAATAAGGTGAGAAAAATGACGACTGCTACAGCAATCAAACAGGATGTAACCGCTTGTATTCTATGTTCACGTAATTGCGGACTCAGTGTAGAAATTGAAGATAATCAGTTCAAGAAAATTAGAGGCGATGATGATCATCCTTTCTCGCAAGGTTATATCTGTCAAAAAGCCGCACGTTTACAGCATTACCAACAACATGCTGATCGTTTAACCACTCCGTTAAAACGTCAGTCAGATGGTTCCTATCAAGAGATTAGTTGGGATCAAGCTATTCAGGAAATTGCTGAGCAGCTTGTACAGATTCGAAATATCCATGGTGGAACTGCATTTGCATCGGTTGGTGGTGGTGGTCAGGGCAATCACTTGGGTGCAGCCTATGGTCGTCAGTTGCTCTACGCCATGAAAAGTTTCTATGCCTACAACTCTTTGGCGCAGGAAAAAACAGGTGATTTCTGGGTGAATGGACGTCTGTTTGGCAGTCAAGCTTGTCATACCACTGAAGATGTGGAATATGCAGATTATGTGCTGTTTATCGGAACCAATCCTTTTCAGGCGCACGGTATTCCAAATGCCAGAGATACCTTAAAACATATCAGAAAAGATCCAAACCGAACCATGGTGGTGTTTGATCCACGCGTGACCGAAACGGCTAAGCAAGCCGATATTCATGTGCAATTAAAACCAGGAACCGATGCTTATCTGATGTCAGCTATGATCGCGATCATGCTGAAAGAAGAGTTATATGATCAGCAGTTTATTCAGCAGCATACGCATGGCTTTGATCAGATTAAACAGGCTTTTCTAGCGATTCCAATCGAAGAATATATTCAGAAAGCCGATGTTTCAGTCGAACTGATTTACCAGATTGCCCGTGATTTTGCTCAAGCACATCGTGCGTGTGTCCGGATTGACCTTGGTATTCAACACACCTTAAATACCACTTTAAATGGTTATTTGGAAAAGCTTTTATATTTACTCACAGGAAATTTTGGTAAACAAGGTGCTAATAATCTACATACCATGTTTATTCCCATCCTAAGCAATACCGATGAGCGTAATCCTAAATATCGCCGTACCGTACATCATAAAATGTTCCCGATTTCAGGTTTTTTTCCTCCGAATATATTGCCCGATGAAATCTTAAAAGCGGGCGAGAAACGGGTTCGTGCGGTGTTTGTGGACAGCTGTAATCCTTTGTTGACCTATCCTGATACCGCAGCATATGAGCAAGCATTCCAGTCACTTGAGCTATTGGTGGTAGTCGATGTGGCCATGACTGAAACAGCACGTTTAGCGCATTATGTGTTGCCTGCACATAGCCAATTTGAAAAGTGGGAATTCACAGGCTTTAATCTGGAATTTCCGAAGAATGGCTTTCATTTACGCCATCCACTTTTTAAAGCACAAGGTAATAGCCTGCCTGAAGCCGAGATCTACACGCGCTTGCTTGAAGCCATGCAGGTGATCCCTCGGCAGTTTCCGATATTGAATAAAATTGCAGAAAAAGATTCGGCCAATACCGCGTATCTTGCTTACTTCGGTGCGCTAGGGGTCAGTTTTGCGAAAAATAAAAAGTTAATTCCCTATGCGGCATCCATTGTATATCGTACCTTGGGTAAGACTTTGCCGAATGATGCCGCATCTACCGCGCTGTTATTACCCTTATGTATGCAATATGCAGCTCAACATTATCAAGCGGTTAAGCAAGCAGGATACGAAGGTAATCGATTTAATCTGGGGGTAAAATTATTCCAGACCATTTTGCAGCAACGTTCAGGTGTGGTGTTATCACAACATGACTATGCTGATGTGTGGAGCTTGATTGCTTATAAAGACAAGAAAATTCGTTTGGCGATTCCTGAGATGTTTATCGAGTTAGCACAGTTAAAACAACAGTCTTTGACCTTAACCGATGCATATCCTTTCATTTTGCTTGCGGGTGAACGTCGTAGTTATAACGCCAATCAAATTTATCGTGATCCTGCATGGCGTAAAGTTGATGCTGAAGGTCGTTTGAGAATGAATCCTGATGATGCATTGAGTTTTGGCGTTGAAACAGGTCATGTACTGCACTGTATTTCTGAGCACGGCAAGATTCAAGTGACGGTCGAACTTGATGAGGGAATGCGCAAAGGCGTGGTGTCGTTACCGCATGGATACGGATTACGCTATCGAGGTGGAGAGCCGATTGGGCCACAATTGAATCGTCTTACTTCTGCTCAGCATTGTGATCCATTATCCAAGACACCATATCATAAATATGTGCCTGTACGTTTAGAGCGACTCACAGCTTAGACGATTAGCCTATTGATATTTTTGCTTAAATGCACCAAATTCTTTCATATTAGTTAAATCATGTTTGAAATTGGTGCAATATAAACTGAACAAAAATATGCTGACAGGTGCAATTTTTATTTGTAGATTGAAAGTGTGACTTATTCAATTAAATAAGCAACATCATCATAAAGTTGCTGTGTGATTGGAATAATTATTGCAATAAAAAATAATTCACTGTGATGAGTACAACAAGGATGCACAGAAGCTGTGCTAAGCCCAGTCAAAAGATTCACAAAATGAGTGCGTATGATGAAGCATGAGAGACCTGAAACGAGCTTAGCGATCTTGCAAGATCAGTATGGTCGTATTAAGCGTAAGTTACGGATTTCCGTGACCGACCGCTGTAATTTCAAATGCGTTTATTGTATGCCTGAGCATCCACAATGGATGAAAAAGCACGATTTACTCAGTTTCGAGGCACTGTTTATTTTCTGTCAATATATGGTTGGACAGGGCATTGAAAATATCCGTATCACTGGTGGTGAGCCTTTGATGCGTCAAGGTGTGGTGCATTTTATCCGTGATTTGCAAAGTTTAAGAGCTTTGGGGCTAAAACGTATTTCAATCACCACCAATGGACATTATCTGGGCAAGTATGCAGAACAATTAAAACAAGCAGGTTTGGATGATCTAAATATCAGTCTGGATAGCCTTGATCCGCTTCAATTTAAACAACTGACTAAAAAAGAGCTTGCCCCTGTATTTGCTGGTATTGAAGCCGCAACAAAAGCTGGTCTACCGTTCAAAATTAATTGTGTATTGATGCAAGGTCAGAATGATGACCAAATTGTGCCGATGGTGAAATGGGCCAAACAACATAATATTCCGTTGCGTTTTATCGAGTTTATGCCGCTGGATGGTGATCAGCACTGGACAGATCAAGCCGTGGTCAGTGAAGCGGAAATCTTAAAGCAGCTCTCAGCGTATTATGACATTCAGGTCTTAGAACAACAGCATGAACCTGCACGGCTCTATCAGCTTGATGGCCAATATAAACTCGGTATTATTTCAACCATTACCCATTCATTTTGTGGGGACTGTGATCGAATTCGACTGACGGCTCAAGGTGAGTTATATAATTGTTTATTTGCAAAACAAGGTCTAAATATAAAACCTGATCTGCAACAGGCAATCAAACAAAAAGCTGAGCTCAAATCGTTAGCATTCCATCAACTTGATCAAAAAATTAAGCCTTATATTTGGAAGAAAGCGCAGGGTTATCATGCAATACAACATCAGCAAGTACGTAAAATTAGTATGCATATGCTTGGTGGTTAGTGAGGGAAGTTGTTTGGAGAAAATATGCAAACCATTGAGATAAAAATAGAAGCCTTTGGTGCAATTGAACGGTTATTACCCAAAGCGCTGGCATTTGAGTTTGCAAAAGACCAAATGGTCAAAGATGTACTGTCACATATTACTAATCTTTATCCAGATGCCAGCCCCACGATGGAAAAATGCGCCTGTGCGATTGGTGAGGATATCGTGACACGTCAAACTGCATTAGCTACATCCTGTACTTTAGTTTTGTTGTCGCCAGTGGCGGGAGGATAAATATGCGTGAATTTGCCCGCGTCCAAGATCAGGCTTTAAGCCTCGATCACTTTGATCCGATTCAATCATTTCCTGAATGTGGCGGGGTTGATATTTTTATTGGAACTGTGCGTAATCACCATGAAGGAAAAGCGGTTAAAGCACTGAAATATACCTCTTATACGCCTGTCGCAGAAAAGATGATTCGCGCAATTGAACAGGAAATCAAAGATAAATATCAGGTTTCTTATGTACGTGTCATGCATCGGATCGGTTACTTGGATGTCAGTGAAACCGCGATTATCGCGATTGCCTATGCAGCACATCGCCGTGAAGCCTTTCAAGCCTGTGAAGAGGCAGTAGAGCGGGTCAAACATGAAGTGCCGATCTGGAAAGAAGAGTTTTTTATGGATGGCACCAGTCAATATGTAGAAGGCTGTTGTATTCGTAAAGATCAAACCGATGATGTTCAAGCGAAAATCCCCCTAAGTCCCCCTTTATTAAAGAGGGATTTACCCGTGCATCACCATGAAAATTGTAGCCATGAGCATACACACGAATAAAGCGTCAGGAAGTTAAAATGAAAAATGTTGGGATGAAACCCGAGAGTTATCGTGTTGCAGAAGCACAAGCGATTTTACATGCGCCAGCGCATTGCATTCAGTTATTGCGAGATGGTAATACCGAAAAAGGCGATGCCTTAAAAACGGCACGTATTGCAGGGATTCTAGCGGCTAAACGTACCGATGAGCTGATTCCACTCTGCCATCCATTGCCGATTTACCGCGCTGATGTTGATTATGATCTAAATGACGACCATGTGGTGATTCTGACCACAGTTGAAACCATTGGCCCAACAGGTGTGGAAATGGAAGCTCTAACGGCTGCGAGCTTAGCGGGCTTAACCTTATATGACATGTTAAAACCGCACTGTGAGCCAGAAGAACTGTGTTTAGATCAGTGTAAATTGCTCAAGAAAAAGGGTGGAAAATCACACTTTAAACGTACGTTGCGCCAACCTGTTTCAGCGGCTGTAATTGTACTGTCAGATACAGTTGCAGCGGGTCGTAAACCCGATACCGCAGGTAGGTCCGTGGTTGAGACTTTGACTGAAGCAGGCTTTGATCCGATTCATTATCAGATTTTGCCTGATGAAGCTGATCAGCTCAAAGATTTAGTGTTAGAGCTGACCAAATCTTATGCATGCATTATGACGGTCGGAGGTACTGGTATTGGTAGGCGGGATATCACTGTAGATACCCTAGAACCACTATTAGAACGCAAACTCGACGGCTTAATGGAGGCGGCACGTTCATTTGGACAAAAACGCACGCCATATGCAGCCATGTCACGCGGTGTTGCAGGCTTTATTGATCGCTCATTGTTGGTGACTTTACCAGGAAGTCGTGGTGGTGCGAGTGAATCGATGGCTGCCATTTTACCAGCCCTCGTCCATATTTTTGATGTATGTCGTGATTTACCACATCCAGGAGGTTATGAATAATGTCAGGATGTGGTGCTGAAAAAGGTTTGATCAGTATTGATGAGGCATTAGCGTTGGTGCAAACCCAACCGAAAGCTTTAAAGATTGAGACATTGTCTTTAGCCGATAGTCTGAATCGCTATTTAGCCAAAGCTGTCTGTTCAAATGTGGATCTACCGAGTTTCTCACAAAGTGCTGTCGATGGTTATGCACTGAATAGTGCTGCCGATCATCTGCAAGATGCAGTCTTTGACGTGATTGGTGAAATTAAAGCGGGTAGTGAATCTGATTATCAGCTCAAAGATGGGCAAGCGATTCGTATTTTTACAGGCGGGAAAACACCTGAGGGAACAACGCATGTTGCTCGACAAGAAATTGTCGTCGTTGAAGCCAATCAAACCATTCGCTTGACTGAACACATTCAGCCTCAAGCGGATATTCGTTTTGTCGGTGAAGAAGTGCAACGGGGTCAGCAATTGGCGGATGTTGGACAACGAATCAATATTGGTGCACTGGCAGCGCTAAGTATGGCGGGTGTGCAAAGTATTGATGTTTTTCAATCACCTAAAGTGGTTGTGGTCATTACAGGGGATGAAGTTGCTGAAACTCCTGAGGACTTGCAGGCAGGGAAAGTTTTTGATGCCAATGGCCCATTACTGAAAGCTTGGTTGCAAGACTATGGCATAGATGCGGAAATCTTACATATTGTAGATGAAGCCGCAGAGGTGATGCAGTGTTTTGAGCGCTTAAAACAACAATATGATCTGATCATAACCACGGGTGGTGTTTCTGTTGGCGATTATGATTTTGTTCGCCCATGTGCATTTGAAACAGGTTTTGAACAAATCTTTTGGAAGGTAAAACAAAAACCCGGAAAGCCATTATTCTTTGCCGAATACACACAGCAAGATAATCGTTGCTATTTGTTGGGTTTACCCGGCAATCCTGCCGCAGTGTATGTGTGTATGCAAGTCTATGGCAAAGCTTTGCTTGATGCCTTGCAGAACCAACGCCAACCCTTGCAGTGGTTGAGTGGCGTACTGACACATGATTTGAAGTCAGACGCACGAGAACGTTTCTTAAGAATGCATGCTTATTTTGATCAAGGGCAGCTCAAGCTACAAAGCTTAGCGAAGCAACAATCACATATGCTGAGCAACTTAATGCAAGCAAATAGTCTGGTACGTATCCCAGCCAATACGAAATTAGAAGCAGGACAAATCCTTTCTGGGCTATTCATTTACAACTAAATTGTTTTGATGAATTTATGTAAAATGACTGAATATTGGTATTTTTAGCCAAGTGCCAATATTGCATCTGATGGATAAGGTGGTTTAGTGTATATTTTATATTGTTTAGTTTCTAAACATGACGGTTCAAGACATAGATGTCTTTTAAATAAAACTTTAAAAAAATGATTAGGTGATAATAATGAAATGGGACGAAATTGGCGACCAGCCATGTTCAGTGGCGAGGACGCTTTCAGTATTGGGTGATCGTTGGACAATGCTCATCTTACGTAACGCATTTATGGGTATACGCCGTTTTGATGATTTTCAGCGTAGTTTAGGACTGACACGTCATGTACTTTCAGAGCGTTTAAAGCGTTTGGTCGAGCATGGGATTTTGACTAAAGTGCCGTATGTTGATCGTCAAGAGCGTTTTGAATATCAATTGACAGACAAGGGTTTAGATCTCTATCCAATCATTCTCTCGATGGTGCAGTGGGCCGATAAATGGATGGATATGGGACTGGGCAAACCTGTTGAATTTACCCATAAAACCTGTGGCAGAAAAATCAACCCCAAAGTGGTGTGTTCTGAGTGTGATGAACCGATTCAAGCCAAAGATGTTCGTGTCGCGGCTGGACCCGGCTATTTCGCTTTTATCGAGCAAAAAAAGCAAAGTGCTTGATTTATAAATTTTGTCGTTCTGTCTCTTGTTGAATGGCATGAGATAGAACCTCAAAAACTTTGGGTTGCAGTGATTGCGCCACATTAAAACGAATAAAGTTTTTGAAATTTTGGCTCTGGCTAAATGCATTTCCTGGAGCCAAAATCACGCCATTGTCTAAGCAGCGCTGTGCAATACGTGCTGTATCGAAGTGGTGTGGTAATTCACACCATACAAATATCCCAGCAGTGGGTTTAACCCAGATGTTGATTTCTAGTTTCTCAAGTTGTTTGATTGTTGCATCCATTGCTTTAGACAAACGGACCTTTAATTCTTCTAGATATTTACGATAATTTCCATCAGTTAATGCAGCATACAAAATTTCTGAAGATAAATTACTCCCTCCAAAGCAAGTCGCGATTTTGATATCAGTTAAATCTTCAATCCATTCTGTTTTGGTTGCAATGTATCCTGTACGGACTGAGCCAGATAAAGTTTTTGAAAAACTGCCGATGTGAATGACACGAGATAAGCCATCCAAAGCTGCGAGACGAGGGGCACTATGCAATTCTAAATCTGCAAAAATATCATCTTCAATGACAATCAAATTAGATTGCTCAACCAGTTTTAACACCTGATAAGCCGTTGATGCCGTTAACACAGCACCAGTCGGGTTGTGAATGCCTGAGTTGGTAATGTAGAGGCGTGGATTGTAGTTTTGGATTGCCTGCGAAAATGCTTCAAGATCAGGTCCAGTCGGCGTATAAGGCACACCGATGATTTGTATCTGATGAACTTTGAGTAGGGCATGAAAGTTGAAATAACAGGGATCATCAACCAGAACTACATCGTTCGGTTTAAGAAAATAACGACAAATTAAATCGATCGCCTGCGTACCTGAATCTGTCAATAAGATCTGATTTGGACGCGCTTCAATGCCTTTGCTCAAGATTCTTCTTGAAAGTAATTCACGTAAAGGTGCTAGGCCTAAAGGTGTTGAGTAATCAGTCAAAATGTTGGAAGTGGCTTTAGATATCTTACGAATGGCTTTGCGGATATTTTCGTGTGGCATCCAGTCATCAGGTAACCAACCACATCCTGGTTTTAATACATCTGGCTTTGCTTCCAAAGCTTGTCTAGAAATCCAGAGTGGATCAATACTTCGATCAATCTTTGGATAGATTTCAGAGATAGACAAGGGTGCAAGTGGTCCTGCAACAAAAAAGCCCGATCCTGTTTTAGCTTCAATAATCCCTTGAGAGGCAAGACGTTCATAAGCTTCAACAATGGTTGAAACAGATAAATGCAGCAAGCCAGCTAAAGCGCGAACTGAAGGTAGACGAGAACCTGGCAGTAAAGAGCGGGTTTTGATTTGCTCCTGAATGTGCTGGATCACGAAATCAATTTTTGTACTTTTCATCTCGATCTATCTTTAAACTGTATGGGGTAGTAAGCCAATACGGTTATTTGGAATTGTACTGTACTGTGTATGGTGCTTAAACCATATCACAGTTTAAATTCTTCATATAGATTTGGAGAATTTAAATGAAAACTTTAAGTCGTGGTTGGATGAATGGTCTGATCGGTGTGATTATTTTTGCCGGTTCACTACCAGCCACACGCGTTGCGGTTATGGATTTTAGCCCTACCTTTTTAACTGCTGCTCGTGCCGCAATCGCGGGTCTTCTTGGTTTGGCCTTGATTTTATTATCACGTCAGCAATTACCAACACGAAAAGATTGGTTGCCATTATTTTATGTTGCGATTGGGGTTGTAGTTGGCTTTCCGTTATTTACAGCATTAGCACTTCAATATGTCAGTGCTGCACACACCATTGTCTTTGTAGGCTTATTGCCTTTGGCGACTGCTATTTTTGGTGTGCTACGAGGTGGAGAAAGACCGAATTTCGTATTTTGGTTATTCGCAGTTTTAGGTGCTTCACTGGTTTTTGGGTATATGTTAGTCCAAACAGGGAGTTGGGCCTTTAACTATGGTGATATTTTCATGTTATTGGCAATTATATTCTGTGGTTTTGGTTATGCCGAAGGCGGAAAACTCTCTAAACATTTGGGAGGGTGGCAGGTGATTTGCTGGGCATTGATTATTACATTGCCGATCATGCTGCTCATTTCATATCTCTATATGCCTATGAGCTTTGATCAAATTTCAACATCGGCAAAACTTGGTTTGGCCTATGTGTCTTTATTTAGTATGCTGATTGGTTTTTTCTTTTGGTATAAGGGCTTGGCACAAGGTGGGATTGCAACTGTTGGGCAACTCCAGCTGTTGCAACCGATCTTTGGTTTGGCGATTGCCGCAGTCTTATTACATGAACAAGTAAGTCCTGCCATGTTTGGCGTCACGATTGCAGTAATTGCCTGTGTTGCTTGTGCCAAGAAATTTGCGTAAATAAAAAATTATAAACAATTTGCAGGTTTAGGTACGCCAGCTAAACGACTTAAATGTCGAGCGACTAAACCTGTATTAAATTTCTGCTGTAATGCTGCATTATCAATTTCAGGACTGACGGTTTTCATTAAAAACTTAATCAGCGGACGTGTTGCAGGTGAATGTCCAAATTGCTGATAAAACTGGCGTACTGCATAAAGAATCTCAAAATGCCAGTCGGTTAACTGCAAATCTAAAGACTTCGCTAATTCTTGTGCAACGTCTTGATTCCAAATGGTGTAATCAACTAAATGGCCGTCTTGGTCTAACTCTAACTGCATAAAATAGCCTAACAAATTTAAAATGAATTGAAGATGTCTTATTTCAAAGAAACACAACGTTTGAATTTTAGAGTTAAATCCGCAAATTGTGCATAATCGATCGCTTGAATCCGAGATTTAATTTCATCATCAAGTAAGTTGTGCTCATTTGTTAAACAATAAATGTTGTAATAAGTTGCTGTAATCGCGCTAGGTATTTGAATTGCTGCATTACCCATAATCACAATATAGTCATCAGATTGTGCCATTTTAATTAAATCCGACCAAATTTGATCAGCATTAGATTGCACGAGGAACAGTGTTGTTGCTTGCATGGAGTGGCCTTACCAGTACATTATATGATCAAATGATTGAATGAATTCAGAACAGAGATCAACAAATTCAATTTCCTGTTCTGTATTTTTAACAGCGTTAAGTTCTTGATTTTTTGATTCAATTAAAATTGGGGTTAAATCATAGAACTCAAAACTTTCAACCAAGTTGGATGCAATTTTAAACTCGTGTAAAAGTTGATCAAATTCTAATTTATTATCCAATAAGTTAATTGCTGCACATTTTAATAATACTTTGACAGAAATACCAAAGGTTGCTAAAACCATAGTAGCGGACAAGCTTTCATTGATTTGCAAACTTGTTAAGTTAGGTTGAGTTAGAATGACGAGTACAGATTTCACACAATTTACCTTTTCAAAGCAACACGCTAGTAAAGAACTTTAATTAAAATTGAATTAAACGAGAACAGCTTTGTACTGCGTCAGCAAGTTCTCCGAGACCCACAAGTTCAAAGCCATTGGCTAAGTTGTGATGTTGAAGTGAATGACGTTTTGCATTGTCCGCATCAGTGATACCCCGAGCAAGGGCAGCACTGACACAGACAGGGAGTCGGATGCCAAGCTTTTGCCATTCTTGTTTTAAGTTGCGTTGATCATCGGGAAACCACTGTAAGTCATTCGCAACCTGAACACCATCTTGGTAAAAGAAGACACGAACTTCTTCATCCTTATTTTGAAGCGCTTGAGCTAGACCAAAAGCATGCCAAGCCATAATCGACGTAGGAGAGGAAGTAATTAGCAATAGTGTGCTCATGGAATATTCACTATGGTCATAATTGGCAAAAAAATGATGGACAGATATAAAGGAAGGTAAGTATACAATGATTTTGCTGACAGGTGGTTTAGGCTTTATTGGTTCACATATTGCTTTGAGCCTTTTGGCTCACGGGCAAGAAATCGTCATTGTGGATAATTTAGCCAATTCGACCTTACAAACTTTAGAACGTTTAGAATATATCTCAGGAATGTATATTCCATTTGCGAAACTTGATGTTCGAAATACACCTGCACTTAATAAAGTTTTTGAACAATATTCCATCGACACTGTGATTCATACTGCCAGTTTTAAATCATTAGAAGAATCTACTTTAAAACCTCTTGAATATTATAATGACAATGTTAGCAGCATTATGAGCCTGTTAAGAGCCATGCAACGCATGGGGGTGAGACAGTTAATCAATTTGTCCAGTCTGGCGGTTTATGGGCAATCAAGTACTGAGCTTAAGGAAGAGACTGAATTTAATTATAAATATTCGAACCCTTATGTTCGATCTCAGCAAATGGTTGAAGATATTATTGCAGATACTTATCGTGTCGATCCCGAGTGGAGGATTGTAAATCTGAGGTTGTCCAATATTGTTGGTGCATTTGAGCATGGTGTGTTAGGTGAGTTTGTCACTCAATTGCCTAAGAATATCGTGCCATTAGCTTTACAAGTTGCTGCTATGCAGCGTGAATGTATTGAATTGCAGAATCAGGCCGCAACTACTGATGGAACTGTTGAGAGAAGCTTTCTGCATGTTTTAGATGCATGTGATGCCATTTTAATGACTCTAAATTGGTTAAGTACGCAGAACAACTGTATGGAGTCATTCAACATCGCACATTCACAACTGACCTCAATTCAAAACTTATTAAATGAAATTGAGAAAGTGACTCAGGCGAAAGTGCATGTTCAGCCCGCAGTATTTCAGC
Source organism: Acinetobacter sp. NIPH1876 (assembly GCF_022808535.1). Classification (NCBI taxonomy): domain Bacteria; kingdom Pseudomonadati; phylum Pseudomonadota; class Gammaproteobacteria; order Moraxellales; family Moraxellaceae; genus Acinetobacter; species Acinetobacter sp. NIPH1876. The sequence continues at coordinate 94,230 of NZ_JALGBR010000001.1, forward strand.
ATGATGAGATTGCACAATTAGGTGCAATAATTGATAAGGCAGGGAAGATTCTTAACTGGTCACCAAAACGACCTTTAGCACAGATGATTGAAGATGAATGGCGCTTTTATCTGAATACCTTAAAAGGCAATTAGGATAATGATTATTATTTACAATTATATCTGCTTTGATTAGGATAACGGCAACTAGCCAAAGCATCACTTTGCTTCAGCCCGTGAGAACTTTAACCAAATAGAGTAGAGGTTGTTTATGCAAATGCGAATTGAACACGACACAATGGGTGACATTGAGGTCCCGAATGAAGCCTTATGGGGTGCGCAAACGCAACGAAGTTTACAAAACTTTAAGATTGGTCAAGAACGCTTGCCACGTGCCATGATTCGAGCAATGGGTTTGGTGAAAAAAGCTGCTGCCATTACCAATGCTGAATTAAAACAACTTCCTGAAGATTTAAGCCAATATATCGTTGGTGCTGCTGAAGAGGTAATTGCTGGACAATGGGATGCACAATTTCCATTGGTGGTTTGGCAAACTGGTTCAGGTACGCAAAGCAATATGAACTGTAATGAAGTGATTGCCAATATCGCCAATCAGAAATTAGGTCAAGTATTGGGTGCACAAAAACCAGTTCATCCGAATGATCATGTCAATCGTGCACAATCAACCAATGACTCATTCCCAACTGCAATCCATGTGGCTGCAAGTATTCAAATTAATGAATTACTCATTCCAGCCGTTGCGAAGCTAAAAGATACATTACAGCGTAAGTCAGAAGAATTTGATGATATCGTCAAAATTGGCCGTACCCATTTACAAGATGCGACACCTTTGACCTTGGGCCAAGAATTTAGTGGTTATGTTTCACAATTAGAGCATGGTTTGAAGCGTTTACAACAAGCACTGTCTGGTTTATATGAATTGCCTTTAGGTGGGACAGCGGTTGGTACTGGATTAAATGCACATCCAGATTATGCGGTTAAAGCAGCGGAGCAATTAGCTGAATTAACCGGTCTGCCATTCGTGACAGCACCGAATAAATTTGAAGCGTTGGCTGGTCGTGATGCTGCTGTGTTTGCATCAGGTGCATTAAAAACACTTGCTGCAAGCTTAAATAAAATCGCCAATGATATTCGTTGGTTGGCAAGTGGCCCTCGCTGCGGATTTGGTGAAATTCGTATTCCAGAAAATGAACCTGGTTCAAGTATCATGCCAGGTAAAGTTAATCCGACCCAAAGCGAAGCGATGACCATGGTTGTTGCTCAAGTTTTAGGGAATGACACCACAATTAATATAGCGGGTGCTTCAGGTAACTTTGAGCTCAATGTATTTATGCCCGTGATTGCTTATAACTTACTGCAATCGATTCAATTGTTGGGCGATGCTTGCAATAGCTTTAACGATCACTGTGCAGTGGGTATTGAACCGAATCGTGACAAGATCGATCATTTCTTGCATAACTCATTGATGTTGGTCACTGCATTGAATCCTGTGATTGGCTATGAAAACTCTGCCAAAGTTGCGAAAACGGCTTATAAGGAAAATAAAACCTTAAAGCAGGTCGCGGTTGAACTTGGTTTAGTGACTGCTGAACAATTTGATGAGGTGGTGAAACCTGAAAATATGGTGTCACCGAATAGTAAGTAAGCTTGATTCCTGAATAAGAAATCCCTCTTTAATAGAGGGATTTCTTTATAAAATAGAGATATCAAGTACTGTAGTTGGTCAGGATCTATGATGTGTACAAATAAGGAAATCCAAGTACTGATACCAGCGACTAAATGCTTTAAAGACTTGTTTTATGGATTGAGTTGCAATTTCACTTTCATATGTTGAGAAGGTTAGCTGATCTATGATTTTTTCTTCAGCTCCAATGGTATGACCTGTTTCTTTATGATAATGGATGTCTCCACAATAACTTAACTGGTAATTAGAATGTTGGGTGATATCTCTCAATTTTGAAAAGATGATATGACCTGTAATCTCGATTGCTTCGATAATTGCAAGTCGAATATTGGCTGGTTGGTTGTGAACTAGATGGACTAACTCGAAAAAAAGGATTTGGTTTTCTTCATTTTCTTTTGACCATAATTTTTTTAAAGTTGTCGTAAATTTTTCAGGAAGATCATAGCTTAGTTTTTCTAAATCATGCACATACCAAATCCAATGTTCGGCATCTTCTGCTGCATGTATGTTTACGAGATTTTCCAATTCATTTGTTGGCGCTTTAAATGGCAATACATATTTATTAAAGTCACCAAAATTCATAACGAAATGGGCGATAAAAGGTAGAAATACAAGTTTATTTTTTAATGAGATGGATGTGCTGTCTAATGTATCTAATAGTTTTGATTTATCTAAGACTATACGTTCAGACATTATCAATTCTTTGATCTTAATCACTTTGATTAACTCCTACAAAGCCTATTCAGAACGGACATAAGGTAATCAGTAAATGATGTCCGTTGTTTTAAAGCCTATTGAATTAATAGATATTTCACATGTTTTTTTATCTTCAAAAAGCTGTGAAATGAGTAATTTTGAACTGACCTGCATGGTCAGTTCTATTATTCCAAAGGTAGAGAACGGATAGCAAACTTTTATGTATCTGCTACACGATGATGATGTAAATAATTATTCTCCATGATGTGGTAGGCAGTTGGTTAAGGTCAAAGATCTCTCTTTGACTATGTTTTATGCTTGAGATTATGATTTTGTAGGAGCTACTTAATGTGTAGAGGAAAGTCTTTAGAGCGAAACTAACATTGAATAAATTGTCATAATTGTTAGAATGATCATCTCCTTCTGTTTTTATCTTTTTTGTTTTGCCAAAACTGTGCAGAGCTGAAATTAACTTTATATAAAACAGTATTTTACCTTAGGATTTTTTTTGATGCTCTCTATCTATTTAACAGATACCCAAACCAACATCCAATTTTCTGATCTTCCGAATGAAAATCCTGTTAAGTTTCTGTTGAATTTAAAGAAAATCTTTCCTAGCACTGCAGATTTATTATTGCCCGTACTACCTGAAGACAGTAATTTAGACAATGTGACATGGGAAGCAACATCAAAAGACTTTGAGACTTTTAAAAAATTATTGGAAGGCTGGGGCATTATCGAGCTACGTTTAAGTGCGATCACCACCTATAAAGACAAAAACTTTGCCAATGAACTGGTAAAAAAAGCGCAAGTTAGACGTAAGCAAATAACCCAAAGTCAGCCGCAATTATCACTCATTGCTTTGGATTATGTGTTGATGCATGAAATTCATGCGCTGATTGATGCTGAACTAGTCATGATTGGGGAGAAATTCTATTTACCAACGTTACGCGAACTCTGGAAAGGTCAGTTCCCAGAACAAATTTTGCAATGTAAATTTTAATATTTGAAAGCAGACTTAGAGTCTGCTTTTTTATGGCTTAAGTAACTTGAAATAGAACACTTCTTCGCCTACAAACAATTACAAGAATTTAGTGTCGGTATTTTTAGGCGGCATATATATTGCTTATAAGGATATAAATATTATTGCGGGAGAGAAGTTCTTCAATGAACTCGCCGAAGGAGCAACGACCCCGGAAACTCTCAGGCAGAAGGACTGTAATAATAGAAATACAATCTGGAGAGCAGTGCTCAACTTGTAGAAATTAACAACTTTTTTCTTCTATGATAAACACTCACCGAAGGGGAAGGCTCAATGATTAATTGGTAATCATCTGCCGAAACTCTCAGGTACCATGACAGATGGGGCTATGCATTAAGAAATGTTATGCATTTCTAGGAGTTTGCTATGCCACATGTTGTTGTCATTGGTGCGGGGATTACGGGTGTAACGTCTGCTTATGAATTAAATAAATTAGGTTATGAAGTGACGGTGATCGATCGTCATCTCTTTCCAGCCATGGAAACGTCTTTTGCCAATGGCGGACAGTTGTCTGCCTGTAACGCCGAGGTTTGGAATCAAAAGGCAACCGTACTTAAAGGTATTAAATGGATGAGTAAAAAGGATGCACCTTTATTGCTCAATCCATCCTTTAGTGCACATAAATATCGCTGGTTGATCGAATTCTTAACGCATATTAAAAATTATAAAGCCAATACCATTGAGACTGTACGTTTGGCACTTTTGGCGAGACAACGCTTGTTTGAGATTGCAGAAAAAGAAAGTATTTCGTTTGACTTGGAAAAGCGTGGCATTTTACATATGTATCACACCAAGGAAGACTATGAGATTGCCAAAAAGGTCAATGATGTGTTGGTTGAAGGAAAACTTGAACGAAATGCGATTACACCTGACGAAATGAGAGCCATTGAACCTACGCTAACAGGTGATTATTTTGGGGGATATTACACGGCTGGGGATGCAACAGGAGATATTCATAAATTCTCTGTTGGCTTGGCTGAAAAAACTCAGCAAAATGGTGTGAAATATCGTTTTGGCTTAGATGTTGTTGATGTCAAATTTACGCAAGACAAAGCGATTGTTCACTGTAAAAACAGTTCCGAAAATGTCAATCCAAGTGCGGATGGAATCACGGAAATTATTGCCGATTTAGTTTTGGTTTGTGGTGGTGTAGGAAGCTACCAATTAGCCGACATGCTCGGTGATAGTGTGAATGTCTATCCAGTCAAAGGCTATTCAATTACGGTGCAGCTGAAAGATGAGCGTAGTGTAAAAAATGCGCCATGGGTGAGCTTACTTGATGAAAGTGCCAAGATTGTGACCTCTCGCCTCGGTGCTGATCGTTTACGTATCGCGGGTACAGCTGAGTTTAATGGATATAACCGAGATATTCGTGCAGATCGTATTCAGCCTTTAATTAATTGGGTCAACCAAAACTTTGATATTTCGACTGAGCATGTTGTGCCATGGGCCGGTTTGCGTCCAATGATGCCGAATATGCTGCCTGTGGTAAAACAGGGTAAGCAACCACGAGTGTTTTATAACACTGGACATGGACATTTGGGCTGGACTTTATCTGCGGCAACAGCGGTATTGATTAGCCAAGAAATTGCTGAAAAATTCCCAAACTGAAGCAAAAAAGCCGATGTGAAAACATCGGCTTTTAAATGTTAAGACCACTAATCGTACAGGCGGTAGATCCCTGTAAATCTGCCGCAATCTTTCTGCGTAGATTTAATAATCAATAAGGCTTTTTGAAAATCAAACTGATACTGGCATTTTTTTTCATTATCAATGATTTGGCCTTTTTGTTCAGGCGTACTATATGCCAATAAAGACAAGGTTTGAGTTTCTAGACGATTATTGGGATTGCGGTATGCCGTGCCTTCTATTTTGAGTTTATCCTTATCCAACTGATGGATCTGTAAATGCACCGGTTGAGCTGCTAGTTTACCGTGTTCATATTTCAAATAATGCTGTGTCAAGGTTTGGTTCATTGAGGTATAAAAATTCAAATCATCCAAACGTGCATCAAATTGCTGCTGATAACAGCTTTTGCTTTTACATTGCTGTACTTGATTCAGCCACAAGGTTTGGGTGTCATGTAATAACTGTAATGGAGCATCGGTCACCAAATAAGCGGTTAAAAACTTGGCATTGAGCTTCAGACGCTGCTCTTTATATTGCTTAGCGCAGATTTTTTGCGCTTCCAAATCCTTGCTCGTACAGTCAATTGATTCCGCATAGGCAAATGTTGAGCAAAAACAACTCAATGTGATGATGTAGCCAGATTTCTTTAATTGATTTCTTACAGTGTTAAACAGCATAATCACTTATACTTTCAGTCTAATTTGCTCAACGTACTATAGCGAAATAGAAAGCCTGAATACAAGATTTGTTCGGTATATTGTAAAAGGAAAATCATATGGTTGCTCAAATTCGGATTGGACAAGGGATGGATGTACATGCGTTCGAAGAAGGTGATTTTGTTACTTTGGCGGGTGTTCAAATTCCACATACGCATGGTTTAAAGGCACATTCGGATGGGGATGTGGTATTACATGCGCTGAGTGATGCCTTGTTGGGCGCGTTGGCACTCGGTGATATTGGTCAGCATTTTCCAGATACAGACCCTGAATATAAAGGTGCAGATAGTCGCTTGTTACTCAAACATGTTTATCAATTGATTTTGGATCGTGGCTATCAGCTGAATAATGCAGACATCACGGTTGCTTGCGAACGTCCTAAATTAGCGAAGCATAATCTAGAGATGCGCCAAAGCATTGCAGATGTGTTAGATGTTGATGTGACTCAAATCAGTATTAAAGCCACAACAACTGAGAAATTGGGATTTACTGGTCGCCAAGAAGGGATCTTGGCAACGGCAACGGTGTTAATTTCGCATCAAGCAAAGTGATTGCTGTTAATTAATGATTGTTCTAGTTCTTGTGTTGCTTTACGGCCTTGTAGTTGTAAAGTAATGCTATGAATTAAGCCTGTCCAAGTTTCGTTCGGTTCCCAAATTTGGTGTAAAAGTTCTTGGGCGGTGGGTAGGTCGATATTCATATAGAATTGGCGATAGAGATACATCAAACTACTGACACGCATATTGTCATCGCAATGTAACCAAATGATCTCGTTTTGAACTAGATGATCAATGAGATCCAAAACAAAAAGACATTGTTCAGAGCAAGGCACATCCCAGCCGATTGGAATATGAATGTAGTTTAAACCCAAGTCTAAACAAATTTGATCTTGCTCAGATAGATGGTTATCTGATTTGCTGGTCGCAAGATTAATGACAGTACTGCAACCATATTCTTTGATCTGTTGCAGTTGCTCAGCAGTCGGTTGAGCAGAGCTAAACAGATGTTCATGCACCAAAGAAAAGCTTGGTATTTGAGATAGGGCTTGTTCAAGTGAAGTCATAACGTCCGCTGTGTATTGAGTGAAGTTCTCATATCATGAGAAACTTAATCTAATGGGCTTGTCTTACTATAAGTGTTTTTATTTCAGTGTTCAATTTAGAACGCACAAATAAAAACAGCATCGAATGATGCTGTTTTTTTTAAACTTAGTCTTTTTTCAGATTCTCATTCAGTAAGAATTCCATCAACGCTTTTTGTGCATGCAAACGGTTTTCTGCTTCATCCCAAACCACAGCATTTTTGTGGTCTAACATGTGTTCAGAAATTTCTTCACCACGGTGTGCGGGCAAGCAGTGCATGAATAAGCAATCAGGGTGTGCCAAGTCCATAAGTTTTTCATTGACTTGGAAATCTGAGAATGCTTTTTCACGTAACTTCTGTTCTTCTTCCTGACCCATGCTAGCCCAGACATCAGTTACGATAAGATCTGCATTGACAGCTGCATCTTCAGCCTTATTAAAGACTTCTACGCAATCAGCAAACTCAGTGAGGAATCTTGCTTGTGGCTCATAACCTTCAGGCGATGCGATTTTAAGCTTAAAGCCCATCATATGTGCCGCTTCAATATATGAGTTACACATATTGTTGCCATCACCAATCCACGCTACGGTTTTACCTTCAATGCTGCCACGGTGTTCTTGGAAGGTTTGCAAATCAGCAAGTAACTGGCAAGGGTGGTGATCATCCGTCAGACCATTAATGACAGGTACGGTCGAGTAAGATGCAAAACGCTCTACAATATCGTGACCGAAAGTACGGATCATCACGATATCCAGCATGCTCGAAATGACACGAGCAGAATCTTCAATCGGTTCACCACGCCCTAATTGCGTGTCGCGTGGTGAAAGAAAAATTGCGTTACCACCAAATTGGCAAATACCTGCTTCAAAAGAAATACGCGTACGTGTGCTCGATTTCTCGAAAATCATTCCCAAAACTTTACCAGCAAAAGGTTGATAGACCGTATTGCTATGTTGCATGCGTTTAAGTTCTTGTGCGCGATCTAAAATACGCTGCAATTCTAAAGAGGATAGGTCTCGTAAAGTAAGAAAATGCCGAAGCGCCATATTTGCTCCCCCAATAATTATTGAATAAAAACAATAATTAAGTGATGATTAATGGGTGTAGAAAAAAAGGAATTGAATACTATACTATACGCGTAAAAAAAAGCAAAAGAATTAGACCTTTTGGTGGGCTTTTAAAAACAAATCTACAGAATAGTTAATATAATCAATGGTTTCTTCATCATCGGCTGGTACGTCTAAGCCCATTAAGTTGCGCCACTCGACATCGCGTAAAATGACAAAATACATGGTCGAAGAGAATTTTGGTTTCGTACAATAAATCTCGCCGCTGTTATGGGCATACTCAAGTGCAAAAGCAATAGTATTTTGAATATTGAGTGCACATTGATCATAGAAATAATGAGCGAGCTGTGCATCTTTTTGAGTTTGCTCGGTAAACATCCGCATGAAAGCGATATTTTCAGGTTGAATAATGTGGTGATAAAAACGTTGAAGGGTTTGTGTGAGGTAGCTTCTTAAATCAGGTTTTTCAGGCGTATAAGGAAAACAAACACCTTTAAAGAAAACTTCTCTGCGATAATCGCAAATCGCTGTGAATAGACCTTCTTTATTGCCAAAATATTTATAAATAGATGTTTTTGAACCACCAGCATGATTGACGATATCATCCAAAGAGACTGCCTCATAACCTTTTTCTAGGAATAAATCGGTTGCGCACAATAATAGTGCGAGACGACGTTCTTCTCCGCGGCGAGTTTGAGGTTTAGCACAGCTTGGATAGCAAATATCAGACATTATCTACTTTGGGGTGGTTGGGGTTGATTCTAGTATAACAAAAACCATATCCATTGTATGGTTATGGAATTGATGAGTGTTTCAAAATTTCTCAATCCAAATGAAAAAGCGAGTAACTTGTACTCGCTTTTTCATTGTCTTTTAATTATGCAGAACGAATTTCTTCGTCGTCATCGTCATCGGTAGAATCCATACCGAGCTCTTTGAGTTTGCGGGTAAGAGTATTACGTCCCCAACCTAAAAGCTCAGCGGCATGGCGTTTACGTCCACGTGTTTGTTGTAGTGCGGCATTAATCAGCGTGCGCTCAAACATAGGTGTGGCGATGTCTAAAAGTTTCATTTCACCATTTTTAAGCTTTTGGATTGCCCATTGTGCCAATAATTCATCCCAATGATGAACGGCAATGCGTTCAACCAAAGCAGGGCTGGTATTAGACGCAGCTTGAGCATCATTGTTTTTATGCACAGACGCTTGTTTAAGCTCAGCAGGCAGATCTTCCGGATAGACTTCACGACCCGTAATCATCACCGTTAACCAGCGACAAGTATTTTCCAACTGGCGCACGTTACCTGGCCATGGCAGTTGTTGCATATAATCCGTAGTTTCTGTGCGTAAAATTTTAGGACTGACTCCAAGCTCTTTGCCCGCACGTGCCAAGAAGTGTTGCGCTAACATCGGAATGTCTTCGCTACGATGAGACAGCTTTGGAATGTGAATACGAATGACATTTAGACGGTGATATAAGTCTTCACGGAAACGTCCTTCATTCACCAGTTTTTCCAAATCTTGGTGGGTTGCAGCCACGATACGTACATCCACCTTGACTGGGATATGACCACCTACGCGGTAGAACTCACCATCTGCTAAAACACGAAGCAAACGTGTTTGCGTTTCAAACGGCATGTCGCCGATTTCATCAAGAAATAAAGTACCACCATTGGCTTGTTCAAAGCGGCCTTGATGTTGTGTGTTTGCACCTGTAAATGCGCCTTTTTCATGACCAAATAACTCGGTTTCAATCAAGTCTTTTGGAATGGCTGCCATGTTTAGTGCGATAAAAGGTTTGGCGCGACGAGGTGAGTGTTTATGCAGTGCATGGGCAACCAACTCTTTACCTGTACCAGATTCACCATTAATCAATACGGTAATATGGGATTGTGATAAGCGACCAATTGCACGGAATACTTCCTGCATTGCAGGTGATTCACCAATAATTTCGGTCGATTGCAAAGGTGAAGCGGTTTTGGTTGCTTCTTGTTGTTGCAGCTTATTGATATGCAAAATCGCACGATTAACCAAAGCTAATGCTTCATCGATATCGAATGGTTTTGGTAAATACTCAAAAGCACCTGTTTGATAACTCGAAACAGCTGACTCTAAATCAGAGTGTGCTGTCATGATGATGACAGGTAGATCTGGATGCGTATTTTTAACTTTAGATAAGAAGGTTAAACCGTCAATCCCTGGCATACGGATATCGGTTAAAATCACATCGGGCGCATCATCATGTAAACGCTCAAGCGCAGTTTGTGCCTCTTCAAAGTTGGTGACATCAAAACCCTCTTCTTTAAAGGTTTTTTCCAGTACCCAGCGCATGGCACGATCGTCATCTATTACCCAAATTTTATTTCGTGACATGGTTTAACTCCCAAGGTAGATATAGGCTAAATACGGTTTTTCCTGGAACTGATTGACACTCAATCATTCCGTTATGTTGATGCATAATATTTTGAGCAATACTGAGACCCAGTCCTGTGCCTTTGGCGCGGCCAGTGACTAGCGGATAGAAAACAGACTCCAAGATACTTTCAGGAACACCAGGGCCATTGTCTTCAATGTCAATGCGAACCGTTGAGCGATTCAGCACACCATTAATGGTGACAAGGCGTTGTATTCGGGTTCTTAAAACCAGCTCTGGTTCTGAGTCGGTAAAAAAGTCTTTATTCTCAGTCATGGCCTGTACGGCATTAACACTGATATTGAGCATGACCTGAATCAATTGGTCCCGATCGGCCATGACATCAGGCAAGGACAAGTCATAGTCGCGTGTGATCTTAATTTTTTTCTTAGTTTGATTTGCAATGAGTGAGCGAACGCGCTCTAAGGGTTCGTGTACATTGACATGTTCATAACTTGGTAACTGACGAGAGCCAAGCATGGTATCCGCAAGATTGGTCAAACGATCGACTTCACTAATAATAATGTCAGTAAATTCACGATAGTTATCATCACCCAAACTACGGGCAAGTAGTTGTGTTGCGCCACGAATACCTGCTAGTGGGTTTTTAATTTCATGTGCTACACCGCGAACTAACTGTCGAGCGACTTGATGTTGTTGAACTAGGTTTTCTTCTTTCGAAATTTTCAACATGCGGTCAATCGGATTGAGTTCAATTAACAGGAGTGGATGATAGCTTTTGCCTGCATTGAGTTGTGATGCAGTGTAATCGACATGAATCGGTTTAAAATTCACATTGATCACGGCTTCACGACGGGTATAGTGTTGCCCACTTTCTAAAGTGTTTAATAATGCTTCATGTGTATTAAATGAATCATCATGCGCATGCAGTAAATTTAATACAGGTTGACCCGAGGCGCGGAGCAAGCTGATATCAAATAATGCTTCGCAAGCAGAATTTAAATAAAAAATATTAAGCTTACTATCGACCAATAAAATGGCAGTGCTCAGATTATCTACTAAGAGTCGATAGTCGATAGTGTTCTGTTGATCCATTTGTGAATCATCCTGTTTTAAAATGGCGCAATAAATATAAATTTTAATGAATAGCCATTAACTTCTAAAATGTACTTTATGCAAAATACAAGCCAACTTTGTATTAACTAAATTTCAATCACTTAAATCTGAAAGAATCGATTTATACGGTATTTTTCACATACATCTGCTTATTTCAATATTTTATTATGTTCCAAATTGGTGCGTTGTTGAATTTTGTTTAAAAATTTGGTCGTATTTTGGTGCATTACACAAAGAGATGGCTTTGCAGCTATGCGGAAGCAAAGAAAAGTCATACAATACGCCGATTCAAGTGGAGCGCAGATTCATGAAGACCCCCAAAGTCGGTTTTGTATCTTTAGGTTGTCCTAAGGCATTGGTAGATTCTGAACGAATTTTAACTCAGTTAAAGACTGAAGGTTATCAGGTTGCATCAGATTATGACGGTGCAGATTTGGTTGTTGTTAACACCTGTGGTTTTATTGAATCTGCAGTGCAAGAGTCTTTAGATGCCATTGGCGAAGCCATGAGCGAAAACGGTCGAGTGATTGTCACCGGTTGTTTAGGTAAAGACGAAGACAAAATTCGCCAAATGCACCCAAATGTGCTTAAAGTAACAGGTGCGGCAGCTTATCAAGATGTAATGGAAGCAGTGCATGAGTATGTGCCAGCTCCTCCAAAGCACAATCCATTTATTGATTTAGTTCCTGAGCAAGGTGTTCGTTTAACACCGAAGCATTATGCTTATTTAAAAATCTCGGAAGGTTGTAACCACCGTTGTACATTCTGCATTATCCCAAGCATGCGTGGCGACCTCGTGTCTCGTCCTGTAGGGAAAGTGTTGGATGAAGCAGCTGCACTTAAACGCGCCGGTGTAAAAGAAGTCCTTGTGATTTCTCAAGATACGTCTGCATATGGTGTTGATACCAAGTACAAGCTAGATTTTTGGAATGGTCAGCCAGTAAAAACCAAATTCTATGACATGTGTGAAGCGCTTGGCCAGCTTGGGATTTGGGTTCGTTTGCATTACGTTTATCCATATCCGCATGTAGATGCTGCCATTGATTTGATGGCACAAGGTAAAATCCTGCCTTATTTAGATATTCCTTTTCAGCATGCCAGTCCGCGCATCTTAAAATTGATGAAGCGACCAGCCCATAGTGAAAATACTTTAGAACGTCTTAAATTGTGGCGTGAAAAATGCCCTGAATTGGTGATTCGTTCAACTTTCGTTGTTGGTTTCCCTGGTGAAACTGAAGACGATTTCCAAATGTTGTTGGAATGGCTCAAAGAAGCTCAGCTCGATCGCGTTGGTTGTTTTACCTATTCACCAGTTGAAGGTGCGACAGCAAATGATCTACCTGATCATGTGCCAGAAGAAATTAAACAAAATCGCTATGAGCGTTTTATGGAAGTCCAGCAAGAGATTTCTGCTGCAAAACTGCAAAAACGTATTGGTCAAACTATGACTGTATTGGTGGATGGTCTAGAAGACGAATTCCCAGTTGCTGTGGCACGCTCATATGCGGATGCACCAGAAATTGATGGCAATGTTTTTGTTGAAGATATTGATAAGAGTGTGATTAAAGCTGGCGATTTGCTAGAAGTCGAGATTACCGATGCAGATGAATATGATTTGTATGCAAAGTTAATTCAGATTAAATCTGCTTGATGTTGAATTAAATTTAAGAAAGTTTTGAGATTAGTCGGTTTGGAGTATAGGTATGTCAGCTTCTAAAAATCCACGTTATGCACGAATTTTGCTAAAGCTTTCGGGTGAAGCTTTAGCTGGTAATAAAGATATGGGTATTGATGCCCAAGTATTAGATCAAATGTCACTTTCAATCGCTCACTTGGTTGGTTTAGGTGTTCAGGTTGGTATTGTTGTTGGTGGTGGTAATTTATACCGTGGTAGCCAACTACAGAAAGACGGCTTGGTTGGTCGTGTTACTGGTGACCAGATGGGCATGTTGGCAACTGTGATGAACGGTTTGGCACTGCGCGATGCATTGGTGCGCCGCAATATCAAAACACGTCTTATGTCTGCATTGTCGATTGGTACGGTGGTGGAACCATATTCAAGCCGTGATGCGATTCGTCATTTAAGCCAAAATGAAGTATGCGTATTTGTTGCTGGTACAGGTAATCCATTCTTTACTACGGATACAGCTGCTTGCTTGCGCGGTATCGAGATTGAAGCAAACTTGATCTTGAAAGCAACTAAGGTTGATGGTGTTTATAACAAAGATCCAAGTAAATACGATGATGCGGTTAAATATGATCATTTAACTTTTGATCAGGTTCTTGATGAGAAGCTGGGTGTAATGGATCTTACGGCAATTTGTTTATGCCGTGACCATAATGTTCCATTGCAAGTTTTTGATATGAACAAATCTGGTGCATTGCTTTCTGTTGTAATGGGCGAAAAAGAGGGTACTCACGTAACGAACTAATGTACGTGAGCCATAAAGCTCTTTATACTAATGTCTAAATATTTTGTAATACCTATGAATAAGTAAGGAAGATCATATGATTAACGATCTCAAACAAGATGGCGAACAGCGTATGCAGAAGTCGCTTGACTCGTTAGAGTTAGGCTTTGCTAAAGTTCGTACAGGTCGTGCGCACCCATCTATTTTAAATGGTGTGATGGTTTCTTACTATGGCTCTGATGTTCCATTGAATCAAGTGGCAAACGTTGGGCTTGAGGATTCGCGTACACTATTGGTACAACCATTTGAACGTTCGATGGTTGCTGCGATTGATAAAGCGATTCGTGAAGCCGGTTTGGGATTGAACCCAATTACTGCTGACGCAATCCGTGTACCAATGGCTGCGTTAACTGAAGAAACTCGTCGTGACATGCAAAAAGTTGCGCGTAGCGAAGCTGAAAATGCCAAAGTTGCGATTCGTAATATTCGTCGTGATGTGTTAGGTGATATCAAAGCATTGTTGAAAGAAAAAGAAATTTCTGAAGATGATGATCGCCGTGCGTCAGATGAGATTCAGAAAATGACTGATAAATATGTTGCAGAGGTTGATAAGCGTCTTGCAGCGAAAGAAGCAGAATTGATGAAGGTCTAATGTTATTATGACCTTGCAAGAAGAACCGCTTCTTCCCCAACATGTTGCCATCATTATGGATGGCAACAATCGTTTTGCCAAAAAAAAGCAAATGCAAAAAGGTGATGGGCATCGTGAAGGCAAAAATGTCTTGGATCCTATTGTTGAACATTGCAAAAAAGAAGGTGTTCGTGCATTAACAGTTTTTGCATTTTCAAGCGAAAACTGGAATCGACCACAGTACGAAGTTGATTTGTTAATGAAGTTGTTAGAAGAAACAATTCATGAGCAATTACCGCGTATGGAGAGGTTCAATATCGCGCTACGCTTCATTGGAGACCGTTCTCGGTTGTCAAATGAGTTGCGTGATTTAATGCAATATGCAGAGCAGAAAACCGCAGCTTTTGATTCAATGACGCTTACCATTGCCATTAGTTATGGTGGTATGTGGGATATGGCACATGCAGCAAAAGTGATTGCGCAAGAAGTACTTGCTGGAAAACTTCAAGCAGATCAGATAAATGTTGATTTATTTGATAAATATGTCAGTCTAAATGATCTTCCTGCTGTGGATTTGTTAATTCGTACAGGCGGAGATTACCGTTTATCTAACTTCTTATTGTGGCAAGCTGCGTATGCGGAGTTGTATTTTACCGATACCTTGTGGCCAGAATTTACCATAGAAGAGTTGGATCGCGCATTTCGTGTTTTTTCAGGACGTGAAAGACGCTTTGGTAAAACCTCAGAACAGATTCAACAAGCGAAAATAGAGAATTAATAATGTTAGAGCGGATTATTACCGCATTGGTGTTAGTTGCTGTTGTTTTAAGTTGCATGTTTGCAACGCAATCACATTATCCAATGTTTGTGCTTATGATTTTAGCCGCGGGGGTTGCAGGTTATGAGTGGTTTAAGCTTATGCCTAGAACTACAACGCCTGTGTCAAAACCTAAGGCTTGGGTATATGGGGGATGTGTTGCGCTAATATCAACACTGGCATTATTTTTTGATGATGTAGCACTTTTACTTTGGGCTGCATCCATTCTCACTTGGTTGGGTAGTATCTATTGGGTTAAGAATTTCCCACAATCTGATAGTTGGTACAATGTATCATTACATATTGTTGGATTTATTCTTATTTCTGCTGCAGTGACCGCCCTTTATGGCGTGTGGCATAGTTCACCATGGTGGCTGATGTATTTGTTCCTTTTGGTATGGGGAGCGGATAGTGGTGCCTACTTTGTTGGGCGTAAATTCGGTAAGAAAAAACTTGCACCCTTTGTGAGCCCGAACAAATCTGTGGAAGGTTTGTATGGTGGTATTGCAACAACCATTATCATTATGTTGGTTGTGCAGTATTTCTATCTAAATTTAAGTGTTATACAACTGATCTTATTTTTGGTCCTTTCAATTATTACCGTGTTTGCTTCGGTATTGGGTGACTTGTTTGAATCTATGATTAAGCGTCGTGCGGGAATTAAGGATTCAGGTCGTGTTCTTCCAGGGCATGGTGGTGTATTGGATCGTATCGATTCTTTGCTTGCTGCCGCACCGATTTTTGCGACAGGTATGTATATATTAAAACTTATTGGTGTAGATCTTTAAATGACTCAAGCTGTTTGTATATTGGGTGTTACGGGTTCAATTGGCCAAAGTACTTTAAAAGTATTGGAACAACACCCAGATCAATACACTGTATTTGCAGTCTCTGCATATAGTCGTTTAGATGAACTTTTAGAAATTTGTAAAAAATATCATCCGAAAATTGTTGTTGTGCCAAATGAGAAAGCATTGGAGTTGCAACAACGTTTCAATCAAGAAAATCTAAAACAGATTGAAATTTTAACTGATGAAACAGGCTTGATCACAATCGCTGAACATGCTGATGTTGATATAGTGATGGCAGCGATTGTCGGTGCTGCTGGTCTGCTGCCAACACTTGCTGCAGTAAAAGCTGGTAAGCGTGTTCTACTCGCGAATAAAGAATCATTGGTAATGTCTGGCGACATTATGATGCAGGCGGCAAAAGAGAATAATGCGCTATTATTGCCTGTAGACTCTGAGCACAATGCAATCTTCCAGTCTTTACCACATAATTATCTAAATGCAGAAAGAACGGGGCAGCCACAATTAGGTGTCTCGCAAATTTTATTGACTGCATCTGGTGGTCCTTTCCTGAATCACACCTTAGAGCAATTAAAAGACGTAACGCCGCAACAAGCATGTAAGCATCCGAACTGGTCTATGGGGCAAAAAATCTCCGTAGATTCTGCAACTTTGATGAATAAAGGCTTAGAATTGATCGAAGCTTGCCATTTGTTTTCAATATCAGAACATTTTGTTACAGTTGTTGTTCATCCACAAAGTATTATTCACTCCATGGTGCAATATGTGGATGGATCAACTTTGGCACAAATGGGTAATCCTGATATGTGCACACCGATTGCACATGCATTGGCGTGGCCAAAACGTTTGGCAACACACGTTCCTGCATTAAATTTATTTGAGACAGCTCAATTAAATTTCCAATCACCTGATCTTGTTAAATTTCCAGCATTGGATTTAGCACGTCAAGCGATGCGCGCAGGCGGTTTAGCACCAACGATTTTAAATGCTGCAAATGAAATTGCAGTTGCAGCATTTTTGCAACAAAGAATTAGATTTACTCAGATTGCTGAAGTAGTCGAAAATACTTTGCAAACTGTACAAAATGCTAAAGCAGAAAACATAGACATCATTTTACAGACTGATATGATCGCAAGACGAATTGCAGAAAAGTATATTGTGGGTATAGGAGGCTAAATCGTATGAATGCACTATTTATGATTGTTGCAGCGATTTTATTGCTTGGTCCTCTGATCGCAATTCACGAATTTGGTCATTATTGGGTCGCGCGTAAACTGGGTGTTAAGGTCCTGGTCTATTCCATTGGTTTTGGCCCAACTTTGTTGAAATGGCAATCTAAAAAATCAGGCATCCAATATCAACTTTCAGCATTACCACTCGGTGGTTATGTCAAAATGCTGGATGAGCGTGAAGGGAATGTTGCTGAACAAGATTTACCTTATGCGTTTAACCGTCAATCTCCGTGGAAACGGATTGCGATTGTTGCTGCTGGCCCGTTAATTAATCTGATTTTTGCAGTATTCCTGTTTTGGATTTTATTCTTGCCAGCGCAAGAACAGCTGAATACCCGTATTGGTAAAGTCATGCCGAATACGCCAGCAGCACAAGTTGATCTACATGTAGGCGATAAAGTGTTGATGGTTGATGGTCAAACAACATCGACATGGGAAAAGTTGAATTATGCTTTGGTCAACCGTGTAGGTGAAACTGGGCAGGTTTCAATCATTGTTGATCGTGCTGGAACCGAGAAGCAATTTAGTTTACCGATTAAAGAATTTTTGAAAGATCAGAGCCAATCGCCATTAGATGTACTTGGCTTCTTACCTTATCGCCCTGTTATTCCTGCAACAGTCAAAGAACTGAGTGCGGATGGCGCGGCAGTCCGTCAAGGAATGAAGGTTGGAGATCAAATTGTTGCAATTGATAATGTTGCAATGAAAGATTGGTTTGATGTGGTTGATGTGGTTCAAAAATCACCAGAAAAGCTTTTGAATATTGATGTGCTACGTCAAGGTCAATTGGTACATCTACAAGTGATGCCTCAAGGGCAACGCGATAATATGGGTAATACGACTGGGATGCTCGGCGTGAAAAGTGATGCTGGCAAAATCACGATTCCAAATGATTACAAGCAGACCATTCAATATTCGCCTGTTGAGGCGCTTGTGGTAGCTTTTGAAAAGACAACACAGCTTTCAGGCATGATTTTCAACTCCATCATTAAAATGGTGCGAGGCTTAATTGGTTTAGATAATTTATCTGGTCCAATCACAATTGCCAAAGTTGCTGGTCAAAGTGCAGAAATGGGGTGGCAAACCTTTATTTCATTCATGGCTTTGATGAGTGTAAGTTTGGGGATTCTAAACTTATTGCCGATTCCTATGTTGGATGGTGGTCATTTAGTTTATTACTTTATCGAAGCAATTCGTGGTAAACCTGTTTCTGAACAAATACAGATGTTTGGTCTAAAAGTTGGTATGGTACTGCTCGGTAGCATGATGCTTTTGGCTTTATTTAACGACTTCATGCGTTTATAACAACGCAAATGGAATTTAACTTACTGGAAAATATATGGGCATGCGTCACACACATTTATTAATGCCTTTGGCACTGGTTAGTGCGATGGCAGTGGTACAACAAGCATACGCAGCAGATGAGTTTCTTGCACGAGATATACGAATTGATGGCTTAGTGCGTTTAACACCTGCAAGTATCTATTCTATGTTACCAATAAATAGTGGCGATAGAGTAAGTGATCCAATGATTGCTGAGTCAATCCGCACTTTATATGCCTCAGGTTTATTTGACGATATTAAAACTTATAAAGAAAATGATGTTTTAGTTTTTAAAGTTGTTGAACGTCCAGTTATTTCTAAATTGGAATTTAAAGGCAATAAACTTATTCCGAAAGAAGCCTTAGAACAAGGCTTAAAGAAGATGGGTATTGCTGAAGGTGAAGTGTTTAAGAAGTCTGCATTGCAGACCATTGAAACTGAGCTTGAACAACAATATACCCAGCAAGGTCGTTATGATGCGGATGTAACGGTTGAAACTGTTGCGCGTCCAAATAACCGTGTTGAATTAAAGCTTAACTTTAATGAAGGTACGGCGGCTAAAGTATTTGATATCAATATTATTGGTAATACAGTCTTTAGTGATAGTGATATCAAGCAGGCTTTTGCAGTCAAAGAAAGTGGTTGGGCATCGATTGTTACGCGTAACGACCGTTATGCACGTGAGAAAATGGCGGCTAGTTTAGAAGCTTTACGTGCACTCTATTTAAACAAAGGTTATATCAACTTTAATATCATCAATTCGCAATTGAATATTAGTGAAGATAAAAAGCACATCTTCATTGAAGTTTCAGTAGATGAAGGTAGTCAGTTTAAATTTGGTGAAACGAAGTTCTTAGGTGATGCACTTTATAAACCTGAAGAGTTACAAGCACTAAAACTATATAAAGATGGCGAAACTTATTCACAAGAACGAGTAAATGCGGTTAAGCAGCTGTTATTGCGTAAATATGGTAATGCTGGCTATTACTATGCTGAAGTGAATGTTGTACCTGATATTAATAACCAAACTGGTATTGTTGGTTTAAATTACTACATCAATCCTGGTCAACAAGTAACAGTACGTCGTATTAACTTCACAGGTAACAGTAAAACTGCGGATGAAGTATTGCGTCGTGAAATGCGCCAAATGGAAGGTGCGTTGGCAAGTAATGAGAAAATTGACTTATCTAAAGTGCGTTTAGAGCGTACAGGTTTCTTTAAAACTGTTGATGTTAAACCTGTCCGTGTTCCAAACTCTACAGACGAAGTTGACTTAAATGTCAATGTTGAAGAACAACATTCTGGTACGACTACGCTTGCAGTAGGTTACTCTCAGAATGGTGGTGTAACTTTCCAAGCGGGTTTAAGTCAAACCAACTTTATGGGTACAGGTAATCGTGTTGCGGTCGATTTGTCACGTTCTGAAACACAAGATTACTATAACTTAAGCGTAACTGACCCGTATTTCACCATTGATGGTGTCAGCCGTGGTTATAACGTTTATTACCGTAAAACCAAGCTGAATAAAGACTATAACGTTAACAACTACGTCACCGATAGTATTGGTGGTAGTGTAAGTTTCGGTTATCCAATCGATGAAAACCAAAGCTTAAGTGCCTCTTTAGGTGTTGATCAAACCAAAGTACGTACTGGTCCGAGCGTTTCGACTTATATCCGTGATTACTTATTAGCGAATGGTGGTAAAGCGACTGGTAGTTCAAGCTACTGTCCTTTAGATGAGAATGGTAATTCACAAATTGACGAGACGACTTTGCAGTGTAAGGTTCCTTTAACAACTTACGATAATGCATTTGAAGGTACTTTCTTAACCTATAACTTGAACTTGGGTTGGTCATATAACACATTAAACCGACCAATTTTCCCAACTTCAGGTATGTCACATCGTGTCGGTTTAGAAATTGGCTTGCCAGGTAGCGATGTTGATTATCAAAAAGTAACATATGATGCGCAAGCGTTTAAATCACTTTGGGGTGGTTTTGTCCTTCGTGGTTACGGTAAGTTAGGCTATGGTAATGATCTACCATTCTATAAGAACTTCTATGCGGGTGGTTACGGTTCTGTTCGTGGTTATGACAATAGCTCTCTAGGCCCAAGATATCCAAGTGTAATTTTCCAGAAAACTGATCAAACTGACCTTGACCCAGAAGAGGTTGGTGGTAATGCACTCGTCCAATTCGGTACAGAACTTGCGATTCCTTTACCATTTAAAGGGGATTGGACACGTCAAGTACGTCCAGTATTGTTTGCCGAGGGTGCTCAAGTTTTCGATACGAAATGTGATGTTCCAACTGGCACAATGAAAATGAATAATAGCAATATTGATATTAAGCAGTATTGTAAAGACAACTACAATTTTGATTTTGGTAATATGCGTTATAGCGTCGGTGTTGGTTTCACATGGATTACCATGATTGGTCCATTATCATTGAGCTATGCATTCCCGCTGAATGATAAAAAAGGCGATGATACTAAATCAATCCAATTCGAAATCGGTCGTACCTTCTAAGGTCGACCTTATTTAGCGCTGTAATATATATAAAGGATGTCATAATGAAAACATTAACAATGCTCATGTTAGGTTTGGGATTCACGGTTTCTGCGTCTGTAAATGCTGCAGGACTTGGTGTGGTTGATTTAGCGAAAGTTGTTGAAAGCAGTACTTATCTAAAACAACAAAATGCGAGCCTCACCCAGTCAGTTAAACCAACTTCGACTCGATTGGAGCAATTGGGTAAAGAATTAGAATCTTTGCAGCAAAAAGCACAGACTGATGGTCAAAAAATGAATCAGGCTGATATTCAGAAACTTACTGCTCAATATCAGGCAAAGTTAAGTGAATTTAATTCGACTCAACAGGGCTTACAGACTAAAGTTCAGTCAAGCTTACAGGCGATGAATACAACTTTTGAGTCACGTGTGAAGCAAGCTGCTGAACAATTGCGTAAAGAAAGTAATTTAGACTTTATTTTAAATAAAAATTCTACGATTGCCTCTGACGCACAGTATGATTTAACTGATAAAATGATCCAAAAGGTCAATGCTATTAAATAATCAATGAATAGACGTACTTATCGTTTAGAAGAAGTTGCTCACCTTGTCAAAGGTGAGCATTTTGGTGAGAAGAATTTCCAAATTTCTAATTTGGCAAGTTTAGAACACGCAGAAAAACAGCATATTTGCTTTGTAAATGGTGAAAAATATTTGGCGGCAGCTGAAGCAAGTCACGCTGGTGTATATATTGTTACCGCAGCACTTAAACAGCAGCTTGTAAACAAACAAAATTTTATTGTTGTTGATAATCCTTATTTGGCATTTGCCACACTTACACATTTATTTGAAAAAAAGATAACTCAATGCGGTATCGAGAGTACTGCTCGAATTCATCCATCTGCAATTATCGCTGATGATGCCTATATAGGGCACTATGTTGTGATCGGTGAAAACTGTGTCGTGGGTAATAATACCATTATTCAAGCTCACGCTTTTCTTGATGATGAAGTCGAAGTTGGTAAAGATTGCTTTATTGATGCGCATGTTACCATAACAGGTGCTGCAAAATTAAAAGACCGTGTTCGTATTCATGCCAATACGGTCATCGGCACTGAAGGTTTTGGTTTTGCTCCTTATCAAGGGAAGTGGCATCGCATCGCTCAACTTGGTTCAGTGCGTATTGGAAATGATGTTCGTATTGGTTCAAATTGTAGTATTGATCGTGGTGCACTCGATGACACAATTTTAGAAGATGGTGTCATTATTGATAACCTTGTGCAAATTGCTCACAATGTTCAAATTGGAGAGAATACTGCGATTGCCGCGAATTGCGGAATTGCAGGAAGCGCGAAAATTGGCAAAAACTGTATCATGGGCGGTGCTTCAGGTGTGGTTGGACACCTTGAAATTACAGATAACGTGACACTTACAGCAATGTCAATGGTCACAAAAAATATTTCTGAAGCTGGAACATATTCTTCTGGCATGGGACTTTTTGAAAATAGTCACTGGAAAAAGACGATTGTGCGCTTAAGACAATTAGCAGATGTGCCATTGACCCAAATCACTAAAAGACTTGATCATATGCAAGCTCAATTAGAGTCCCTTGAATCAACCTTTAAGTTGCGTAAATAATTTATTATGACTGAGTCTACTTCTCCAGCATTTACAATGCCTGAATTACCGATGGATATTCTTACGATTCGTGAATATTTACCCCATCGATATCCATTTTTATTAGTCGATCGTGTTACCGAAGTCACTGAAAATAGTATTGTCGGTTATAAAAACGTTTCGATTAATGAAGAGTTTTTACAAGGGCATTTTCCAACCTATCCAATTATGCCAGGTGTGCTGATCATTGAAGCTCTCGCACAAGTTTCTGGTATATTAGGTTTTGTACTTACAAATCAAAAGCCAAAAGCAGGTTCTTTGTTCCTGTTTGCGGGTGCTGAGAAAATCAGATTTAAAAAACAAGTTGTTGCGGGTGACCAGCTCATCTTAAAATCTGAACTTGTGATGCAAAAACGTGGCATTTACAAGTACAATTGTACCGCTAGTGTTGATGGCAAGGTTGCCGCGACAGCAGAGATTATTATTTCCCACCAGAAAATAGAGCAGACATGAGTAGTCAAAATTTAATACATCCTACAGCAATTATTGACCCGTCTGCAGAAATCGCTTCTGATGTACAAATTGGTCCATATTGTATTGTAGGTCCAAATGTAAGTATTGACTCTGGTACCAAATTACATTCACATGTTGTTATTGGTGGTTTTACGAGAATTGGTAAAAATAATGATATTTTCCAATTCTCGAGTATTGGGGAAATTTGCCAGGATTTGAAATATCAAGGCGAAGAAACTTGGCTAGAAATTGGTGATCATAATTCGATTCGTGAGCACTGTACGTTGCACCGCGGTACAGTTCAGGATCATAGTTTGACCAAGATTGGTAGCCATAACTTATTAATGGTGAATACGCATATTGCACATGACTGTGTCATTGGGGACCATAATATTTTTGCCAATAATGTGGGTGTCGCTGGGCATGTGCATGTTGGTGATCATGTAATTGTCGGCGGTAATGCGGGCATTCATCAATTCTGTAGAATTGACTCTTACAGCATGATCGGTGGAGCTGCTTTAATTCTTAAAGATGTTCCTGCCTATATCATGGCCTCTGGTAATCCTGCACGTGCCTTTGGTATGAATATCGAAGGAATGCGTCGTAAGGGCTGGTCTAGAGATACCATTCAAGGTTTAAGAGAAGCCTATAAATTAATCTATAAATCTGGTTTAACCACTGAACAAGCGATTGAACAGATTCGTAATGAAATTCTAGTGAAGACGCCTGAAGCGCAATTGTTTATTGACTCTTTAGAACAGTCAACTCGCGGTATTGTTCGCTAATTGCTAGATTAAAAAAAAGACACTGCGGTGTCTTTTTTTATGCTTAATTTTCCTGTTCTACAAACTGCTGACGATATTGTTTCGGAGAGTGTTCAAAAGTACGTTTAAAAGCCTGACTAAATGCAGTTTCTGATGAGTAACCCACTTTATTGGCAATTTGTTGAACTGAATAATTACTTTTACGCAGATATTGGCTGGCTAAGCGCATACGATGTTGCTGTAGATAAGCAAGAGGTGATTCACCAATCACTTCGTGGAATAGACTAGCAAACTTTGAACGTGACATACAACATTGTTCGGCAAGTAATTCAACCGTCCAAGCATCTTCTGGATGGTTGTGAATGGCTGCCAAACTGTTACTGAGCTCAGGATGATTTAAAGCGCTGAGCCAACCATGTTGACTTGAGATTTGTTGAATATGATCTCGAATACATTTGATTAATAAAATGTTGACCAAATGATCGATGATGATATCGCGGCCTGCTTGAATATTTTGTGTTTCTAAGGCAAGGAAATGTAAGCCAATTTGTAGCCATTCTGGTGCATTGGTATCTCCGTGTTGGAGATGAATAATGGGTGGTAAGGCCTGAATAAAAGGACGCGCCATAATAGTGTCAATTTGGCAGCGTACCGTCAGAATGAGATTTTTTTCGGATGACTGTGTGCCGAATTCGATGGCTTCTTCTTTATGACCATCGAACAGCTTTGAAATATCAACAGCATCGACCAGTTTAGTAATCGTATTATCTGCGCCTGTATGTGCTTTTCCTGATGGAATAACCACAATTTCACCCGCATGTGCAGTTAAACTATTTTGTGCGTCAATTTGAATAAAAAAAGAACCAACTAAAACAATATGAACAATTAAGGCGGTTTGATCTTGGCAGATAAAACTCCATTCTCCTTGAGTTTTCAAGTAGATATATTCAGTGTGATTTAAATGAATATCAGCAAATATTTTACTTAAAGCATCCATATGATTTTTTAACGATGTATTCATTTAAATTATAGAGAGCTGCGCCAATAACTCAATATGTGTTTATAGGACAAAAACAGGGTGGATGATGCCAAAGACTTTGACATAGCTTTTTTGGACGCTTGCAACTGTCATGAATTTCATAATTCCTCAAAATATACTTATATATACAAAGACATGGATTCGATGATGAATGCGCCAGTAAATGTTGAGCAAGAACTTACGCCAGTAAGCATTCCAAAGTCAAAAACTCAGTTGGATCGTAAACGTTATTTATGGGCCATTAGCCCAGCTTTGCCTGTAATCGGAATTGGTATTTTGGCAGGTTATCAATTTGCACCACGTCCATTGAAAAAAATCTTTGCTTTAGGTGGTCCAATTGTTTTACACATTGTGATTCCAACAATTGATACGATTATTGGGAAAGATGCCAATAATCCAACCGATGAAGATATTAAGCTGTTAGAAAAAGACCCATATTATTCTCGATTGGTTAAAAGCTTTATTCCACTACAATATGCAGCCAATGTTTATGCATGTTATTTATCAAGCCGTAAAGAAACCTCTTTCATTGATAAGATTTTTCTAGGTATTTCAATGGGCGCAATTAATGGGATTGCCATTAATACTGCACATGAGCTAAGTCATAAATCTGATCGTATTGACCATATTCTTTCGCATTTGGCGTTGGTACCAACAGGGTATAACCATTTCCGTGTTGAACATCCTTATGGTCACCATAAACGTGCTGCGACACCTGAAGATCCAGCATCTTCACAAATGGGTGAAACGTTCTATGAGTTTTGGCCACGTACGGTCATTGGCTCTTTCAAATCAGCAATTGAAATTGAAACGACGCGTTTAAAACGTAAAGGCAAAGAGTTCTGGTCAAGGGACAATGAATTGCTACAAGGTTGGGGCATGAGTGCCGCGTTTCATGGTTCAATGGTTGGTCTGTTTGGTAAAGGGGTCATTCCTTATTTAGCGACTCAAGCGTTCTATGGCATTAGTTTGTTTGAGATTATTAACTATATCGAACACTATGGTTTAAAACGTCAAAAGGATAAGAATGGTAAGTATGAGCGTACCATGCCAGAACATAGCTGGAACAATAATAATATTGTGACCAATTTATTCTTGTATCAGTTACAACGTCATTCGGATCATCACGCTTACCCAACGCGTCCATTCCAAGCTTTACGTCATTTTGATGAAGCACCTGAGTTGCCAAGTGGTTATGCAAGTATGTTATTACCAGCTTTGATTCCACCACTATGGTCAAAAATGATGGATAAGCGCGTCTTTGATCACTATAAAGGTGACTTGAATAAAGCCAATATTTTCCCGAAACGTCGTGCAAAAATCTTTAAGAAATTTGGTGTGGTTGATCAGTCGCTGACTGAAGTTTCTAGCGAGACAGCAACTACAGCATAATACGAACTGCTTTCCCAAAGCAGGGCACTGATGAGCAATCGTCAGTGCCTTTTTTATTTTCTTGTATAAAAAGCTTAACCAAGTACAGATTTTGAATATTCTTACTGTATATCTATGTATAACTTAAAAATAATCTTGTAATTGGTTTATGAGGCAAAGATGACAAAACATTATGATTATATTGCGATTGGTGGTGGGAGTGGCGGCATTGCATCAGTGAATCGTGCTGCGATGTATGGAAAAAAATGTGCCTTAATTGAAAAATCTGAAATAGGCGGGACTTGCGTCAATGTTGGTTGTGTTCCTAAAAAAGTGATGTGGTATGCCGCCCATGTCACTGAATCGATTCAGAAATATGGTCCTGATTATGGTTTTAATACTAAAGTTGAGTCATTTGATTGGCAGGTTTTAATCAAAAATCGGCAGGCCTATATTGATAGAATACATCAATCTTATCAAAATAGCCTAAGCAAAAATCAAGTCGATCTTATTCAAGGTGCAGCTTATTTCATTGATAAAAATACTATTGAGGTTAATGGTGATCGCTTTACGGCAGATCATATCCTGATTGCAACAGGTACACAGCCCTCACTACCTAAGATAGATGGAGTGGAATATGGCATAGATTCGAATGGCTTCTTTGAGTTAAGTGCTTTACCAAAAACCACCGCTGTGATTGGTTCGGGCTATATTGCAGTGGAATTGGCAGGTGTGCTGAATGCTTTGGGTTCTCAGGTTGGATTGTTCATTCGTAAGGATTTACCTGTAAGACGCTTTGATTCTTTTTTAAGTGAAACCTTAGTCGAAGTGATGCAAACAGATGGTATTGCTGTACATACCCAAGCTGTTCCTCAAAAAGTTACCCAAAATGCCGATGGCACAGTTGTGCTGCATTTGGAAAATGGTGAAACCCATAAAGTGGATTGTCTGATTTGGGCAACGGGTCGAGAGCCAAATACTGCGAGTTTGAATTTGGAGAAAGCCAATGTCCAGTTGGATGAGAGAGGCTATATTCAAGTTGATAAATTCCAGAATACCTCACAGCAAGGAGTTTATGCGGTAGGTGACATTACGGGGAAAATGGAGCTCACACCTGTCGCTGTTGCAGCAGGGCGAAGATTGTCCGAACGACTCTTTAATCATAAGTCAGATGAACATTTAGATTACAACAATATTCCAACTGTGGTCTTTAGCCACCCTCCAATCGGAACAGTGGGGATTACTGAAAAGGAAGCCATTGAGCAATATGGTCAAGAGGCGGTTAAAGTGTATAACTCATCTTTTACTGCGATGTATAGTGCGATTACTCAACATCGTCAGCCAACCAAGATGAAACTGGTCTGTGTGGGTGAAAATGAAAAAATTGTCGGTATTCACGGGATTGGTTTTGGCATGGATGAGATTTTACAAGGTTTTGCTGTTGCCTTGAAGATGGGAGCAACCAAGAAAGACTTTGATAATACTGTTGCGATTCACCCAACCTCGGCGGAAGAGTTCGTGACCATGCGCTAAGTGATGGTCTGGATATAAAAAGGACGTTATTGCAACGTCCTTTTTTTTGACTCATCAAATTCTTACTTCAATTCACTTGATGATTTACCTAATTCGCGACGGGCAATGATCAGTTGCTGAATTTGTTGGGTACCTTCAAAAATATCCAAAATTTTTGAGTCACGTGCCCATTTTTCCAGTAATTCATCCTCAGAATAACCAACACTGGCAGCAAGTTCGACACATTTCAGTGTGATCTCATTGCATACGCGACCCGCTTTTGCCTTCGCAATCGAAGCTTCTTTAGAGTTTGGCTTTTTATTGTCTGCCATCCACGTTGCTTTGATCGTTAACAAGCGGGCAGCTTCCCATTCAGCTTCCATGCGATAAATCTGTGCAGCAAGGTTTGAGGTCTGTAAATATGGTGTTTTATAGTCTGCATCAAGCTGATCTTTAAAGATTTCTTTGATACGTTCCAAAGATGCTTTGGCGCAACCAATGGCCATTGCCGCAACCAGTGGACGGGTATTATCAAAAGTTTCCATCACGCCTGCAAAGCCTTTGGCAACATCGATTTCTGCATTACCCAACAAATTGGCAGCAGGAACACGGCAGTCAATAAAGCTAATTACGGCAGTATCCGAGGCTTTAATCCCCAGTTTGTGCTCAAGACGTTCGACTTTCATTCCTGCTGTACCTTTTGGTACAACAAAAGATTTGATTGCAGCACGACCTAGTTTTTTATCCAAAGTTGCCCAAACCACCACAGAGTCAGCACGCTCACCTGAAGTGACAAAGATTTTCTCACCGTTGAGGATGTATTCATCACCATCTTTAGTGGCAGTGGTACGAATTGCCGCAGAATCAGAGCCACAGCCGGGTTCTGTAATAGCCATAGCCGCCCAAGTACCCTTGAAGCTTTCTAACTGCTCATCGTTGGCGACAGCGGCAATAGCAGAATTTCCAAGGCCTTGGCGTGGCATACTCAATAATAGGCCAGTATCGCCATAGCACATTTCAATTACACCCAGTGCGGTTGACATATTATTGCCATTTTTATTGCCTGATTCAGTTTCGCCTCGTTTGCCCACTGCTGCACCAGCATTAATACCTTCGCCGCCTTCGTTCATACCATCAATTAACGAAGCAAGCATATCGAGTTCTTTTGGATAGGCATGTTCGGCTTTATCATATTTGCGTGAGATTGGGCGTAGTACATTCAATGCAACTTCATGTGCCTGATCGACCATCATTTTGAATTTTTTAGGACTTTGTAAGTTCATTGTATTCTCCTTAGGTCGTCAATTAAGCATGTAAGCCAGAATGTAAAACTGCAGTTGCACGTAGATCGCGGTACCAGCGCTCAACAGGATGTTCTTTGGTAAAGCCATGACCACCTAAGATCTGCACACCATCTGTACCGATTTTCATTGATTTTTCTGCACAGAGCAGGCGGGCTAAATAGGCTTCTCGATGAAACGGTTTACCAACTTCTGCCAAACTTGCTGCATTGAGCACCAACATGCGCATGGCATCGATTTCAATGGCCATATCCGCAATCATAAAGGCGACACTTTGGCGGTGCGAGATCGGTTCACCAAAGGCAGTACGTTCATTGGCATATTTGATACAGTATGCTTTGATGGCTTCACAGGTCCCAACAGCCATGGCACACCACATCAGATTGCCAAGATCAACAAATGCGGTGTAATCAAAATCGCTATCACCTAAACGTAAGGCAGGAGTCTGATTGAATTGGAGTGTTGCTGTTTCTGCTGCTTTTAATCCCATTGCAGGGTTGGCTTTAATGGAGATACTTTCATTGGATTGCACCACGAATATATCAGGCTGACCATTAAACTCTGCACTCACAAGGAATACATCCGCAGTATCACCTAGAACCACCAAGGTTTTTTCACCAGTGATATAGAATTGTCCATTGGCTTCGGTTGCTGTGGTTTTTAACTGGAATGGATTGAAGGCTGGCGTTGCTTCTTGAAAAGCAAAGCTTGCGGTGACATCAGTATCTTCTGCAAACACAGGTAAATACATCGATTGGACTTGGGTTGAACCCCAACGCGTAATCGCATTAATTACACTGAAACGGCTCAGTAGGCCAGCGGTTAGACTAAAATCTCCCTTGGCAAGACTTTCAGCAATCAGGATATTACTGACAATATTTTGTTCAGCTGCCACACCACCTAAAGCTTCTGGTAAAGCATAGTAATTCAAGCCTAAATCGACTAGGTGCTGCCATAGTTGTTCTGGAAATTGGGCATTATGGTCCGCATCATGCGCCAAAGCATATAAAACTTCTTCAGCAAATTGTGACATCGCGTCAACGGTCATTTGCTGTTCTTCAGTCAGACTGAGATCAAACAAATTTTTATTGACCTGATTTGGGAGACGTTGTTTATCGATCGCTTGTGGCTTAAATGCTTTTTGTGTTTTTGTAAGCACTTTAAAGCCCGTTTTTGAACCTTGATATAATGATTTCTCTACAAATTTTCTTAATTTGAGTTGATCAAGTACTTCGCTTCCTGCGATTTTTGTGATCAAAGATAGCCCAAATCCCTGAGCTTTATTCATCATATTCGACATGGTTTTATCCTAGAGGATGGTTGTAAAATTATGCTGACATGCTCCAATGAAAAAGACTATGTCTTGTTTGACATGCCGATTGGAGAAAGATAAAGGGTAATCTGACCAACTATGATATTTTATCTATTTGTTTTTTAATGTTTTGTATAAAATAATAAAAAATGAAATTAAAAAAAATTGACCAAACTGACAGAGTGCTGATGGTATTGAATCGTTGTATGATCACTGGGTCATATCGGAATGGCTGCCAGTGATCATAATTTCTTCTTAGAAGCGTTTACTATAGTTCACGAATAAACGGTCCTCGCCAAAGTCATTA
Source organism: Acinetobacter sp. NIPH1876 (assembly GCF_022808535.1). Lineage (NCBI taxonomy): Bacteria > Pseudomonadati > Pseudomonadota > Gammaproteobacteria > Moraxellales > Moraxellaceae > Acinetobacter > Acinetobacter sp. NIPH1876. The sequence continues at coordinate 125,101 of NZ_JALGBR010000001.1, forward strand.
CCGTGTTTCACATCATAGTCAATGCGGATGTATTGCAGTGCAAAGCCTTTGAGATAGGGTTGTTGAAAGGCGTAGTTCAGAATGAGATTGGATTCAGTCTCATGATTTTTCTCACCATTGGTTGCTTTAAAATCATGACCATAGACATATTTCACCATCGCATTTAGCCCAGGCACGTAGTCCTTAAAATCATAGCCATACATCAGATGATAAGACTTTTCATTCTTTTTAAAGAAGCCTGTGGCATTCCAGTTAATAAAATAGGTTTCAGGCAGAAAACCGTCAGGCAGTGGATAGGCGGACTCACCCATAATCTGCTGATAACCCAATCCAAAGGACTGATTTTTAACTTTGAGCATCTCAAGAATCCCAATATTTTGGGCATCAATATCAAAGTTATTGCCATCATTTTTGGCATTGAAATATTTAAACTTGGAATTTAGTGAGAGGTTGGATTGCTTCCATGTATGATCTAAGCCTAGATAGTGCTTGTTGTATAAGTCTTCTAAATTAGCAAAGTAATATTCTGCTTTAAGGGATGGGGTGAACTGATAGCGTAAATCCAGATAATTTAAATCATCGGAATATTCGGTTTTGCCATTGGCAGTAAAGGAGAACTTGCGAAAATCTTCTTCATTGCGAGGAGATACTTTGGTTACTCGGCCTATTTCGGCATAGAGTGGATCAGAGAGTTGTGATTTTAAGTTGGCTCCCCAATAGGAAGCGAGTAATTGGCGGCTGTTATCAACAGCAGTTACAGGCTGATCAAGCCACAGTTCACCAATACTTAATAAGGTTTTGTTATAACCGAGTTTAAACGTTGCTCCATATTTTAAAAAGTCAGATGCTTGTGACTGAGTTTGTGTATCAAATGGCAAGATGGTATCGGCTACATGCTTGTCTTTACTTAAACGTACCGCATATTGAACAGAAGCATCTGCACCAATTGTGACGGGCTTATCTGCGATTTGTAGCGGCGTGTCATGTAGTTGAGATGTATAAAATAGCGAGGCTGCCTGTGACCAACTGCCTGTATCTTTGAGGTTCTGATTGTCATAGTCGCGGTTGATATAGGCATTTTTCAGGGTGAATTTCCACTCTTCCTGAGTAGATTGGGCATTTTCAGCTGCAACAACTATCGGGCTGGAGAATCCAAGCATGACGAATAAAATTGCTGCTCTTAAGTATAGCGGGTTAAATTTATGTACGTGATTCATAATCCATATCCAATCTTGGTATGCCATCCCTAGGCGTTATTATTTTAAAATTCAGATTAATATCCTTCCTTCATTTATGAATATTGAAGGAAGGAAAATAGCAATGACTTAGTTGAGCTGTTCGTGTTGGATACTTTCACGATAATATTTACAGCCTTTGTAGAGCAGAAATACACCGAGTAAGCCTGCAACTGCATTTACAATCGAGATAGAGTTACCCACCATCAATGTATTTTGGAAATATTTATCTGTTAATAGCGCAACAGCGGTTGTACCTACACCTAAAGCAATCAAATTTGAAACCAGTAGAAATTTCGCTGAGACCTGAGCACGTAACTGGTTTGGGGTAAGCATTTGAGTTGCAGCAGCCGATGCAGGAATTGGAAAGGTCGAGAAAAACATAGCCACAAAAATTAAGGCAAAGGATAAGTACATATTATCGACTTGGGTAAACAGCACACTTGGAACAATAAGTGCAGCACAGCCGATCATTCCTGCTCGAATCGCTGCATCGCTATAACCCTTTTTAGAGAAATAATCGATGAGCCATCCACAAAATAGTGCTCCAGCCGTGTTTGCAACCAAAATAATACTGCCGAGAATATAGCTTGTTTGGCTGGCATCTAGGCCAAAGTGTCGCATGTAAAATGCAGGTGCCCATCCAAGTAGCGAGTACAGCATCATGGTATAGAAAGAGAAACCAATAAAGTGACAAAAGAAGGTCTTTTTATGAGTTTTGATAAAGGCAATAGAGTTTTTAAATGATGCTTGGATTACCTGCCCATTTTGATCAACTTTTAAGCCTTTTCGTGTCGGTTCCTTTACCGTTAAAATCATAACTAAAGCGAGTAAAACACCTGGAAGCCCGACGATAAAGAAGGTGAGTTGCCATGTTCTTAATTGACCAATGACTGGCAGGACGACTGAATCAACATTTTTTAAAAGACTAATCACATAACCGCCAATTAAAAAAGCCAAACCAGAGCCAATAAAAGCACCAATGGCATATAGCCCTAACGCACGGCCTAGTTTCTCTTTGGGGAATAAATCGGTCACGATGGAGTAAAAAGCGGGGGATAATGCAGCTTCACCAGCACCCACACCTAATCGTGCGAGAAACATCTGAGCAAAATTTTTACTTAAGCCACATGCAGCCGTTGCTAAGCTCCAGAATGCAATGCCAATCGAAATAATCTTAATCCGTGATTTCTTATCAGCGAGTGCGGCAATTGGGATGCCCATAAAGGCATAGAATAAAGAAAAAGCCAGACCTTGCAATAGACTAAATTGAGTGTCAGACAGCATCAGATCATGTTTAATGGGTTCGATCATCAAGGATAAAATTTGACGATCTACAAATGAAAGAATATAAGCCAACATGCAAATCACGACGACATACCATTGGTAGCCATAACGTTCGCGCTCTAAATGCGGCTCTGGATGTATATGAATCACTTGTTCAGGCGATAGTTCTGCCTTTTGCTCATTCCTGAGCATACTTTCTGGGTGGTTATCATTCATTCTGCATCTTCCTATGATGACTGAGTATTAAGTGATACTAAATAAATTTTATTTTTATAATTTAGTGTCATTTTTGGTCTATTTTATTTTATGGATCTGATTCAATAGCTATTCTTAAATAAAGCTTAATTTTTAATTTGACTGAAAAAATAGAATGATTTTTACAGGAAATAAGAAATCTATATTTAAGGTTAATTTTATTTTTATTGTTGTTATTATTGTATTTATTTTAATTATTTTATTTAATTTTCATGTTTTTATAAAATGTAAATAAACATTGCATTGGCTGTGGGAGATTTTTAGTTTAAAAAAGTATAGGCGTGACTATTTATATTATTGTTAAAATAATTTTAAAGCGATTCTTAAATTAGATAATTAAAAAAAATATGTAATTTAATTTCGTTTGAATTGTCTAGTCTAATCCTTCAGTCAGAATCACCATATATTCGCCTGCAAGATCTCGGTGTTTTTTAGCTTCTTGATAGGCATCACTGTGATACCAATTTTGAGCTTCCTGCATACTGCTAAATTTAATGATGGCAACGCCGTCGCTTTCGATATTTTCCAATGCAATAGACTGACCATAAAACACAATCGGTTCAGCATCAAAGCCTTGGCTAGCTTTGCGTGCTAAAGATGTATAGGTTTTCATCTCATCTTTATTTTTCAGTTCTTTACGAATCAAAATGATATATGCGCTCATTGGCTTTCCTGATGGATAGAGACTAAGTGTTGATTTGTTGACGGATACGATGTCATATCCATCAACACTCATGTATTAAGCTGCGCGAGCGACCAGCGTTAGGATATCGTAAGTGGCAACCAGTTCGTCGCGTTGGTTTTTTACTTTTATATCCCATACCACCACACCATGTGCAGGTTGTGATAAGTCTTTTTGTGGTTTTGGTGTTTTTTGTTTGCAGGTCAGTTCAACACGGATTGAATCACCAATTTTCACTGGCTCAACAAAGCGTAAGTTGTCCATACCGTAGTTGGCAATCACGGGGCCTTGTGCGGCATCGACGAACAATCCTGCTGCTGCAGATACGATAAAATAGCCATGTGCGACACGTTCACCAAAGAATGAATCTGCTGCTGCAATTTTGTCAGTATGTGCATAGAAATAATCACCACTTAAGCAGGCGAAATTGACAATGTCTGCTTCGGTCACTGTACGACGCGCTGTCAGTAAACGCTCACCAATGACCAGTTCATCAAAATCCTTTTTAAAAGGATGTACGCGGTCTTGCTTGATGTTTGAGCCTGCTGTCCATGAATGGGTAACTTGAGTCAAACTATTTGGCGAACCTTGAATGGCAGTTCGTTGCATATAGTGTTTTACTGCTCTAATTCCACCAAGTTCTTCACCGCCACCAGCACGACCAGGACCGCCATGAATTAAATGAGGCAGTGGCGAGCCATGACCTGTACTTTCTTTGGCAGATTCTTCATCCAGAATATGAACTCGACCATGCCAAGGTGCTATTTTCTGAATAATCTGTTCAATGTTTTCATGACTGTTTTTGACAACGGATGCAACCAAACTACCTTCACCACGTGCCACTAGATCGGCAAGTTCATCAATGGATTGATATGGTATAAGCGTACACACGGGACCAAAGGCTTCGGTGGTGTGTACATGCGTGGCTTGCAATGGTTGTTCACAGAGAAGAAGTGTTGGTGGGAAGAATGCGCCATTTTCAGGAGTAGCTGCATTAAATTTAAAATTTGTTGTACCACCAAAAACAATTTTTGCATCTTTAGCCAGTTCTGCAACTTTGTTTGCAACATCCAACTTTTGTTTAGGGCTTGCTAATGCTCCCATTGTGGTGTCTTGTTTCTGTGGATCGCCCACAATCACTTTTTCCAGTTTAGCAATCAGCTTTTGTTGTACTTGCTCAAGTTGTGCTTGGGGTACGAAAGCACGGCGGATGGCCGTACATTTTTGTCCAGCTTTGGTAGTCATTTCTCGGAAAACTTCACGTACAAACAGATCAACTGTGGCTTCATCTGCTTCAGGGCTTAGGATGGCACTGTTGACAGAATCAGCTTCCATACTAAATGGAATTGAATATTTATTGAGATGTGGGTGGTTACGGAGTTTTTGGCCAGTATAGGCTGAGCCTGTAAAGGTTACACAATCTTGTGGACCTAGATAATCAAAAAGATCATCAATTTGTCCACAAATGAGTTGTAGTGATCCTTTCGGTAGAAGTTGTGTATCTTCAATCGCTTTAACAACTGCTTGGGTAAGTTGAGCACCGTCAGTTGCAGGTTTAACAATACATGGCACGCCAGCCAATAGCGTCGGGGCAATTTTTTCTAACATTCCCCAAATTGGGAAGTTAAATGCATTGATATGAACTGCCACACCCGCTTTCGGGCTTAAAATATGCTTGGCGCCAAAAGTGCCATTTTTTGAGAGTTGAATCCAACTGTCTTCGGTAATAATTTTTTCATCATTCAGTTCTCGTCGTACCAAACTTGAGTAAGCAAATAAGGTCTGAATTCCACCTTCAATATCAATCCAGGCATCTTTGCGTGTTGCACCTGTTGCATAGGCAAGCTGATAAAAATCTTCTTTGTGCTCAAGTAGGTGCTGTGCAATTTGTTTTAAAGCATTGGCACGTTGATGGAAGGTCCAATTTGCCAGTGTTGCACCATTCTGCTTGGCATATTCAACAACCTGTTGCATATCTATGCCATGACTGCTGACAGTATAAATTGGCTCATTGCTAATGGCATGAACCACAGTACGTGCATCTTCATGGCTTGAATGCCACGTTCCATATACAAAAGATCCAAGCTGAATCACTTTTGATGCAGGTTGTTGCTCTGCTGCTGATTTAGATGTTCCTTCTAATAGTGCTTGATCAAGCATGAGAAAACTCCATTTTTATGTGATACATCAATTTTTGAAATACTAAGAATATGATTCATAATTTCACGCCTATTGAATAAAAAGTCAACTTAATTTTATAGAAAAGAAATCATGTTGATTTTTATTATTTAAATATAATTAATTAAAACAAAGCTATATCTCTATTTCTTAGAGATGTTAAAATATGATACATAAAATGTTGTTGACTTTATTTTTAATGTATCGAAAAATGGATTTAAGGGTGAGACCTAAAGGGAAGACACAAATGGAAAATAAGTATCAGAAATTTGAGCAAAATATTGCCAATGACATCACGATAGAAGCGAAAGATGAAATGCCAGATGCCTATCGTAAAACTTTGATTCGCCAAATTGGGCAACACGGTCATTCTGAAATTGTTGGCATGTTACCTGAAGGAAACTGGATTACGCGTGCACCGACTTTAAAGCGTAAAGCGGTTTTACTGGCAAAAGTTCAAGATGAAGCAGGGCATGGACTTTACCTCTACAGTGCAGCAGAAACATTAGGTGCTGACCGTGATGACATGATGGAAAAACTGATTGATGGAAAAATGAAATATTCATCAATTTTCAATTATCCGACGGTGACTTGGGCCGATGTAGCTGCGATTGGCTGGTTGGTGGATGGTGCTGCGATTGTGAATCAGGTAGCGTTGTGCCGTACCTCTTATGGCCCATATGCACGTGCCATGGTACGTATCTGTAAAGAAGAAAGCTTTCATCAACGTCAAGGTTTTGAAGCCATGATGGTGCTGGCTGCTGGAACACCTGAACAAAAACAAATGGCACAAGACGCTGTAAATCGCTTTTGGTGGCCAGCACTAATGATGTTTGGGCCAAGCGATGAGCATTCTCCAAACAGTGCGCAAAGTCTGGCTTGGAAAGTTAAACGATTCAGTAACGATGATTTACGTCAAAAGTTTGTCGATAACACGGTTCCTCAAATTTTGCAGCTTGGTTTAGACGTTCCAGATCCTGATTTGAAGTGGGATGAAGAAGCGGGACGTTATATCCACGGTGAAATCAATTGGCACGAATTCAATGAAGTTATTGCTGGTCGAGGTCCATGTAACCACGAGCGTATAGAAGCACGACGCAAAGCTTGGGAAAACGGTAAATGGGTTCGAGATGCAGCTGTTATCTACGCGAAAAAGCAGCAAGCCGTAACGCAAGTCGCTTAAGCAAAATTTATGGACAAAATTGAGGACATCAAAATGGAAGATAAAAATAACTGGTCGCTTTACGAAGTATTTATCCGTAGCAAACAAGGTCTAAGTCATCGTCATGTCGGTAGCTTAAGAGCATCTGATGATGAAATTGCATTGCAACATGCACGCGATGTGTACACCCGTCGTAATGAGGGAATCAGTATTTGGGTGGTTCGTTCTGAATTGATTAAGTCATCACAGCCAGATGAAAAAGCTGAATTTTTCGAACCAGCGCTAGACAAAGTTTATCGTCACCCTACGTTCTATCATATTCCTGATGGCATCGAGCATATGTAAGGGAGTATGGAAATGAATAATCCTATTTTATCTAAGTTCTTATTACATATTGGCGATAGCCAGTTGGTATTGGCGCAACGTTTAGCGGAATGGTGTGGTCATGCACCAGAGCTAGAGATTGATATTGCCTTGGCGAATATTGGTTTGGATCTGCTTGGGCAATCCAGAAACTTTTTAACCTTAGCTGGGCAATATGAAGAGGCACAGCGTGATGAAGATCAATTGGCTTACTTCCGTTCAGAACGTGAATTTCTCAATTTATTGATTTGTGAACAGCCAAATGGTGATTTTGCTCAAACTATCGTGCGCCAATGGTTAATGGATCATTATCACTTGTTATTAATGACCTCTTTAAGCAAAAGTACAGTGGCTGAGATTGCCGCGTTGGCAATGAAATCATTGAAAGAAGTGAAATACCACATTCGCTTTTCAACTAGCTGGATGGAGCGTCTGAGCTTAAGTACAGCAGAAGCACATCAGCGTGTACAGGTCGCATTAGATAGCTTGTGGCGTTTTAGCGCAGAGTTGTTTGAATTGACCGCTGAAGAATATGTACTGGTTGAGCAGGGTTTAATTAGCGACTTGTCTAATGAAAAAGCACAATGGGACAAGACAATTGCTGAAGAATTAAAACGATTTGAGCTGACGGTTCCTGTAAATGGCGCTTATCGCCGTGGTGCCAAACAGGGTCTACATACGGAACATTTAGGATATTTGTTGGCTGAAATGCAGGCCATTCAACGCACTTATCCTGAAATGACTTGGTAAGACAAGGAGTTGAGCCATGCAAATGATTCGTCATTGTATCGATCAGTGTTGGGATGTTCTGCAAACGGTCAGTGATCCTGAGATTCCTGCTTTATCTGTAGTGGATTTGGGCATGATTCGTGGGGTGGAACTGAATGATCAGCAAGAAATTATTGTTCGATTAACACCTACCTATAGTGGCTGTCCTGCAACTGATTTATTAAAAGCGCAGATTGTCGAGGCGTTGGCAGCAGAAGACCTCACTCCCGCAAAGGTGATTGTTGATTTATCTGAAGCATGGACAACCGACTGGATGTCTGAAATAGGCAAGAAGAAGTTACAAGACTATGGTATCGCGCCGCCAGAGGGTTTAGCACATCAGTGTGGAACACATGTTCATTTAAAAGATGGTGTGGTGTGTCCGCGGTGTAAAAGTCGAAATACCAAGCTGCTCACGGAGTTTAGTTCGACCGCGTGTAAGGCCTTGTACAAATGTCAGGACTGTCTTGAGCCCTTTGATTATTTTAAATGTATTTAAAGTTTTAGATAAGGAAATCAGCCATGAGCCAATTTATTCCCTTAAAAGTAAAAAGTATTACCCCTCAGACAGATCAGGCCATTTGTATTGCGTTTGATCTTGTGCCTGAGCAACAAGAACAATTTAAATTTCAGCCAGGTCAACATTTAACGATTCGCCATTTAACTGAGGCAGGTGAGATTCGTCGTTGCTACTCGATCTGTAGTTATGCACCGAAAGAAGATATCAGTATCGCAGTGAAAAAGATGGATCAAGGCCAATTCTCAAATTGGGCCAATGATTATTTAAAAGTTGGCGATGTTCTTGATGTGATGCCACCACAGGGTGTTTTTTTTCAAAAAGCAGCCAGATCTGGCGGTCAAGCATTTTTAGGTGTTGCTGCTGGCAGTGGTATTACCCCAATTTTGTCGATTATTAAACAGGTTTTGTTTGAACAATCGACATCGAATTTTACCTTGCTCTATGGTAATCGTTCATGGAAACAAACCATGTTTGCTGAGCAAATTATGGATTTGAAAGATCAATTTAAAGAACGCTTCCAGTTGATCAATATTTTTTCCCGTGAATTCAACGAAAGTGAGTTGATGAATGGTCGAATAGATGAAACAAAATTAAAGCAATTGTTTGATCATGACGTGCTAGAAAGCAATTTTGATCATGTTTTTGCCTGTGGCCCAGATGAAATGATGGACACAGTCGAAAGCCTGTTACCGACCTATGGTTTAAGTAAAGACAAGATTCATACTGAACGTTTTAATACCGGTCATGTCCGTAAACGAGCAGTCGATGCTGATGCGAATCGTAAGGAAGAACAAGTCAATATTGTACTGGATGGTCGTGAACTGATCGTGTCAGTGTCTCAAGACGATGAAAGCATTTTAGATGCAGCATTACGTGCAGGTGCAGATTTACCTTATGCATGTAAAGGCGGCGTGTGTGCGACCTGTCGTTGTAAGGTGCTCTCTGGTGATGTTGATATGTTCTTGAACTACAGTCTTGAAGATGATGAAGTCGAAAAGGGCTATGTGCTGAGCTGTCAAACCTTACCTAAAGGCTCAAATGTCCGTTTGAGCTTTGATGAGTAGAGGTGGCTATGCAAGAGCTGATCAAAGCCGAAATAACAATTGATGGTGTAATGCTATTAACCCTCAATCGTGCTGAAAAACGGAATGCTTTAAATAATGCGACTTTGCAATATTTATGCGAATTGCTCGAAGAGGCAGAACACAATGCCAGAGTCAAAGCCATTATTCTAACAGGCAATCAATATTGTTTTGCAGCAGGTGCTGATCTTGCTGAGTTAGCAGAAATGGATTCAGTGGCTTTACAACTCGATATCCGTCCAAAACTATGGCAGAAGATTGATGCGTTTAGTAAACCAATTATTGCAGCTGTGAATGGTTATGCCTTGGGTGCGGGATTTGAACTGGTTTTACACACAGATATCGTACTATGTGGTGAAAATGCCAAATTCGCCTTGCCAGAAATTGGTTTAGGCATGTTACCAGGTGCAGGCGGCACACAACGCTTAGCACGCTTAGTCGGGCAACAATTGACCATGCGCTGGGCGATGACAGGGGAGATGCTTTCGTCACAACAGGCAGAGCAACACGGTATTTGCAGCGAAGTGGTCCCTACAGCATTAACTGTGGAATATGCCATTCAATTAGCCAAGAAAATTGCTCAACAAGCACCCTTGGCGATTCGGGTAATTAAACAATCGATCAAAAGTATTCATGAAACAACACTGAGTCAGGGGTTAAAGCTTGAACGCCAGAATTTTGTTTGGTTGGCGGCAACAAATGATCGAAAAGAAGGAATTAACGCATTCTTTGAAAAAAGAAAGCCTGTATTTAGAGGTGAATGATGGACTATCAAAATATTATCGTAGAAGAAAAAAATGCGGTGGGTTATTTAACTTTTAATCGACCAAAGGCACTGAATAGTTTTAACGTGGATATGCACCGTGAAGTCGCTGAGGTCTTGGGCTTTTGGAGTAAAAACCAAGATATTCGTTGTGTCGTGATTAGTGGTGAAGGCCGCGGTTTCTGCGCAGGGCAAGATCTTGGCGATCGTGTGGTTGATCCAAATGCTGCTGCGCCTGATTTAGGTTACTCGATTGAAACCTACTATAACCCGCTGATCAAAATGATTGTCAATATGCCCAAGCCCGTGATCTGTGCGGTAAATGGTGTGGCAGCGGGTGCAGGTGCAAATATCGCTTTGGCTTGTGATTTGGTTGTCGCCGCGAAATCTGCCAATTTTGTACAAGCATTTTGTCGTTTAGGTCTGGTTCCAGACTCAGGTGGAACCTGGTTTCTGCCACGTGCAGTAGGTCAAGCCCGTGCAATGGGGCTAGCTTTGCTGGGAGATAAACTTCCTGCGGAAACCGCAAAAGAATGGGGCATGATTTGGGATGTTGCCGAAGATGCTGAGCTGAAATCAAAAGTCACTGAACTGGCAGAACGTTTAGCCAAACAGCCCACCTTTGGCCTGTCACTGATTAAAAAAGCCATCCACCAATCCAGTAATAACAGCTTTGATGAGCAGATGTTCTTGGAGCGAGATTTACAACGTATCGCAGGACGCTCAGAAGATTATCGTGAAGGGGTGCAAGCTTTCATGAATAAGCGTGAGCCTGACTTTCAGGGGCGCTAAGCATGATGAATCTAGATTTGTCTCATGCCAAAATTGCCGTGATTGGTTCTGGAACAATGGGGATCGGTATTGCTCAATTGGCGATGGTCAATGGTCATTCGACGGTTCTCTACGATCTCGATCGTGAAAAGACCAAACAGGCGGTTGATGGATTGCATCAGACCTTCGCGAAGTTGACAGAAAAAGGCAAGCTAACCTCTGAGCAGGCACAGCAAGCACTTTCACGTTTGACCATTGCTGATCAAATCGAAGCATTGGCAAGTGTCGATTTGGTGATAGAAGCGGTGGTTGAAAAGCTGGAAGTGAAACAATCTTTGTTTAAGCAGTTGGTGACGATTTGTAGCGAACATACTATTTTAGCCACCAATACCTCATCTATTTCAGTGACAGCAATCGCATCTGCTGTTCCACATCCTGAGCGAGTGGTTGGACTGCATTTCTTTAATCCTGCACCTGTGATGAAGTTGGTCGAAATTGTACAGGGTTTAAAAACAACGGAAGTTTTATGTCAGTCATTAAGAACGCTCATGCTGGCTTGGAACAAAATTCCTGTGTTAACCAAGTCAACGCCTGGATTTATTGTCAATCGTATTGCCCGTCCGTTTTATGCAGAAGCATTTCGCGCTTTGCAAGAACAGGTCACAACCTATGACCAGCTCGACTATGCCTTAAAGCAGTGCGGTGGTTTTGCGATGGGGCCGTGTGAGTTAACCGATTTAATTGGGCAAGATGTTAATTTCTCAGTCACTCAAAGTGTTTATGAAGCCTTCTTTTATGAACCGCGTTATCGCCCAAGCCTGATTCAGAAAGAATTGGTTGATGCTGGTACATGGGGACGTAAATCAAAGCAAGGCTTTTATCGCTATGATGAAAAAAATCAGTATGCGACTTTTCAGCCTCAGCTTATTACTGCGCCGTCTTTTCATGCTGATGTTCAAGTCAAAGGTACATGGGCGCAATGCCCGAATTTATTAGAACGTCTGGGCTTAAGTCGTGCTTTAGCAAGCAATGAAAATATCATCCAAATTGATGATGTTGATTTGCGTCTAAGTCATGGAGAATCTGTCAATATCGATTATCCAAATCGTAAAACGGTATTGATGGATTGGCATCATCATTTTGAACAGGCACAGGCGGTGGTTCTTAGCCATAACCATCTTTGCCAAGCGGATGATCTTGCAACTGTTGAGGATTTCTTTGCCCAATCCCAGATCAAGGTACTTTGGATCAGTGATCATCCAGCACTATTAACCTTGCGTACTATTGTTTTACTGATTAATGAAGCCTGTGAAGCAAGTCTGCATGGTGTTGCGAGTATGGAAGATATTGATAATGCCATGAAATATGGAGTGAACTATCCTAAAGGGCCGTATCAATGGATGATGCAATTGGGTGCTGAATACGTCTTGGCAACGCTAAACAATTTATATGCCATCTATGGCGAAGAAAAATATCGTGCAAGTCTTTATCTCAAACAATACGTGGCGAAGCAGCAGTGTATTCGCGGTGATTATTCAAAAGATTTAAAAGCCTTTGCATAGACAGGAGTCAACATGGAAGACGTTTTAATTTGCGATTTTATTCGTACCCCAATTGGTCGCTATGCAGGTGCATTAAGTTCAGTGCGTACTGATGATCTTGCTGCATTGCCGATTAAATATTTAAAAGAAAAGCATGCTGATTTACCTTGGCAAGAATTGGATGAAGTGTTTTTAGGCTGTGCCAATCAAGCGGGTGAAGATAACCGTAATGTGGCGCGTATGGCAACCTTATTGGCTGGTTTACCTGAAGCTGTTCCTGCAATGACAGTGAATCGTTTATGTGCATCTGGTTTAGATGCAGTCGGCTTGGCTGCACGTTCAATTAAATCGGGCGAGTCTCAATTTGTACTGGCAGGTGGCGTGGAGTCAATGAGCCGAGCGCCCTTTGTTCAAGCCAAGCCGACAGAAGCATTTGGACGCAGTCCGGAAATATTTGATACCACGATTGGCTGGCGTTTTATTAATAAAAAGATGAAAGCCGAATATGGTACCGACAGCATGCCGGAAACGGCTGAGAATGTGGCTGAGAAATACCAGATTAGCCGACAAGATCAGGATGAGTTTGCGATTCGTAGTCAACAAAAAGTGGCAGTGGCGCAACAAAATGGTTTTTTTACAGATGAAATCTTGCCCGTTGAACTGGTCGATCGTAAAAAGAACATCACCATTTTTAGCCAAGATGAGCATCCAAGAGCAGAGACTAGCCTAGAAGGCTTGGCAAAACTCAAAGCCCCATTCCGTAAAGAGGGTGGTTCAGTCACTGCGGGCAATGCTTCTGGTGTCAATGATGGTTCGGCCTGTGTGTTATTAACCAATCGTCAGTTTGCCGATAGCCACGGATTAAAACCTTTGGCACGTGTGGTCGCGATTGCAAGTGCAGGTGTTGAGCCAAAATATATGGGCATTGGGCCTGTGCCAGCAGTTCAGAAACTTTTAAAACAAACAGGTCTTCGCTTAGATCAAATGGATGTGATTGAGCTGAACGAGGCATTTGCAGCTCAGTCTTTGGCCTGTATGCGTGAGTTGGGTTTAAAAGATGATGATGCACGTGTTAATCCGAACGGTGGTGCGATTGCCCTTGGACATCCACTGGGTATGAGCGGAACTCGTTTGGTGATTACTGCCACCAGAGAATTAAAAAGACGTGGTGGTCAATATGCACTGTGCACCATGTGTGTTGGTGTCGGCCAAGGTGTGGCCCTTATTTTAGAAAATTTAAATTAATGTAGATGGTTCTCGTGTAATAACGACATAGGAGATACGGCAGTGGATAGCCTGATAACACAAGATGTAGAAAAAATGACGCTTGCGGAGTTACGAGCGCTACAAACCAAACGCTTAAAAGACACCTTGACATATGTTTATGCCAATAGCCCTGTCTATAAGAAAAAGTTTGACGATGCAGGTGTACATCCCGATGATTTCGTCAACTTGGATGATCTGGCCAAGTTCCCATTTACCACCAAACAGGATTTAAGAGATAACTATCCCTTTGGAATGTTTGCGGTGCCACAGGAGCAGATTGTTCGTTTACACGCCTCTTCAGGTACCACAGGGAAACCCACTGTCGTTGGCTATACCCAAAAAGATATCCATACTTGGTCGGATATCGTAGCACGTTGCCTGCGTATGGCAGGTCTAAGTGCCAAAGATATGATTCAGGTCGCCTATGGTTATGGTCTGTTCACAGGTGGTTTAGGCGCACATTATGGCGCTGAACGCTTAGGTGCAACCGTGATTCCAATGTCAGGTGGGCAGACGGAGAAACAGGTGCAACTGATTCAGGATTTTAAACCGACGGCAATTATGGTGACGCCATCATATTGTGTCAGCATTATTGAAAAACTGGAGCAGCAATTAGGCAGTGCCCGTAATACCTCGTTAAAAGTTGGGATTTTTGGTGCTGAGCCTTGGACCAACGAGTTACGCCGTGAAATCGAAGAACGTTTAAATATCAAAGCGCTGGATATTTATGGTTTATCGGAGATTATGGGGCCAGGGGTTGCGATGCAGTGTCTGGGCGAAGGTGAAGGCTTAACCATTTGGGAAGATCATTTTTATCCTGAGATCATCAATCCTGAAACAGGTGAAGTATGTAAAGATGGTGAATTGGGCGAACTGGTATTCACCACCATCACCAAAGAAGGTTTGCCGATTATCCGCTATCGTACCCGCGATTTAACCCGTTTATTGGCAGGTCAGAATCTTGCCATGCGCCGTATGGATAAAATTGTAGGGCGTAGTGACGACATGTTGATTATTCGCGGTGTCAATGTATTCCCGACACAGATCGAAGAACAGATTTTACAAGTGCCGAGTCTGGTACCGAATTATGAAATTCTGGTGGCAAAGAAAGGGCATATGGATACTTTGCATATCCGTACCGAAATGTGCCATAACTGTGACAAGCAGGCGCAGCAATTGGCTCAGCAGTTAATGCAGCGGATTAAAACCATGTTTGGGATTTCTGTTACGGTGGAAGTGGTGAATGAATTGACCTTGCCACGTTCTGAGGGTAAAGCAAAACGCGTCATTGATATGCGTCAGATTGCTTAACATTATAATCATTCAGGGTATAGTATTCCCTATATCCTGAATCTAAATGCCAAGATAAAAGTATGAGTGTAAAGTTACAGCAAATTATTGATTCAATTATTCAGAATGAACCCTTAAGTGGTACCTCATTGATTTCGACTATTTTTGGCGATTCAGTGCTGCATCGAGGTGGAAATATCAGTCTTGCCAGCTTGATTCAGTTAATGGAGTTGTTTGATTTTAATGATCGTGCTGTACGAACTTCTGTTTTTCGTTTGGTTAAAAGTGATTGGCTTGGTTCAGATAAAATTGGCAGGACCAGTTTCTACCGCATTACCGATGCCAGTCGTTCCAAATATTTGCAGGCTGAGCAACGGATTTATAATGATCAGATGAAAGAGTGGGATCATTCTTGGGACCTGATTTTGATGTCGAGTTTGGATACAGACAATAAGGCATTTTTAAAGAAAGAACTGGAATGGTTGGGTTTTGCTAATATTTCTACCAATCTGATGGCTTATCCAGGTTCAAACCGCTTGCAGCTACAAAAGCTGTTGGTTGACTTAAATATGAGTGAACAGGTGGTGGTGTTTAAGGCTGAGACCTTACAGCTGTTTAATAACTCAACCGAAACGATTGGCCGTATGTTAGAAACCAATTGGCCGATTGATGAGTTACGTCAACGTTATCTGCAATTTCTGGATATGTTTCGAGAGATTGGCGTGATTTTGATGCAGGATGACGAAAATATTGAACCGATTCAAGCCTTCCAGATTCGGACCTTATTGATTCATTACTATCGTCGTATTTTACTGAAAGATCCTGCATTGCCCTTAGAACTATTATCGGCGGACTGGCCTGCAGTCAATGCCCGTACATTATCCATGAACATTTACAAAAAAGTCTTTGAAGCGGCTGATGACTATTTCTTATCGGTTGCGGCAACATCGGAAGGGCCAATGCCAAATGCAACTGCACATTTCTGGCGTCGTTTTGGTGGCTTAACCCAAAGTAATGAGAGATTGAGTCATGCCTTGCTATAGCATTGATGGGGTGATTCCTGTGGTTCACCCCCGTGCATTTGTTCATCCCACTGCGGTTTTAATTGGTGATGTGATTATTGAAGCTGGAGCTTATATTGGGCCATTTGCCTCATTGCGTGCGGACTTTGGCCGTATTCATATCAAAGCAAATGCCAATGTACAGGACAGTTGCATCATTCATGGCTTTCCGCAAAGCGTCACCCTTGTTGAAGAAATGGGACATATTGGTCATGCTGCGACTTTACATGGTTGCCGTATCGGTAAAAATGTGTTGATTGGTATGAATAGCGTCATTTTGGATTATGCCGAGATTGATGAAAATAGCATAATTGGCGCAAATAGTTTGGTCAAAACCAAAGATCAAATTCCTGCCAATGTACTGGCAATGGGGAGCCCAGCAAAAGTTGTGCGAGATTTAACAGAACAAGAACGCGCATGGAAAATAAAGGGCACTCAAGAATATATTGAGCTTGCACAGCGTTGTTTAAACAGTATGACAGAAGTCCTGCCTTTGATTGAAAATTCACATGATCGTAAGACCTATCAAGATTTTCAGTCTGATCACCAAATCAAGCCAACAACGGCCTAAATAGACCATTTGAGCTGATCAATTTCTTTTGAACATTTGCGATAACAAGACATCAAAAAGCAACAGTTTGTTTTTAAATATTAGTTGATGATGGAGTGTAAGTTTTTCTACTTCTTCGTCAGAAAAATACAGGCAAGTATTTGCCAGTACATTTTTGGATGTAAACCCGCCTAAAAGTGAATACTTTATTTAAGGAAATACAACGAGGTTAATGATGTCTATTTTAACAAAAGAAATTTGGGATCAAAAATTATTTCGTGGTACATGGCAATCTGCCAAAAACGGTTATCAAGTGGTTGAAGTTGCGACTGGTGAGTCCTTAGGGCAGATTGGATATGCAGATACATCCGATGTGGTCGATGCAGCTCAGCAAGCCAAGATTGCACAAAAGCAATGGTGGGCGCTTAGTTATCAAGAGCGTCAGGTGGTTTTTGAGCGCGCAGTTCAGATCCTAACGGAGCATCAGGCTGAAATTATCGAGTGGCTGGTGAAAGAAAGTGGTTCGCTACAATTAAAAGCAGGTTTTGAGATTAATATCTCAATACAGGTATTAAAGCATTGTATTGGATTACCAGCCGTTGATCAGGGCACATTATTGCCAACTACGGCAGGTAAATTGAGTTTAGCCAAGCGAGTGCCTTTAGGTGTAGTTGGTGTCATTTCGCCGTTTAATTTTCCATTATATCTTGCGTTGCGTGCGGTTGCACCAGCCTTAGCGCTTGGAAATGCGGTGGTACTAAAACCTGATGAACGCACTGCAGTCTGTAGCGGTTATGCAATTGCCCGTATTTTTGAATTGGCTGGTTTACCACAAGGATTATTACATGTACTGCCTGGTGGTGCTGAAGTGGGTGAGGCCCTGACCTTGGATAAAAATATTGCCAGTATCCAGTTTACTGGTTCAACCCATGTAGGTCGTATTGTGGGTGCCAATGCAGCTAAAACACTGAAAAAAGTATCACTTGAGTTAGGTGGCAAAAACTCACTGATTATTCTGGACGATGCCGATATTGAGCTTGCAGCAGAGAATATCGCGTGGGGTGCTTTTTTGCATTCGGGTCAAATTTGTATGACTTCTGGAAAAATCCTGATTCAGGAGAAGATTTATCCTCAAGTCAAACAATGTGTGCTTGAGAAAGTCAAAAATTTTGTGGTGGGTAATCCTTTGCAAAGTGATGTCACGATTGGCCCACTGATTAATGCCAAGCAATCGCAACGGGTTGAGCAGTTGGTTAAGGATGCGATTGCGCATGGAGCAAAACTAGAAGTGGGTGGACAAGCCAATGGTGTTTTCTTTGAGCCAACGGTTTTAGCTGATGTAACACAGGACAATCCGATTTTTACAGAAGAGATTTTCGGTCCTGTTGCCGTTCTGATTCCTTTTAGCACGGATGAACAGGCAGTTGAACTTGCAAATGATGGTGACTATGGGCTTTCAGCGGGGATTATTACTGCAAATGTTGGGCGCGGCATGCAGCTTGGCCAACAATTGAATGTAGGTTTATTGCATATCAATGATCAAACCGTAAATGATGAAACTGTGAATCCTTTTGGCGGCTTTGGTGCATCAGGCAATGCTACACGGATTGGTGGGCCTGCAAATGAGGATGAGTTTACCCAATGGCAATGGATGACCATTCAGGCGCAAGCACCACATTATCCATTTTAAGTAGGGTTAACAAATTCCTTGTGATTTGTCCCTAAAACTTTAGGGACAAATGCTGCTAAATCACATTACGCAGTTCATTGGCGGTGTTGCGTAGTAGCGGTAAAATCTGTTGCACTAAATAATCCTCTTGTACACGATTGGTCTGTGACATGCAGTTTACAGCGGCAATCGCTTTTCCTTGAGCATTGATCACAGGTACTGCAATTGCGATGACACCGAGTTCATGTTCTTCTTTAGAAAGGCAATAATCTGCTTGTGAAATACCTTTCAGCACCTCAAAGAACTTATTTTCATCCGTTATTGTAAAAGGGGTTAAACGTTTTAAACCAAACCTTTTAATCCAGTCGTGTTGAGCTGTCTCTGGTTGGGCAGCCAATAAGACTTTCCCTGTTGACGTTGCGTGTGCAGGTAGACGATTGCCTAAATGCATGCCATAAGGACTCACCCTTAGATTATCTTGTTGAGGCAGATAGCTACGGGCGATCGGTACCACTTCATTATCATCTAAGACCACCAATGAAAAGGTCAATGACGTTTGGGCAGATAAAAGATTAAGGAAGGATTGGGCAATTTTAGGTAGATGTGCTGAACTTAAATAAGAACTAGAAAAACGTAATACACGATGCGTGAGCCAGTAATAATGTTCATCTGTGTCTAAATAGCCTAAATATTTTAAAGTTTTAAGATAACGCCGTGCTGCTGTTCGGCTAATTCCAGTCCGTTCAGCCACTTGAGTGACATTTAAACGTTGTCGATCAACCCCAAAAGCTTCCAGTAAAGCTAAACCTTTTGCCAAACCTGCAATGTAGTCTTCCTGACGAATCTGTTCATGCGAATTGGGGTGCTCTATCACAGCATCAACCTTAACCATGCTTCCATTCCTGTTATTGTGATGTTTTGTCCGCTATCCGGACAAATAAAATGATAAACGGTTCTTTTCGACTTGGCTATATCGTGCACAAAACTTAAAAGCAGTAAGTTAAATGACAGGAGATCACAAGGAAGATGTCATGGAAATTTTAACAACGCAGGTTGCGATTATTGGTGCGGGTCCAGCTGGATTGCTACTTGGGCAGCTTTTATATCAAGCAGGTATTGAGCATATTATTATTGAACAACGTAGTGCAGATTATGTCGCTTCGCGAATACGTGCTGGCATCTTGGAACAAGTATCTGTTGATTTACTTAAGCAGGCAGGTGTTGACCAGCATCTAAACGAGAAAGGATTGCCGCATTCAGGCATTGAGATACTCACCAATGGACAGAAGCACCGCGTTGATTTATCTGCATTGACAGGTGGAAAGCAAGTCACGGTTTATGGTCAAACAGAAGTGACCAAAGATTTGATGATGGCACGTGAGGCCGCACAACTTAAATCATTTTATGAAGCACACAATGTACAGGTTAGCGATTTTTATCAGACACCTAAAGTGCAATTTGAACATCAAGGGCAGGTATTTAAAATTCACTGTGACTTTATTGCAGGCTGTGATGGCTATCATGGAATATGCCGAGCCAGTGTGCCTCAGGATAAAATCAAGACTTATGAAAAAGTGTATCCATTTGGCTGGTTAGGCGTGTTAGCCGATGTACCACCTGTAGCCGATGAATTGATTTACGTCCAATCAGAACGTGGTTTTGCTTTATGCAGTATGCGTTCAGAAACACGTAGCCGTTATTACTTGCAAGTGCCGCTTAATGATCGAGTTGAAGATTGGTCAGATGAGAGATTTTGGGAAGAGCTGAAATTGCGTTTAGATGCTGAAAGCCGAGAAAAGTTGGTAACAGGTTCATCGATCGAAAAAAGTATTGCACCGCTACGCAGTTTTGTGACTGAACCGATGCGCTTCGGCAAGCTGTTTTTAGCAGGTGATGCGGCACATATTGTCCCGCCAACGGGCGCAAAAGGATTGAATCTGGCAGCCTCAGATATTGCTTATCTCTCCAGGGCATTGATTGAATATTATGTCGAAGGTTCAGATCAGGGCATTCAGGAATATTCAGAAAAATGTTTACAACGGGTCTGGAAGGCCGAGCGTTTTTCTTGGTGGATGACGCATTTGTTGCATCGCTTTGAAACAGAAAGTGAGTTTGAACATAAGATTAAACAAGCCGAACTTAGCTATATTCTTGGCTCTACGGCGGGCAAGACGACTTTGGCAGAAAATTATGTCGGCTTGCCTTATGAAATAAAAAATAGTACTGAAGAAGTTCGTGCCTAAGTCGGTTCTGTAAAGCAAATAAAAAAGGCCTGTCTAATCAGTTAGACAGGCCTTTTAAATACAGCATAGGTAAGTTATTCAGCAAACTGCGGAATCATTTTCCGTACATTGGTTTTCGCATCAATCACGGTCATAAAAGTATAAGCACCAATAAATTTACGGCTAATGAACATAAACTCTTTTGGTGGAACCGAGAAATAGCGTGAAGCCATCGATTGCCCAGCCTGTTGCATCACTCGATTATGCAATTGGCTCTTTTTCCAGTCATAACGGTCCTGATCATCCATAATACCAATTGGCATATCAGGATTGTTACTCGGGCAGCTAAATGCTTCTGTTGCAATCAGGAAAACATCTGCCATACCTGGTTTAACATTTTCAGGCATGGCATCAAAGAATTCATAACCTGTCATGGCTTTGACCATGGCATTCTTATCATGGTCATAACCCGCATGGATCAGATTGCGTGCAACCGTGAGCAAGTTATTGTCGAATTGTCGAATCGCACCAAAATCGAGTAGCACAATTTTATCTTTAACGTCATCACCATTGCCTAAACGAACCAAGTAATTACCAAAGTTCGGGTCGGTCTGCATTTCACCCCATTCAAATAGCTCACGTACCGCAATTTCTAAAGAAGCTTCGCCGAGTTGGTTGCGACGCTCTTGGGGCAGGGAAAGCATCACTGGACTATTGACTGGTACGCCACGCTCAAAGGTCATGCACAACACTTTTTCAGCGCAAAATTCCTCAATAATTTCAGGTACTACATAACGCGGATCATCTTTCAATCGCTCAGCAAAACGACGTGTGGTTGCCGCTTCAATGCCATAATCGACTTCACGATGCATCATTTCACGAACTTCATCGAACCACTGATCAAATTCACGGGTTTGAGGCACCATACGTGTTAGTTTCAGCATGTTTTTGAACAGATTCATGTCGGAATCAATGGCTTCAGCAACACCAGGATACTGGATTTTTAGGACCAGCTCTAAACCATCTGACTTACGTGTAGCACGATGTACTTGAGCAAGTGATGCTGTTCCAATTGGCTCATGATCAATAGTGAGATCATTTAATTTTGAGCCCAGTTGTTCTTGCAAATGTGTTTTGATTGCAGGCCAAGCCAGTGCAACTGTTTGGTTATTCAATGTGTTTAAGGCTTGTGTGATTTCTTCAGGTAAAAAATGTTCACCGTATAAAGCCATCATTTGTCCAATCTTAACAATTGAACCTTTTAATTTACCAATTTCAGAAACTAAATAGTGTGCCTGCTCAGCCATGGCCTTTTTTCGTTTCTTCTCTTTTTCTTCTTCGCTCGAGAATATAGAAGTGGCACTTGCTGTCGCCCAGCGTGTTCCAGCAAGTAGAGAAGCTTTTGCAATAGATAAGCGACGATCCACCGATGAGGTTTTTAGATTCTTAAGCTTATCGTTCTGATCTGACATGAAAGAAAAGTCCTATGCTGAAATCGGAGGGTTGAAAGCCGAGACTTGAATTGTAGCGGATATTACCGCTTTTGAACGTATTAAAATAGTTCAATCTCTTGAATTATCAGTCTAAATTTGTGCAATAGGGTATCTTCATAAAAATAGCCTAAGTAGAAATTTGCTATTTACTATACAAATGTTCTAAATTTTAAACTGAATCTTAAGTGAAGATTTCCTCATCAACGCAGCACGATTGCTGTGAATATGTTTCACTAGCATCTGTTTTACTTGACTGTGGTGAAACCCAACTGCATACGCTTTAACGATAATAATACTTGGCAGCGTAAAGAAAAAATACTTGGTGTCGTCTAAAGTCGCATCTTTGAAAACGCCTTCTTTAACAAGTATCTCTCTGAGAAATTGTTTTTCAGCTTGTACTGTGCTGGATGATTCATCATCCCAATAATTCTGACGCATCGCCATCAAATTATTATGCTTATAACTCATATAACCATTGAGCCTGTTTATTCCACCGTTAGCCAATATATGAGGTTGTTAGAGTATTTATCAAGAATAGATTTATATCAAAAATAGCCTAAGCAAATTTAAACCTTTATTTAAAAATGCTACACTTATCACACGACCAACATTAGACAAAAATACAGAATTGTTATGACACCTGCTTGTAAACTATTGGAAAAAAATAAAATACAATTTTCTATTCATGAATATGAACATGATGTGAATGCAAAAAGTTTCGGGTTAGAAGCTGCAGAAAAACTCAACTTAAAGGTGGAAGAAGTTTTTAAAACATTAATGGTGACCGATGAAAAGAATTATTTCATTGCAATCTTACCTGTGCACCATCAACTTAATCTAAAAAAAGTGGCGACAGCAGTAGGCTGTAAGAAACTACAAATGGCGAATCCTAAAGATGCGGAGCGCTTAACAGGTTATCTTGTGGGGGGGATTAGTCCATTGGGGCAGAAGAAGCGACTAAAGACGGTTATTGATGCAACGGCGCAAACATTCAATAAAATTTATGTCAGTGGTGGGAAACGGGGACTGGATATTGGTCTTAATCCACAGGACCTCGCAAAATTACTGAGTGCTGAATTTTTTGATGTTTTAGACTAGAAAAATAATTTTTACAGACAATGTTTTTTATAAATTATTGTTATATCTATTTTTTTTAAGAATCTACAAAAGCAATTAGCAATTAAAAAGTTATCATTTTATTTAATGAGAATTATTATTATCTTTTTGTATCTTTATTAAGCTAAATTAATATTTAAAACAAATTAATTCAATAAATTAGATCGCATTTTTCAGGTTCTTTTATGGAATTGAAATAGTAAATGATAATAATTATCATTAGTTCTATCTTAATCGCAAACTCCCTTGTGCTTAAGATGTGTTTCAGGCCTAAAACATTTCGAAAAACAAATTAACTCTCTTGAAAGAGGATACCGTCAGATGCAATCACTTGCCAATCGGTTGGCGATGCAACATTTCGTCAATGCATATACGCAAGAAACTGGCAAAGGTCACTTGCTAGATAACAGTCAGCAAAGTCCACAACAACAAGCGTTTAGCCAAGGTTTGACGCTGTTATCAATCCCTATCCATTCTATTCAAGCGCAATGTAATTTCCCTTTATCTTATGTCAGTCGAGTCGGGCGACATCGTTTAGCAGATCTTCCACAAATTATTATCCATGGACAAGTCAAACCATTTAGTACTGTTGCAATTGTCGGGCTATTGCTTGAGGAATTGGTTTTTGAGTCCTCTATTCCATTAGATGCAGCTTCTTTGCTGGAGAAGTGGATTCAGAGTCGTGATGCATTACAACAGTTTTTAGCGCAGCGCGAAGCTGATTTCGACGACTTGGTAAAAGCAGGCCAGAATTTTATTGAAACCGAACAGGCACTGATTCTAGGGCATAGCATGCATCCAGCGCCGAAAAGTAGAACAGGTTTTGTACATGAAGACTGGTTAAAGTTTTCACCTGAACATAAAGGCAAGACGCAACTACATTATTGGCTGGTTCATCAGGACTATATCTCAGAAGGCAGCGCTACGGATGAAAGTATTTCAGCTCAATTAAAAACAGCGTTACAGTGGTATTTGTCTGAAAATGATCTCAATCTGCTCAAGACCCACACAGCATATAAATTACTCCCATTACATCCTTGGCAAGCCCGCTATTTGCAAAGTAAGCCTTGGTTTGAACGTTTAAAACAAACGGGACAGTTAATTGATGTTGGCTTACGAGGCTGGCAATTTTCTCCAACCACTTCGATCCGAACACTTGCGAGTTTTAATGCGCCGTGGATGGTAAAACCATCGCTTTCGGTGATGATTACCAACTCTATTCGAGTCAATTTAGCGAAAGAATGCCACCGTGGTGAACTCACTCATCGTCTATGGCACAGTGAATTTGGTCAGAATATTTTAAAGCATTGCCCAAGCTTAAAAGCAGTGAATGATCCAGCATGGATTGCTTTGAAAATTGATGATGAGGTGGTGAACGAAAGTATCTGTATTTTCCGCGATCAGCCATTCCATCCTCAACAGCAAGTCACTTGTATTGCATCCTTATGTCAGGATCATCCAAATAAACCTCTAAATCGTTTTAATGCTTTATTCGCAAAAATTGCAAAAGCACATCATGAAACCGATTTCTCAGAAATTGCTTTGGATTGGTTTAATCGTTTTCTCGAAGTCAGTTTGCAACCGTTGATGTATGTCTATCATCGCCATGGTATGGCATTTGAATCGCATCAGCAAAATGTGCTGTTGGAACTAGAGAATCATTTCCCAAAAAGCTTATGGCTACGTGATAACCAAGGTTTTTATTATATCGAAGAGTTCGCCACTGAAATTCTGCAAGCGCTGCCTGAGCTGAAAGAAAAAGCGTTTGCCGTCGGGCCTAAAGATTTCGTGGATGACCGTTTTAGTTATTATTTCTTTGGCAATACCTTGTTCGGCATTATCAATGCGATTGGTGCAACAGGCTATATTACTGAGGATGAATTACTTGGGCATCTAACAAGTTTCTTGCAGGAACAATTGCAGCAATATCCAGACAGTACTTTATTACAGGGATTATTGTTCAATGCAACCTTGCCTTATAAAGGTAATTTGCTCACACGTTTACATGAATTAGATGAGTTGATTGCGCCTGTCGAGAACCAATCTGTCTATGTCGAACTGCCAAATCCGCTGCGTATTTCACAGAAGGATGTCAGTTATGCTTGATTTTATTGGAATTGGTCTAGGGCCATTTAATCTGAGTCTGGCCAGCCTACTGCATAATAAAAGCACACTGAACTATGCAATTTTTGAGCAGAAAGCCCAGTTTGACTGGCATGCAGGAATGCAGTTACCCAATACGGTATTGCAAGTGCCGTTCATGGCGGATCTGGTCTCAATGGTTGATCCAACCAGCCCATTTAGCTTTTTGAATTATCTGCGCCATCAGCAACGTTTATATAAATTTTACTTTTTAGAACAACCGCATATTCCACGTTGTGAGTATAACCATTACTGTCAATGGGTTGCAGAACAACTTGATTGTATCGAATATCAATCTCGTGTTTTGAAGATCGAACCTCAAACCATTGGCTTTAAAGTTGTGGTGGAATCGGAGGGTGTTCAGCACAGTTATTTATGCCGTCATCTGGTTATCGGAAGCGGTAATGTGCCTTACTTGCCTGAATGCTTGGCCAAAGTGCAGCAACAGCAACCACAAAAATGTCTGCATTCTGCACAATATATGACGCATGCCGATACAGATTTACACGGCGATGTTGTGGTACTTGGTTCAGGACAATCCGCAGCCGAAGTCTTTATTGATCTGTTTGATGAGCAGCAAGATACAGCCAATCATCAGTTCGACCTACACTGGTTTACTCGTTCTCAGGGCTTCTTTCCAATGGAATATGCACCATTGGGGCTGGAACATTTTAGCCCAGACTATGCACAGCATTTTTATGCTTTGCCAGCTGAAAAGAAAGAGCAACAATTGCAGCAGCAGTCTTTGTTATACAAGGGCATTAGTGCAAAGACCATCCGTGAAATCTATCAAAAACTTTATCACCGTAGCATTGCGGGTCAAAGTTTGCAGACACATTTACATAGCCAATGTGATTTGAAAGATGCAGAAGTCTTAGATACGCAAAAAATTCGACTGCATTTCCAACATCGTGCCACGACACAGGCTTTCCATTTAGATTGTGATTTCCTGGTTGCTGCAACAGGTTACTTTACCCCTGATTTTGGTTTTATGCAGTTGCTGAAACCTTATATTGAATTTGATCATAAACAGCGTTGGCAAATCACTGAAGACTATCGTGTTGTACATCATCTAAATGGTCATATTTTTGTCCAGAATCAGGAAATGCATAGCCATGGGGTCGGTACACCAGACTTAGGGCTTGGCGCTTACCGTGCAGCGACGATTATTAACCAGTTGCTTGGTGAGTCGCTTTATGAACTCGATCAGCAGGCGCAGACCTTCCAGCATTTTGAGCTCAATCAGAATCCTAAAATCCAAATGGCAGATGACCAAGCACTTTCAGTCGAGGGTGTTTCTGAAAAAGCTGTGAGCCAAAACCAGTCTATTTTAAAGAAAACAGAACAGAGCACGATTACAACGCATGCAGGTAGTCGTTGTGCAAATACACGTACACAAACTGTGTCTGTACATTCAACTTATGAGAAATTGATATGAACTTTGCAACTTTAAAAATTAATCAGCAGCAATGGCGTGCCGCTGGACAGCGTCTCATTGAAATGGCGATTGCAGAGTTTCTATATGAAGAAATTATTGAAGTTAAAGCCTTATCAACAGGACGTTATCAGTTGGATTTAGGCAATCGTCATTATGAATTCCAAGGCCACCCATATTTGCTTGGACACTGGAATATTCAGGAAGGCTCAGTACGTGATGTAAGCAACGGTCAGCACAGTGATCAGCCTGCTTGGAATTTACATGAGTTTATTGTCGCAATGTCTGACAAGGCAAACGTAAAGCCTTTCACCAAAGCGTATTTGATTAAGGAAATGAATAATACTTGGTTGGCAGAAGCGCATTTATTTAATGAAGCGCGTTTACCAAGCACAGCCGTGCTGACTGAACCGCACTATAAAGTTGAAGGCATGCTACGTGGTCACCCTTGGTTGATTATGAGCAAAGGCCGCATGGGCTTTGGTTATGACGATTATTTAAGTGCTGCACCAGAGCTATCACCAGAAGTCAAAGTATTATGGTTGGCCGTACATCGTGATTTGGCTGAGTTCCGTAGTACAAAGCAGTGGGATGCTTGTGGTTTATATCAACATGAATTTGATGCTAATGAGCTGCAACAGTTCATCCAAATTTTGAAAGAAAAGAATTTAGATCCGCAAAATTACTTTTTGATTCCTGTACATGCTTGGCAATGGCATCAATGGCTGGTTCCAACTTATGCCAATGAAATTGTTGACCAAAAAATTATTGAGCTGAACATTAGCCAAGACAGCTATGTGCCAATGCAGTCTATTCGGACATTATGCAACACATCAAACCTACAACGTCATTACATTAAACTGCCTGTTAGTATTTTCAATACCGCTGTTTATCGTGGACTCCCATCAAAACGTAATCTTGCAGCCCCAGCTGTAACCGCGTGGTTAAAGCAAATCCATCAGCAAGATCAAGACTTACAAAAAACTGGCGTGATTTTCTTGGGTGAAGTGGCGAGCTTAACCATTCACCAACCTTGTTTTGACCGAATTGAAGGTGCACCTTATCAATTTAAAGAATTGTTTGGTTGCTTGTGGCGTGAAAGTGTCGATCGCTATGTTGATCCATCACAACAAGTGCTTTCTCAAGCAGCACT
This sequence comes from Acinetobacter sp. NIPH1876, assembly GCF_022808535.1. Lineage (NCBI taxonomy): Bacteria > Pseudomonadati > Pseudomonadota > Gammaproteobacteria > Moraxellales > Moraxellaceae > Acinetobacter > Acinetobacter sp. NIPH1876. The sequence continues at coordinate 153,105 of NZ_JALGBR010000001.1, forward strand.
ATTACACCGAGATATTTCAGGTCAATCGATCCTAAGTGTACTGATTCAAGCGTCTGGTTTGAGTCCTCTGGCTTGGTTAGCACAATTTGCTCAAGTCTGCCTCAGTCCGTTACTGCTTTGCCTGTATCGCTACGGCTTGGCTTTTTCACCGCATGGCGAAAATACCATGTTGGTACATGAAAATGGTGTGCCAAAAGCCTTGGTATTAAAAGACTTCATTGATGACATCAATTTAGTGGATGAAGATTTCCCTGAATTGGCTCAATTGCCATCTGAAGGCGGTTTGTTATTACGTCATGAAGCAACAGATTTAAGTCATTTCATTTTCACTGGGCTGTTCATGGTGCATTACCGTTATATCTGTAATGTGTTCTTACAAGATTATCCAGAATATTCAGAACTCGATTTCTGGCAGACCATTTCCAACACCATTGTTGCGTTTAACCAACAACATCCAGAACTGGCTGAACGAGCTGAAAAATTTGCCATGCTGCGCCCAACGTACACCAAAATTTGTTTAAACCGTGTTCGTTTATTTACCACCAGTTATAACGATGAAGCAGAGCGTCCTGTGCCTGTTTTCCTTGATCCAATTGCAAATCCCGTGAGCCCTGAAACATTGGCTGAATGGTCAGCTCAACAAGCTGAATCTAAAGCGGGTTAAGTCTTTTTCTAAATTTATAAAGGTTCGATATGAAAACTATTTCTCAGCAATTACCAGATTATTTTGAATACCACGAAGATGGCACACAATACTACTTACGCCAAGTGCAATACCCACAAGATATTCCTTTGCTACATCAATGGATGCATGAGCCACATGTCATTCCACAGTGGCAATTGAATAAGTCAGAACTGGATTTACAGGTTTACTTCGACAAGATGCTGGCGGATGACCATCAACGTTTATTGATTGTGGGTGTGGATGGCAAAGATGTGGGCTATACCGAGATCTATGAAGGTAAGCGTGATCGTTTAGGTCGTTATTACGAAGGTGATGACAATGATCTCGGTTGGCATTTGCTATTTGGTGATAAATCTGTGTTTGGTAAGGGCTTTTTACGTCCAACCATTCGTTTGCTCAGCTTCTATATTTTTGAACATTCACAAGCCAAGAAAATTGTGGGTGAGCCTGATCATACGGTTAAACCTTATGCCGCTGTGGTTGCAGAACTCTGCTACGAAACTCAACGTTTAATTCCTATGCCAGAAAAAACGGCAATGTTGTATTACTGCTTTAGAGAAACTTTTTATAACAAGTTTGGTGAATATTACCAAACGTCACAACAACAGCTAGCCAATCAGCCAGCCAAAATCCTGAGTGTTACATGAGCCTATCTATCAATGAGATGCACATCTTGGACATGCGCTTTGCCGAGCATGTCTCAGTGGCAGAATTTGAGCAATGGTTAATGCATATTCAACAATATTTCGAACAAAAAAGAAGTTTTGTGCTGATTATGCAAACCGAGCCAAACACTGAATTTCCAGAAGAATATCGGGTGATTCAGGGGAAATGGTACAAACAATATAAACAAGATTTTTACCAGTATTGTTTAGGCCTTGCCCGAATTGCCCAAGATGAGGCAGATCGTATTCGATTAGACACGCCAGCTTTGCAAAAAGCTTGGCATGTTCCTTATTTTGTCAGTTTAGAAAAGACCGCTGCCGTGCAATGGGCGATGCAGAGGTACTTATGAATCAACAAATAAAACCTGACCAAGATTTTCCAATCAAAACAGTCTCTGCACTGAGCTTATCTGTGGTGGTGGTGTTGTACCTTGCACATGCATTGCCGCTGTACTTTTACAATGTTGCCTTACCTGCAATTCTACGTCATCAAGGGGTCGATCTACGCTGGATTGGCATGTTGTCGCTGCTATATATCCCATGGGCATTTAAGTTTTTTTGGGCACCCTTAATTGATCGTTTCTATTTTAAGGCACTTGGAAAACGCAAAACTTGGCTTTTATTCACCCAAATAGCCTTGGTATTAGGTGTCGTTGCCTTGGCTTTGACACAATTCGATTATGGTCTAAGTGTATTTGTTATTGTCGGTTTATGGATTTCAACCTTTGCCGCAACCCAAGATATTGCGATTGATGGTTATACCGTCGAAACCTTTTCTGAATCCGAATACCGATTAGGCAGTATGGCACAAAGTATTGGCGTGGCGCTGGGCAGTATGATTGGTGGTGCTGCAACTTTGTGGCTTTATCAATTGTATGGTTGGCAAACAGCGCTGATTTGTTTAGCTGCAATGACAGCATTCACCATGCTTGCAGTGTTTCAAATTAAAGAAAAAACCAATACTGAAAAAATTGCCAAACAAGCGCCGAGTCTGATTCGAGCCTTTAAGCGCCCTGAGATGCTTTGGGCCTTGGCTTTGATTGTCTGTTATCGCGTAGTCGAAGCGCCAGCAATGGCCATGCTCAATCCGATGTTGATTGATCAAAAATGGTCATTGGCAGAGATTGGCGTACTGATGTCTGTGATTGGCGCGGGCATTGGGTTATTGGCAGCAGTGACAGCCGCATTCCTGTTAAAAAAAATTGCAGCAACACAATTACTGATTTGGGCTGGTTGGGCACGCAGTTTGGTCTATGCCTTACTGGGCATCGCGGTCTTACTCAGCTGGTTTAATCAGTGGCAAATGTTATTGGGGCTATTTGTTGTAGTTATTTTGGCGATTCGTTATATCGCGATGACTGCTTTATATGCGCACTTCATGCATACCAGCTCTAAGGAACAAGCTGGAACAGACTTCACCATTTTGGTCTGTTTTGAACTCCTGGTTTATTTCATTGGCGGTGCAATGTCTGGTTTCTTGGCCAAAGCATTTGGTTATGGAAATTTCTATCTCATTCTCGCAGCAGCATCTGTGTTGAGCGTCTTGCTCAGCCAAGTGTTAATCCACAAAGCAAAACAAACGAAACAACTCACCTAGGGGTAATTTATGAAAGTACGTTCACTTTCGACATCATTAACGCTGTTAAGCTTAGCAATCAGTACTCAGCTATATGCTCAAACAGTTGAAACAGATGCATCTGTTCAAACGACTGCTGCTGTTACAAGTCAGAAACCAACACAACTTGCACCTATTGTGGTGACAGCCTCGCGTTCAGCACAAAGTATTGCTGAAATTGCAGGTACGGTGTACCGCATTGAACAAGAAGATATTGCAAAACAAGCCGCTGCGGGTAAAAGCACAGCAGATATTTTAGGCTTATTAGTTCCATCGCTTACACCAAGCTCTGGTACAACCAGTAACTATGGAATGACCATGCGTGGTCGTACAGTCCAGTATATGATTGATGGTGTACCACAAACGGGTTCGCGTGATAGTTCACGTCAATTAAATAGTATTAGCCCTGATATGATTGAGCGTGTTGAAGTGGTCTCTGGTGCAAGTAGCATTTATGGCTCTGGTGCAACAGGCGGGATCATCAATATCATTACTAAAAAAGGGTCGACCGAGGGTGTTCATTTTGAATCAAAACTCGGTGTAACTTCAGGCGATAACTTTAAAAATGATGCCTTGGCTTATGAAGCATATCAATCTGCTGCATTTAAACAAGGGGACTGGAATGGTTTCTTAGGGGCAAGCTATACCAAGCGCGGTGAGATTCAAGACAGTCATGGCGATCGAATTGGACCTGAAGTTGCTCAGACTGACCGTCAAGATACGGAAACCATCGATGTCAATGGTCGCTTGGGATGGCAGTTTGCTGATAAGCAAAGTATTAGTATTGGTGCACAATATTATAATGATGAACAAGACAGTGACTATGGTGCAGACTATGGACCAGGCTTAGCTGTTTTACTTAGAGGTGCAAAACCAAGCCAGAAAGCAGTGAAAGGTTTGGAACTAGACAGTCAGCCAAGAACAAAACGTGCAGCTGTAAATGCGCAATATGAAAACCAAGATTTCTTTGGTCAGACTTTAAATGCAGAAGCTTACTATCGTACTGAAAAAGGTCGGTTTTATCCAAGTGCAAACTATTTAGCACATGCAGCCCATCCTCAAAAAGGGATGTATATTGTTACTCAATCGGAAACTGATATTGATGTATTTGGTGCGCGTTTAGCTTTACAAAGCAAATTAAACCTTGCGGAACGCGCTTTACATCTCACTTATGGTGTCGATTATGACAAAGAAAAAGGCAAGCAAACCGCACAGCTTTATGATCTAAATACTTTTATGAGTAGTAATGGTCTGAAGTTCAAACCATTAAATAATTATGGTTTTGGTCCAGATGTAGATACTGAGAAGTTAGGTTTCTTTTTACAGAGTCAATTTGAAGTCACTGATCGCTTAAATTTACAGGCAGGCGTGCGCCATGAGCGAATTGATAGCCAAGTGCAGGATTCTGTTCCTTATTCTGAAGCGATGATTGCAGATTTTATTCCAACATATAATCCAGTAACTTTAAAAGGTGGGTCGGTCAAGCATGATGCGACTTTATTTAACTTAGGGGCTGTTTATCATTTAACAGATGCTCAACAAGTCTTTGCCAATTTCTCTCAAGGTGCAAACTTGCCAGATGTACAACGTATGCTCAGAGACGTTCCAGCAAACTTTGTCGTAAGCAATCAAACCATTGATCCAATTAAAGTGAATAGTTTTGAGCTAGGTTGGCGTCTACAAGACAATGCTCTAACCACAGGGCTTACTGCGTTCTATAACAAGTCGGATAAATCTTTGAAATTTGGTCCACCAAACTTTGCAATCGAAGTGATTGATACCGATGAGCGTGTTTATGGGCTAGAAGGTAATGTGAAGTATGCGGTGACTGATGCATGGAATGTCGGTGGTACTTTGGCTTATACACGTGGTCAATTTAAAAATACCAGTGGCAAATGGCAAGAGTTAGATGCCATCCGTGTTGCACCCTTAAAAGGAACTGTCTATTCAGATTGGCAATTTAACGATGGTCTAGGTTTGCGTGTTCAAACCTTGGCAATTGGCGGTACAGACAAAGCGCGTAAAGAAGCCATTGAAAATGGTAGTCGCCCACCTGCTGAAATTAAAGGTTTTGCAGTTATGGATGTGATTGCCAATGCGAAAGCCGGTCCGGGTACTTTAGGATTTGGTGTTTATAACGTTTGGAATACTGATTATAAGTCTGTATATAGCCAAGCAGTTTCGACAGTGTATGGCGATATTTCTAGTCTAGCTGCACAAGGTCGTACTTATGGTTTGAGTTATACCCTCAAATACTAATCTAATCAAAAAGGCATCTGTTTTAGATGCCTTTTCTTTTGATGATTTTCATGATGAACAATAATTTAAAGTTTTTAGCGCTAGCTGCTTTGATCAATGGAACTTGTTTTTCCATGATTCTCCCTTTACTTGCCCCATTGACACGACAATTACATTTATCTGAATTCCAAGGTGGTGTGATTGTTTCAGCAGGGGCAATCTGTATGGCAATTGCCTCGATCTGGATTGCGAAAAAGAAAAATCAGCTATCTCCCAACCAACTCGTCAATTATGGCTTTTGGGGAATGACCTTTACTTGGGCTATTTTCACCTTGATTCTGTATTTTGGATCACAAGCGATTTTACCCACGTTATTGATTTTTATCTTACTGGTATTGAGTCGTGCTTCTACAGGTATTTTTATGGCTTTGCCACAAATTGGTCTGCAAAGCTATGTAATGACACATGCGAGTGAAGCCGCTGAACGTAGCAAGCAAATGGCGATGTTTGGTGCGATGAATAGTTTTGGGATGATTATCGGCCCGTTTGCAACCTCAGTTTTATTGTTTGGTGGTTTACTTTTCCCAATGTGGATTGCTGTGGCTTTACTTGGCTTAGTCAGTATTGCACTCGGCATCCTGTTTAGTAAAAGTCCGCAAGTTCAGGCTGAGTCATTCAATCCGCAACAAGATAAAGATAATGCACGAGCGAATGAGCCAATTCTGAAGCAAAGTCTGATCTGGTTAACTCTAGGTTTTGTCACTTATGTTGCAATTGTGACTTTAAATATGACGGCAGGTTTTTATATTCAGGATAAGTTTTATCTCAGTAGCCAACAGAGTGCAGTTTATTTTTCTCAATGCATGTTGGTCGTTGGCATTTGTCTAGTACTGACCCAACTTTTAATCGTGAAAGTGTTTAAACTCAAATTAAATAGTTTGGTGATTATTGGTTTAGTCACAATGTGTTTTGGTCTATTATTTTCACTCTACGCACCTACAATTTTTGTATTTCAGGCAAGTTATATTTTTTATGGTATTTCTGTGGCGTGTTTATTACCTGCATTTACCACAGGTGCTGCTCAAGCCGTATCCCAGCAATCACAGGTTAAGATGGCAAGTTTTTGTACGGCAACACAGGCATTGGGTTTAATTGTTGGCCCCTTACTCAGTACATTCCTGTACCGCTTTAATACCCATTTCCCATTCTATCTATTACTGTTTTTAACCATGTCGATTGGCCTTTATTTTAGTTGGATGTTGATTCGAAAAGAGGATGAAACCGCATTGCTATTTGATGAATAAAAGGGATTTTGGCTAAAAATGACTCATCTTTTTCCTCATAATGCAAGTATTCCGACTGTTTCAGTCATATATTGCTATGATGAGTCGCCTTTGTGTTTATTTTTTGATCAAATTTATTTCATTTATTGACGTTTTGGATTTTAACGGGATTTTTTATGTACCCTATAAAACGTCATAACAAGATAGATAAAGGAGTAAAGATGCTTATTTTTCATGATTATCCTGTTCAAGGAGCACTTTTTGACATGGATGGAACAATGTTTGATACCGAGCGCTTACGCTTTCAGACATTGAAACAGGCATCAAAAGAGCTGATTGGACAGGAATTTTCTGATGAATATTTGATGCAGTGTCTCGGCTTAAGTGCCAAAGCATCGGAGCAACTGGCACAAAAGTTTTATGGTACAGATGTTCCTTATACTGCCATTCGCAAACGTGCAGATGAGGTGGAATTGGAGTCTGTACGTAAAAATGGTGTGCCGATTAAAAAAGGTTTGGTTCAAGTTTTAGAACGTTTAAGAAAGTCTGGTCTAAAAATGGCAGTTGCGACCTCAAGTCGTCGAGCAATTGCAGAAGAATATCTAATTAATGCCAATGTTTATAAATTTTTTGATTTGTTGGTCTGTGGGGATGAAGTTGAAAAAGGAAAACCACATCCAGAAATCTTTTTAAAAGCGGCGCAGAAGCTAAATTTACAACCGCAACAATGTTTAATGTTTGAAGATTCGGAAAACGGGATTTGTTCAGCCTATGATGCTGGCGGTATCACGATTTTATTCAAAGATATTAAAGAACCCAATGATCATATGCTCTCTAAAGCAAATTTTTACTATCAGGACATGTATGAGTGCCTGAATGCTTTGGATCAATATGTCCCTGAAATGGGTATGCCACAATTACAAGAATTATTTCCGCAAAGTGTCAATCAATTGACTGTTGGGATTCATGGCTTTGGTGCCATTGGTGGGGGATATGTAGCACAGATCTTGTCCTATTGGGATGGTTACACACGCCCAAAACGGATTCTGGCATCAACCCGAAATCGTCTTTATTTGGAATCCGTGAACAGTTTTGGCAGCTATAGTATTCGATATGGTCAGTCTTCCTATGATGAGCGTATTGATAATCTCACTGTGATTGATGCTGACAATGAACAGCAGATGTTAGAGATGTATATGCAATCTAGCCTGATCGCACTGTGTTTGCCAGAACAGGCAATTGAGTCCGAGGCGAAAACGATTGCGAAGGGACTATTGGCCCGTTTTATGTCAGCTGATGCAGACAACAATGAGCCGATTACCTTTTTGATTATTCTGAATAAAGTGTGCGCAAAGTATTTGGTCTTAAAACATATCCGTGAAGCCTTACTTTCTATGACGGATGAAGATATTGCAGAACATATTTTAAGTGAACATTATTTTTGCGATACCGTGGTCAATCGAATGGTGTCAAAACTGACGGATCAAGCCTTATATCGTCAGCTCAATATCAAGCACAATTTATTTAAACAATATCAAAATGATCTCAATCCAGAAACGATTGAACTTACAGAGGAAACCGCCCTCACTGAAAAGCAAGAACAGCAGATTACTCATTGTTTAGAAGACATGCGTGGGCAGTTTCAAACAGGGCAATTCTTACAAAATATGGACTTGATCCTATTCCATAGTGAAATGGATATGCCGATTTACGTGGAAAATCGCAGTCCATTGTTGAGCAAAATGCGCCAAATGATTTTGGTGGATCAGATTTCTGAGATTCAAATCATTAAAAATCGACTATGGAATGGATGTCATGCCATGTTAGCGTGGTATGCCAGTGCACTTGGACATGAAACCATTGGTATCGCCATGGCCGATTCCAAAATCATGAAATATGTAGAGCAGGTGGTCAACGAAGTTAAATTGGGTTTGGCTAATATGATTCCCAACCAAGCCAAAGAACTGGATCGGATGGCGGAAAGTTTTCTGCATTCTTGCCGAGCCGCCTATAAAGATCCATGTGAGCGTGTAGCTCGTGATCCGCTTAGAAAACTCAATCTGAATGAGCGTGTTTTAGGCAGTTTAGAATCTCATGTGCAGCAACAACTTCCTTACCAGAAGTTAATGCAAGGTGCAATTTATGGCTATGCTTATGCGCTGAAAATGCTTGAGCTGGACGAGATTAAGATTGTAAAACATGTCCAGACCAATATTGAGCATATGGACATTACTGAAAATCAGAAGAAAGCCTTATTAAACCAGCTCTATCACGGAATTCAGGCGCAACTCAATGATAATGCATTCATGTCACAGTTGGAGGAATTGAAACCTCTAACTGTATAAGCGGCAATGATCACGGTGAAAGTACCTTAACTTCTATCTGGGTTTATGTTTGAATAACACAACTTTATCTATGATGCTGAAGTTGTGTTATTACAAGCAGACACCCAGTTGATTGCGACCGCAATACGCGATTATCCTGAATGGCACAAGGGTCGCTCAGATTATGGGCTTTGGTATATAGAGATTGATCAACCTGAATTGATTCAATATTTAGATGAAATCCAGGCACAATTTTCAGATCTATTACTTCCTGCACAGCAACGCCAATATCACATTACTTTATTTGTGTGTGGTTTCTTGCAGCCTGCTGTCAAGCAATACGACGATGATTTTCAGATTCAACAATTACAGCAGCAGATTAAGCAGATTGAAGCATTACAGCTCACAGCTTTTGAGCTGGAAATCACACAGATCGATAGCTTTAGTAGTGCTTTGTTCCTACAGATTAAAGATCAGCAGGGTGTACTAACCCAAATTCGGCAGCAATTTGCCCATGTATCTGAAGAGATCGCAGCACTTGAATATTGTCCGCATATTACTTTAGGTTTGTATGATGAAGCTTGGCCGAGTGATAGGGTATTGCAGCGGATACAACAGCTTCCGTTAAAAACCATGAAGATTCAGGTCAAAAAACTGACTTTCGGCTATTATAAGGCACAGATTTTACAAGGATTACTGTATCCTTATCAGCAAATTGAACTAGGTTAGATATGTTGCAACTAATTTTAGGTGGGGCCCGCTCAGGTAAAAGTCGTTTGGCAGAACAAACCGCCAAAGAGACAGGTTTATCGGTCATTTATATTGCAACGGCGCAGGCCTTAGATGCAGAAATGCAGCAGCGTATTACGCATCATCAACAGCAACGTCCAGCCCATTGGCAAGTGTTTGAAGAACCGATTTATCTTGCCGACCGGCTTTTACAATTGGATCAGCCTGATCAGCTGATTTTGGTCGATTGCTTAACCTTGTGGCTGAGTAATCTTTTATTGGCTGAAGACCCAGCCTTGCAACAACAACAGATGCAAAAACTATTTGAAGTCTTACCGCAACTACACTCTCAAATTATTTTGGTCAGTAATGAAACTGGACTTGGAGTGGTACCGATGGGAGAAATCAGCCGTTGTTTTGTCGATGAAGCAGGGCGTTTGCATCAGACCTTGGGGCAACTTGCCAATAAAGTCATGTTTTGTGTCGCAGGCTTTCCAATGATTTTAAAAGATGAGAAATAACATGACTGAACAAGCACAATGGTTTTTAGCTGCAGTACAACAACCAGATTTAGATGCCAAACAACAAGCTGAACAACGTCAACTGCAATTGACCAAACCTACAGGGGCTTTAGGGCAACTTGAGCAGCTAGCCATTCAATTGGCGAGCTTACAGGGCACAGTACATCCTCAAATTCAACAACCTTGGATTACGATTTTTGCAGGCGATCATGGGGTGGTTGCAGAAAATATTTCGGCTTATCCGCAAGCCGTGACCCGTCAAATGCTGCAAAATTTTGCCTCAGGTGGTGCAGCTATTAGTGTGATTGCCAAACATCATCATGCACATTTACAGGTTGTGGATTGTGGAACTGTAGGTGAGGCCTATGATTATGTAGGGGTTGAGCGCCATTGCATTCGTGCAGGTACAGCCAATTTCGCTCAACAAGCTGCAATGACGGAGCAAGAATGCTTAGCAGCTTTGCAATTGGGTAAAGACAGCGTTGATCGCGCCAAAGCACAAGCTGCTGATATTTTTATTGCAGGTGAAATGGGGATTGGTAATACCTGTTCAGCTTCAGCACTGGCGTGTTTATTGTTGAATGAAGATGCCGCACAACTGACCGGTGTGGGAACAGGGATTAATAATCAACAGCTGCAACATAAAATCTCTGTCATTGATCAGGCAGTGAAACAACATCAAGCAGCTGTTGCTGACGATGCTTTAAAAATCTTGGCTGCTGTTGGTGGTTTGGAAATTGCTGCAATGACGGGTGCCTATATTCGCTGTGCACAACTTGGTTTGCCAATCGTGGTGGATGGTTTTATTAGCTCGGTTGCCGCTTTATGTGCGGTACGCATTCAGCCCCACAGTCGTGCATGGATGCTGTTTGGGCATCAATCGGCTGAATATGGCCATCATCGTGTGCTAAAAGCCCTAGAGGCTCAGCCTATTTTAAATATGAATTTGCGTCTTGGTGAAGGTAGTGGTGCAGGAGCTGCATTGTCGATGCTGCAACTGGCTTGTGTGTTGCATAACCAAATGGCCACCTTTGCTGAAGCTGCTGTGACAGGTGATAAAGTTGCACCTTGATTTGCTGCGGCACGGTGAAACCACACTGAGCCATACTTTGCGTGGGCATCTCGATGATGCCTTGACTGAACACGGTTGGTTGCAAATGCAATCCACCGTTCAACAGCAGCTTGATGCTCAGGTACACTGGGATGTGATCATCAGCTCGCCCTTGCAACGCTGCCAAAACTTTGCGGCCGCATTAGCCAAACAACTCGAATTGCCCTTACTACTCAATGTTGAAATCAAGGAAATGTATTTTGGTGATTGGGAAGGTGTTGCGACTCAAACTATTTATGAAACAGCACCTGAATTATTGGCAAATTTCTGGCAATTCCCAACTCGATATCATGCGCCGAATGGAGAGTCGTTGAATCAATTTCAACAGCGTGTCATGCACGGTTTTACTGAAATTTATGTTCAAATGCAGCAACATAACTGGAATAGAGCATTGATTGTGACGCATGGTGGGGTGATTAAGTTGCTGACCTGTTTGGCACGTCAGCACAAACTAGATGAACTATTAACCATGCCCGCAGAGTTAGGAACGTTATATGCTTTAAAGCTAACTCAAGTTGACAATCAAATTCACTTTTCTGAAATGACAGCAACTTAGTAGTCATAAAATCTTATTCTGTTTCCAGTATTTGCTTGGGTCATGTAATCGAATTGTCATTGCGACTGCCTATGATACATGGCATTTCTTGACCTATAAGCAAATCATTCATGAATATATTATTGAAAAGCAGTGTGTTATGCGCGAGCATTGTATTAGCGGCATGTAATAACGACGATCACTCAGAATCGCAAACAACCCCTGAAAATAACGCTGAATCAAAATATTATCAGACTAAAACTCCATACCAACCACAACAAGATTTCAAAAAATATGAAGCCATTCCGCAAGGCTTTCAGCCTGTATTTACAGAACTGGTTGCACGTCATGGCTCACGCGGTTTATCCAGTATTAAATATGATTTAGCGCTGTATAACCTTTGGAAACAAGCCAAAGCTGAACATGCACTCACACCTTTAGGCGAAAAGCTGGGAGCAGATTTAGAAAGCATGATGAAAGCCAATATTCTTTTGGGTTATGGTGTGGATGGCATTCGTCAGTTTGGCTATGGCAATGAAACGATGCAAGGTATTCAGGAGCATCGTGGTATTGCTGATCGCTTATTACAACGCTTACCAAATCTGTTTAAAACCGCAGCACAACAACCGACATCAATTTTAGTGCAAAGTTCGGGTGTAGACCGTGCGGTAGATAGCGCCAAGTTTTTTACTGCTGAATTGATTCAACAGCAACCGCAATTAAAGGCACACATCACCCCAATTTCATACACCAGTTTAGCTAGTAGTAGTGTGCCAACGATTGAAGATGGTGGGGTGGATCGTTTTAAGCTTTATTTTCATAGTTTGAATAAAGATCAAGATTTAGCACAGCCTTTATCAGGACAACAACAGGCAATTTACGATGCCAGCCAAGCCTATCAGCATTTTGAAGAAGAGGATGCAGGTCTGGTCAATAAGTTAAATGAACTTGCGAAAAATAGTCGTGCTGAACAAGTGGCAAAGAGCGTATTGAATCCACTGTTCAAAACAGAATTTATTCAAAAGTTGGGAACCACGGGCTATGTATTTAGCAATACTGGTTCATATAGCGTCACTTCGCCTAAAGGTGAAACCATCACTGAAAAAGGTAAGGGTAAAAACAGTATTGCCAGTGCTGTGGATGCTGCGGCCTATGTCTATGAGTTATATTCAATATCAGGCGGTATGAAAACTGAATTGAAGGGTGTGAATTTTGATCAGTATATGCCTGTAGATGCTGCAAAATTTTATGCTGAATTTAACGATGCCAATGATTTTTATAGCAAAGGGCCAAGTTTTACCGAATCGAAGAACGTCACCAGTGCAATTGCTCAAGGCCTAAAGCAGGACTTATTTAAACAAGTCGATGCGATTGTAGATCAGCAGCAAGCACATCGTGCGGTATTACGTTTTGCCCATGCCGAAATTATCATTCCATTGGCGACCAGTTTAGAGTTGCACAATATGATGCAACCTTTGCCTTTACGTCAAACCTATAGCTACAACAGCAGCACTTGGCGAGGTGAGGTGGTGTCACCCATGGCAGCGAATCTACAGTGGGATATCTATCAAGACAAGCAAGGCACAACCTTGGTAAAAATGTTCTATAACGAGAAAGAAACGTTGTTTAAGTCGAGTTGTAACTACGCACGTTATAGTACGAACAGTTTTTATTATGATTATTTGAAGCTTAAACAATGTTATCAAATTCAATAAACTAAGATATTCAGTCTTTTCATTTGGGAATAGCTTGCTATTCCCAATTTTATTTCTTCATAATCCATGCATGATAAACCCGTTGTCATTGAGAGGTTGCATGACACCTTTTTGGATTGCCTTGCAGTTTTTGACTGTTTTACCAATTGAACTCAAAACGATGCCAAGCGCAAAACAGAATGGTCAGGCCATGCTGTTTTATCCTTTGGTGGGTTTATTGCTTGGGTTGATTTTGTTTGCATCTGCCATGTTATTGGCAAAGCTTCCGATCATCTTGAGTGCGGCAGTGATTCTCGTACTCTGGATTTGGCTGACAGGTGGATTACATCTGGATGGTTTAGCGGATACAGCCGACGCATGGGTCGGTGGATTTGGTGATCCTGAACGAACCTTGAAAATCATGAAGGACCCTGCATGTGGTCCAATCGGGGTGCTGAGTTTAGTTGTCGTCTGCTTGCTGAAATTTGTGGCCTTATACGTTTTGCTTGAACAACAAATGGCTGTTTTTTTAATCGTCTTGCCTATGCTTGGGCGCAGTGTGCCACTGTTTTTATTCCTTACTACGCCTTATGTACGTGCTCAAGGCTTAGGCCGTTCTATGACAGATTTTATGCCTAAAAAACAACTTTGGATGGTTTTTGTCATTACAATAGCATTGCTTTGTATGTTTAAATGGCTTGGATTAATTGCCTTACTGGTTTTTTTAGTGCTGCTTTTTTATATGCGATCATTATTTATTAAAAGAATTGGCGGGATTACTGGGGATACTATAGGTGCTGCAATTGAGCTGGCTGAAACTGGCGTGCTTCTCAGTGCTGTGATTGCTTCGTTCTATATCATTTAAAAAAATTGATCACTTGGATTGGCGTGATCCTCCTGTAAACAGAAGAATCACTTTGAGTGATGTTAGCGTTTATGCAGTTGAACCCAGAAACCCAACACAGCGAGTAAGGCAACCAGTGCTGCAATCGTAGCTAGAATGATATCTCGAAGCGTTTTATCTATCGGCAACCATGTCCATTTGTGTAAATAAGCAAAACTAAATCCTTCTAAGGCATCTTGTTGTGTGACCTGAGCTGCAATCACACCGCTGCTCGGTTCTATATACAGTCTGAGTTGATTCTCTAACTGGGTCTCAACCTTGATCACAGGTAAGCGTTTGTTGATAAATCCATATTCTCCTCCAAAACTTGTCACCCATGAGGATTGTTTAATCTGCTCTGGCTTTAAATCTAAGTAGCTAGCAGCTAATTGTTTGCTTTGTTCGAGAATATCAAGCGCTTTACCATTACCCGCATCTATAAACTGAATCGCGGGAGCTGCTGTTTTGGTCACGTGATGATCATGCGCTTTGTTTGCCGCCGTCATGCTGCCTTGTAAAGGAGCTTGTCCGATAGCTTGAATCATCCATGCAGCACGAGTATGTGTCTGGCTAAAGGTGGTGGGCACAAGATCCAGACGCTGAATGGGCTGCTGAGTAACCTGCTGCCATACTTTGGTACTTAGATCAGCCGTATGGAACACAGGTTGAATATTTTTTATATCGGGCTTTTTTTGCCAGATATGATAGAAACCACTGAACACCCAGAGCAGAATAAAGACACTTAAACTGATACCTAAATAGCGATGTAGAAATTGGATCGGTTTTTGCCCTAGACGGTGATTGCGCCGATTATGAATCTTAAAGAATAAGCCAATCCCCATAAAAAGCATGCACAATATGCCAATCAAAGCGATTTGCATGAGAATAGTTTGACCTGTCCAAGTTTGATCACCCCACGTCCAGGTATGACCTAAGCGGAATATTTTTGCCATCCACATCATTTGATCATTAGACAGCGTGGCCAGTCGTGCTTGTGAAGGATCCACATAGGCACGTAAACCATTTTGAAAATCAACACGCCAAACTGGCAGTAAACGATTGACACTCGGATAATCATCGCTGAATTCGGTGATGATTTGACTGGATACAATTTCTTGTTGAGAGAGACCCGTGTACCAGCGCGCTAAACGTTCGGCATCTTGTTGTTCTGCATTAACCAGCAATTGACTGGTCTGACTATCATAGTATTCAGCAATCTTTTGATTAGGCTGTAATATGCGATAGGCAATCTGCTGATTTTCTAATTCAATTACCTGCAAGGCTGAAAATTGCACGATTTTATGTTGCTTGAGAACATCTGTTGCCGCTAAGGCATGTGTTAAATCCAATTGTTGAGATGGAGGCATTCGTTTTACAGGCTGAGGTTGTGTTGCACTCATCATCGGATGCAACACACCTGTTAAAGACCAAAGTAAAACGAGAACGCCCAACACCATCCCAAAACTACGGTGCAATGCCAGTAGTTTTTTCAGTTGTTTGGCATTCATTGCTTATTTCCCAAAATGATAACGTAAACCTAATAAATAGGTACGTGGTGCAGCGGGGGTATAACTGACTTGGTTATTACTAAATGAGGTACTTTCCGCATAATGCTGATCTGTGGCATTCAGGATTTGCCCGTAGATTTCATAAGCATTTTTACGGTAATTGGCGCGCAGATTCAGCAAAGTATGGCCATCATACTTTTCCGTATTGGCATCATTAATCCAGTAAGAACCGACATAAACCGCTTCTGCAGAGAGTAATAGCTCAGGTATTGGTTTGATCTGGTATTCAAGCGTACCAAATGTTTTAGGCGCACTTGGCATGGTGTTGCCGCTATAATCTAAAACACTCGACGGTTGAAATTGCTGATATTCATGTTTGGCCACACTACCTGAGAGTTTTAAGCGCTGATTATATAAATCACTGAGTTTCCATGTTCCCCCAATTTCAATTCCCTGATGTAAGGTTTTGCCTGCATTGCGTGGCTCGCGTGTGTTATCTGGCTTGGTATAGCTCATCACTTCATCTTCGCCTTCTAAGCGATATAGGGTGATTTCACCATCTAAGCGATCATCGAATAATTTAAAGCGCAGACCTGCATCAATATTATTAAATGTGGCTTCTTTCAAGTCAGGTGTCACCAGATTCGCCCCGTATAAACTGCTCACCTCTGGCGGTACAAAACCTTGCGACCAATTACTATAAAGATCAAGCGCTGGGGTGATGTTCCAGACAAAACCGACTTGCGGGCTAGCTTTCTGAAAATCACGTTTCTCATTCGGTGCGCCTGTGGTTTTTGATGGAATTAATTTATTTTCATAGTCATAACTAATCCAGTCATAGCGTGCACCACCAACTAAATTTAAAGTCGGTAACACTTGCCAATTGGCTTGTGCATAGAGGGCTTGGTTATTGACGTCTACATTAAAGTCGCGTAAGCGCTGGCGTTGTTGATAACCGGTATATACCAAGGTATTCGGGTCACGGAATACCTGAATATCATTGGTTCTGGCTTGGTTAGGAGAATGGTCAGCCATCGCCCCAACAATCAGTTTGACCTGATCAAATGTCGCTGAATGCTGCGCATTTAAGCCATAGGACTGAAAGGCGTTATAGGTAGTTTGACCGCTATAAGTACCCGTCGGTGTGCCATTTTTAACATCGGTACGGATGTTATAACTTGGATTTTGTTCGGTAGTATTGTCACGATAATATAAGGTAACTTGACTCTGTTGCTGATCATTCCATTGATGGCTAATTTGAGAAGAAAGCCGTGTGGCATCGACTTCACGATAGGTGAATGTTTGGTAGCTGTATCCAGGACGTTTGCGATAATCATCCGGATTTAAGCTACCGGTCATATCCGCTTTTAAATGGTTATAGCTGAGGATATTTTTGATTTGGGTGGCATCAGAGATATGCCAGTCGTGTCTGAGTGTCACACTCTGTTTATTGCTTTCAGCATGGTCTTGCCAGCTATCACCACGATCACTGGCATAGGCAGAAAGTCTTAACCCATGCTCACCCCATTCGCTATCAAAGCTATTCGATGCACCGACATCGACACGGCGATACCCTTTAGAACTGGCACTGATGCCCAGATTGGCTGTGGGTGTAGTACTCGGTGCTTTGGTGAGGAAATTAATGGTTCCACCAATCGCATTGCTGCCATATAAGCTGCTAGCAGGGCCACGTAAAATTTCGATACTATCAATGCCCGCCAAATTCACCTCATATAAGGCATTGTGGTTAAACACACCCACAGGACGAATCGAAATACCATCTTCTAAATATTGATAAACGGCTGCTGTGGTAATCGGTTGGCGAATGGACATCATATGCTGTTCATTGCCCAAGTCATTCATTAACACGCCTGGGGTTTGATTCAGCACTTGTCCAATAAAGGTTGCATGTTTATCTTCAATCTCCTTGCTATTCATTTTACTGATCGCAGCAGGGGTATTATTAATCGATTCACCTTCACGACTTGCGGTGACAACAATGGTGGCTAAGGTTTTGGTGGTATCAGATGGCACAGTTTCAGCAAAAGTAGCAGAACTATAGCCAACAGACAGGCACGCAGCCGCTAATACAGACAAACGGAATTGAGTATTCATTATGAACTCTATAAAAAGCAATAACTAAGGGCGCACCAACGTTATTAACGGGGCACGAAGTAAAATTTGCGATTTATAAAGTCAGTGGTGGGGCTTGTTTGATCGGAAAAATATAAAAGATGCGGGCGATGTGCAGATCTTCTGTCCACGTATGGCACAGGCAGCGAACACGACTGAACCAAGCCAGTAGAAATATAATAATGAATGCAATCAGCGGGACGATCACAGCGGCATCTAAACCATGGGAGCATAATGGACAATGCTTCATGATTTGGCTGGCCAGTGCATACACGTGTTGTGCATATTCACTCAGCTGGGCATGTTTGACATGCTCTAGCTGCGGTCCGTGATGCATGTCGTGCATACTCTGTTGATGATGACCTGAATGTGTCTGTGACATCAACGAGACATTTTGAATTTCTGTGACTTGGCAATGGCTTGGCATTGCATAAAGTGCAGGAACGACGCCTGTATGGACCATCGTTGGTAGGAAGATATGCCAGAGTAAACATAGCAAAGTAATCGCGCCAAAATAGGCACGCCACTTAAGCAAATGTTGACGAAAACTGGACTTCATATCAGCGATACGTCGTAGGAGAAATGTGGCAGCAGTATAATCAAAAAATGACTTATAGATCAAAGCAAAATTAAGGTATTCTGAGACTGCTGAATTCAATTTTTTATAGGCAGATCAGCGTGTCAAAAATAGCAAATCATTCTGATTGGATTGTCAGAGCTTCAGATAGTGATCGCTTGGAAAGGATTGAAGCTTTCTTTTCTGATCATGCATATGAGTCACATCAACATGATACCTTTGCGATTGGTCGAACCTTGTCTGGTGTGCAAAGCTTTCATTATCGTGGTGAGGTTAGACATAGCCAGCATGGCATGACCATGGTATTGCATCCAGATGAAAAACATGACGGTAGTGCAGGGACTCAAGACGGCTTTCACTACCGAATGATGTACGTTGAACCTGCGTTGATTCAAAAGATCATGAAAGGCAAACCACTGCCTTTTTTCAAAGATGGGCTGAGTGATGATCCACGGCTTTATCGAGTCACCCACACACTTTTGCAAAATATGCAGGATCCATTGGATCTTTTAGAAGAAGAAGATGCTTTATATGACTTGGCGACAACCTTGTATGAAGTTGCAGGTCAGCCAGTACGTGCGCGGCAACGCTATGATTATATTGCGGCGGAGCGTGCTAGAGAGTTTATACACGCTTCACTGGGTCAGAACATCAGTTTGGATGATTTAGAACAGAATATCCAACGTGATCGTTGGAGCCTTTCTCGTGATTTTAGACTGCTATTTGGCACCAGTCCGCATCGTTATATGACCATGCGTCGGCTAGATATCGTGAAAAGGTGTTTGATGTATGGAGAGTCACTGACTCAGGCCGCCATCATTGCTGGTTTTTTTGACCAAAGCCATATGACTCGGCACTTTAGCAAAGCCTTTGGAATTACCCCAGCAAGATGGAAAGAGATTTATACACATCAGAAATAAGCTGTGCTTGCGACTAAAAAAGCTTTAAATAAGATGCATACCTTTTAAGAAATCACTCAACATAAATAGACCTGAAATAATTAAAAAGATACCCAGTATTTTATTTAGATGATTGAGCCAAATTGGATTACTCAATTTTTTGCCAATTACTGTTCCAGCAAATGAATAAAGCAACGGAGCACCCGCTGCACCGAGAGAAATGAGTAATGAAACAATCAGAATCAAGCTACCAGTGATATGTGCTGCAGGGTACATAATGGTGGTCACAGGTAAAATCACCAAAATCGCTTTCGGATTCAAGCTTTGAATCCAGAAACCATTCCAAAAGCTGAGGCTTTTGTATAGGGTTTGATCTGTTTTTAATTCGGTATGCGCTGTCATCATTTTATAGGCGATATAAAAGGTATAAAGCGCCCCGATCAAGGCAATAAAATGCAAATACGCATGGGGAATCAGTGCCGCACCTGCATAACCAAATACAACAAATAGCATCAGCATGGAGCAGCCCACACCTGCAAAAAAGCCTAATGTTCTGGAGAATTGTCCTGTTAGCCCAGCATTTAATCCCATAAAGTTCACTGGACCTGGGCTGTACATCACACTTAAGGTATAAAGAAAAATTTCCATGACCAACCTAAATGAATCAATAACAAAGGATGATCAAAATAGGGCAAAGTACTATGGGCTGTATTGTACGTTTGTGCAAGCTAGCCGAATTGACGAACAAAAAAAACAGGCTCATAAGAGCCTGTTTTCATCGCAGTTAAAAGATCGAATTAACGTGTTGGTAAGACGTCTTTCAATGCTTCATGCATTTCGAGTAATGCTTTTTCTGTGGTTTCCCAATCGATACAGCCATCAGTCACTGACTTACCGTATTCAAGATCGCATAGATTTTCAGGAATATCCTGACGACCACCTTTTAAGTGACTCTCTACCATGATCCCAACGATTGATTTGTTACCATCAAGGATTTGTTCCGTGATGTTTTTCAAAACCAAAGGTTGTAAGTACGGGTCTTTGTTTGAGTTGGCATGACTAGTATCAATCATGATCTTGTTGCTTACTTTAGCTTTTGCCAAAGCTGCTTCCGCTTCAGCAACTGAAGTTGCATCATAGTTAGGTTTGCCATTACCACCCCGTAATACCACGTGTGCATAAGGGTTGCCTTTGGTATTGATAATCGCAACTTGACCATTTTCATTCAGGCCCAAGAAGCTGTGACCATGTTTAACTGATTGCATCGCATTGGTCGCAACAGTTAAGCCGCCATCTGTACCGTTTTTGAAGCCAACAGGAGATGATAAGCCAGAAGACATTTCACGGTGAGTTTGGCTTTCCGTGGTACGTGCACCAATCGCAGACCATGAAATCAAGTCTTGGTAGTATTGTGGTGAGTTTGGATCAAGTGCTTCAGTTGCACATGGCAAACCTTTTTCATTCAAATCAATTAGTAATCCACGACCGATATGCAAACCTTTTTCAATATTGAAAGAGTCGTTCATGTCAGGGTCGTTGATTAAACCTTTCCAACCAACTGTGGTACGTGGTTTTTCAAAATAAACACGCATCACCAAATATAAGGTGTCTTTTACTTTTTCGCTGAGAACCTTGAGGCGATCAGCATATTCATGTGCAGCTTTAGGATCGTGAATCGAACAAGGGCCAATCACCACAAACAAGCGTTTGTCGTTGCCATCTAAAATGTTACGTACAGTTGCACGTCCTTGTAACACAGTTTGAGAAGCAGCATCAGATAAAGGGAGGTCAGCTTTCAGTTCTGCTGGGGTAATCAAAGTTTGAATGCTTTTAATATTAACGTCGTCGATATCTGGCTGAGAAACTGGATTTGACTGTAGAGTATTCATTGCTGTCACAAATTCAATCGAAAGAAAAGGTTATTTTGTCTACGAATATAGCATGAAATGCCGATTGATTAACTAGCGAAAAGCATAATTTATGTAGAAATAATCGGCATTACAACGCTTAAACAGTTGTTGTTACGTGCTTTGTTTGCTGAACCACAACTGCTTGATGTGTTTCAACTGGCTTTGGTTTCGCCTTAATTGGGTTCACCATGAAGTTCACACCCAAAGCAAATAGGGTAATGCCTAGAATTTTACGGATTAGTCGTTCTGGCATACGTGAGCTGATGAGTGTACCGACAATAATGGCTGGAATTGAACCCACCAATAACCACATTAACAGGGTAAAGTCGACATTACCTGAGGACATATGACTTAGACCAGCAACTGCTGTCAGTAATACCGCATGTACCACGTCTGAACCAATGATACGGATCATAGGAAGGTTCGGGAACATAAGCACTAAGGCCATGATACCGAAAGCACCTGCACCCACAGAAGACAAGGTTACAAAGATACCGAGCACAATACCCATAATCACAATGTAATGACGTTTGTGTTGCAATGCATGCTGTTCACTTTCCATATCCGCTTGTTCACGGTTACGGAATTTGTCAAAGAACTTTTCAATTTGCGCACGGAACACAATTGAGATACCGGTCAAGGTCAGCATAAAGCCCAAAACCATGGTCAATACCGCTTTATAATGGGTGGACTGACTGAGATAATGTTCAAGTACCCAAGAGGTTGCAAAAGAGGCTGGAATACTGCCTAACGCGAGCCAGAGTACAATTGGCCAGACAATATTTAGTTTTTTGGCATGAACCACTGAACCACAGAATTTTGAGATTGAGGCATAAAGTAGATCAGTACCAATGGCAATATGCGGTTCGATCTTAAATAGACTGATCAGGATTGGGGTCATCAATGAGCCGCCACCGACACCTGTGATACCGACACAGAAGCCAACCAATACCCCAGCCATAATAAATTCTATAGGACCAAACATCGACAATATGCCTAATTATGCAAAAATCAGCATATCTTATGCTTTTTTTAGATAACTCGTTGTGATGAATAATGATTTGCTTATGCAAAAAAAAGCTAAAGAAAGCCAATTTTCTAGATTTTTAGATCATCTTTAGTCAGATCAGCTTGCTTTATGAACTGTGATTGGTTTATTTTGAGATTCATACACGGATTGTATGTTTGATCATTTCGCTCTATGTCTATCTTTATTCGAAGCCTCATTTCATTGCTGATTGCTATGTGTTTTATCACCAATAGCTATGCAATGGCTATGTCTATGAATGAAGTAAATCAACCTGTCGTAGAACAAGTCATGACAAATCACGATGCGATGTCTGATTGTAGAATGTCTATGATGACGAAGCATGACCGTATGGACAGTGGCAAAATGGATACATCACACTGTCAAAAGAGTCTGTGCTGTGTTGCTGCAACTTTTGAACACAGCCATCATTCCATTGAGCGAAGCATACAATCAATTAAAACAGCAAATTCAGCTTATTTAGATCAACTGACTTTAGGGATCTATCAGTTACCTTATCGCCCCCAAATCATGTTCTGTTTTTATAAATTCAAATTTCTTTTTTTATTTCAAGGACATGATGATGTTTAATATTAAAACCGTATTGCTTTCAACACTCTTATTGGCCACGACTGTACCTGCTTTTGCTGCGAGTGATTGCTGTAAGGAAAAAGAGGCTGCTAATAAAAAAGAGTGCTGTGAAAAAAAGATGAAATGTTGTGATGACAAGGACAAAACGGCTGCTCAGGAAGATCATAGCCATCACGGGCATTAATTTCTAAGTAATCAAGCTATCCTTGGCAGAAGCTAAGGGTAGCTGTTGTGAAAAATATAAAGAAAGTGATTAAGTTTTTTAGTCTGTGTTTATCGTGTAGGTCTAGAAAAATAAAACTAATACATATAAGAACTTAATTGTTAACGGATAATGCCAAAAAATAAAATGGAAAATGTAGATTAATTTAGGATTATTTAATCAATTTTTTGTTTTGTATGAATATATTTAAAGATAAGTCGTTTTTTCAAAAGGTGCGAATCAATTAAATAAAATATAAAAATTGTTTTTATACATGACTAGACTAAAATTATTGAACAAAGGGAATGTCGCTTAGTTATTCATAATTCCTTAATAGGGCTTAGGTCACCGATATTAAGCAATCATACAATAAGTATATAAAGAGCGTTAATTTATGTATTTCCATCATCTATTTGAGATAGAAACAGATATTTTTAAAGGTGTGGCACCCCGTCCTGATGCGATTAATGAACTCATAGGAGGGGATGAATTCGCAGTTTGGCTGCGTGAAAGGTTAATTCTACAACAAATTTCCTGCAAAGATATTTATGCTGAAGATCATGGATGGGACTTTGTGCTTAACGTCGTTGGCAGAAGTTATCTCATCGTATGTTCTTGTGAGTTTGAAGATGAGGAACTTTCAACGGAGTGGCATTCTGTACAGATTGCACAAATTAAGGGCGAAATAATAGAAGCTGATCCAATTCTAGATTTGCTACGTAAGTTACTTATAGACGCATCTGAATTAACAGTATTAGCTGACGAGTCTATATCTCGACGTTAACTCGCATTAATGACATAGATAAAATTTAGCCTTTGAGACGCTGCATCTTTATTTCTTTGTAGGCTTCAGCTCATTCACTGATAACACCAACACAAAGGTCACGGGTGTGGCGAAGATCCACCAACTGATAAAGCCAATTGAACTGCCAAAGGTGAAGCAGAGTAAACTACCTGCAATCAAAAAGCAGATATAAGCTAAAACTCTCAACTGGGCTTTATAGCGAATGAAAACTTGTTGTTTGGCTTTACTGATTTGCTTGGCGCTACATTTATACAGCAACAACATCCCGATGAGGGTCAATACAAGGCTCAACAGAATCATGCGTTGACCTCCAGTTGTTTCGCTAACTTAGTTTTAATTTTTTGAACGGATTTCGCTTGAATCGGCTGGATATTTCTAAAAATAAACACAGCAAATAGGGCACAGATCAGCAGGAACAAATCAATTCGCAAGAATATCCAATAGCTGTGTAAATCAGTGATGAGCTGATGTTGAATCAAGTACACCAAGTTATAGACAGGTAGAATCAAAGCAATCAACCCGAAAATACAAATCTGTGATTTCCATAAATAGTGTTTTTTGGTCAATAAAGCGATGATAAAGCTCAGTCCCCATACGCTGAAAAAGGTATAAATTTCATAGTTGGGTGTGGTTTCAGTGATATGGACCAATCGATTGGCGAATAGATAGCCGAGCATTGCCATAGGAAGGCCGACAAAGGCTGCAACATTTAAACGATCCACCAAATAATAGCCAAAATGAAATTGATTCGATTTATTTTGAATCTGGCGTTTTAAGCTCCAGAGCAAGAGGCCAGACGCAATCATCAAACATCCCAAAATGCCTGAGCAAAAGAAAGCGAAGCGCAGTATCGGCTGTGCAAAAGTCGCCATATGTAGGCCATAAACACCCGCATTTAAGGTCGCAACAGTACTTTCATTTCGGGTATTAGCCAATACCTGACCTTGTCCATCAAAGGTGATTTGTGCCTGATTTAAGGTAATCGAACGATCTTCTAATTGCTTAAAGGTAATGATGGCTTGGTCTGTATTTGGTTTTTTGACCTCAATCGATGCTAAGGCTTGATCTCCCCATTGTTGTTTTACTTTTTCTAATAAGCTGCTCATGGGCAACATTTCTGCTTTTTTAGGTTCAGCTTGATGCGTTGTGCTTTTTTCAGTGGTTCTGATCTCAGTAAAATATTGAAATGGATTCTCTGGATAGAGTTTCTGCATGCCCCAAGGCAAGTACAGATAGAAGAAAATTGCCAATCCTGTAAAAGTAATGGTCAGGAAAAAGGGCAATGCCAGTACAGAGGAGACATTATGAAAATCTAACCAAGAACGCTGTGATTTAAAGGTTCTAAGGGTAAAGAAATCGGTAAAGATCTTCTTATGCGTGATAATCCCAGAGACCAAAGCAATCAGCATAATAAAGGCAGCGAGACAGGCGATTAGCCGTCCGACCATGATGGGAACACCATAGAGCTGAAAGTGGAAGTTATAAAAGAAATCTCCACCTTGGGTCGCTGAGAGTTTTAGCTCTTGCCCCGTATTGGCATCTAAACTACGGCTTTCATAGCCGCCGCTGGCTTGTTGCCAGTACATTTTGTTGACAGGTTCTTCATGATTGGCAATGTTGAGATACCAAGATTTGGCATCAGTCGCATTTTTAGCTAAATAATCCGTTGCTGTACGAATAGCAGTATCTTGATTAACTTGATATTGCGCCAGCTGTGGTTGCATCCATAGATTAATCTGATGTCGATAATAGGAGCTGGTACCCATTAAAAAAATGGCAAATAAAAGCCAGCCAAAAATTAAACCTGTCCACGCATGCAACCATGCCATTGATTGGCGAACGCCTTTATTTTGCATTTTTAATTTAAACCCACAGATAAGCCAAACAAAGCGCCTGTCAAAACCAGACTAGTCAAGCTGAGTTTCCACAGTGAATGTGCGCAAAAACTCAAAATGATAAAGGCTAGATAAAATAGAATTGAAATAAATGCCGCAAGATAGATTGCCTCTGCCTTGTCTAATAGATGGCTAAACAATGAACCGAGTCCAAGGCTCAAATACATCATGCACACATAGCCAACAACAAAACTCAGCACAAAGCGATAAAAAATGCTCAGTCGATAGACAAGCGAAATAGATGCAGATTTAGCCATAAAGGGTCTTGAAGCGAAAGAAGGGGGAAATGAATCACATATGGAAATGATTCTTGTTTATATTAAATCTTAGCGGAATCTCAATCAATTCTTCATTCATCGTAAATCTAGATTGTATTTTGAATAATAAATGTCATCTTAGATCAGAACTAATGTTCACCAATCATGAACAATTTGCGCGGTATAGGGTGATTCGATGTAAAATCATTCTGTTAGAATCATTTAAACATTTCTGTGGGGCGTGGGTCTTGTTAAAGCAAAAACTAAAAATTGGTATCGTGGTGGGAGAAGTTTCTGGAGATACTCTAGGAGTGAAACTCATGCGCAGTTTTCGCGAACAAGGCATCGATGCTGAATTTGAAGGGATTGGTGGTCCACAAATGATTGCTGAAGGATTTCACAGTTATTATCCGATGGAAATTCTTTCAGTGATGGGAATTGTTGAAGTCCTTAAAGATTTAAAAAAACTGTTTGCTGTGCGTGACGGTTTAGTTGAACGCTGGACAGAGCATCCCGTTGATATCTTTATTGGTATTGATGCACCCGATTTTAATTTACGCCTCTCTAAAACTATTAAAGAAAAACAGTTACCGATAAAAACCGTGCAATATGTCAGCCCATCGGTATGGGCATGGCGTCAAGGTCGTGTTCATGGCATTAAACGCAGTATCGATTTGGTTCTATGTTTATTTCCATTTGAAAAAACCTTTTATGAAAATTATGAGGTTGCCGCTGCCTTTGTTGGGCATCCATTGGCAAAGCAACTGCCGTTAAAAAATCCAATTACTGAAGCCAAGCATCAATTAGGCTTGTCTGCGCATAAAACCCATATTGCTTTATTACCAGGAAGTCGCCGTGGTGAAATTGAACGATTGTTACCACTGCTCACGGGTGCTGCTGAAATTCTTCATCGGAAGCATCCTGATCTGGAGTTTTTAATCCCTGCAATTAATGATGCACGCAAGCATCAGATTGAAAAGGGCATTCAAAATCTAGATACCAGCCTGAAATCTAAAATTCATGTTCTGGAAAATAGCGATGCCGAGTCAAAAATTGGCCGTATGGTGATGAATGCCAGTGATATTGTGGCTTTGGCTTCTGGTACCGCGACTCTTGAAGCAATGTTACTGCACCGTCCAATGGTGACTTTTTATAAATTGAACTGGCTGACCTATCTGATTGCGAAATTCATGGTCAAAATTCCATACTACTCATTGCCGAATATCATTGCAGGCAAGAAAGTAATTGAGGAACTGATTCAGGCCGATGCAACGCCTCAGCATTTAGCCACTGAAATCGAAAAATTAATGGATCATGAAACGGCGCATATTCAAATGATGCAACATTTGAGCATGCATAAACAGTTGATCTCGGGTAATACCGAAGATCCAGTACAAGCGATTCTCAATTGTTTAAATGCAGGCTAAATAAAAAAGGTGGCGATTAAGCCACCTTTTTTATGCATATGCTTCAGGCACGAAGGATTAGTTCGTAACCTGTATATTTACGGATATTGATCACACCAATATCGAATAATAAGTATTGGCCTTTGATTCCTTGCAACACACCGCGAATTTTTGGGGTTTTATCCAAATTCAGTGATTTAATCTTTTCAGGATAATGTTCAACGGGATAAATAAATTCACGTGGCGTTTCATCTTCCAAGAATTCCAAGCTTTCGTTAAATTCAAGGTTCTGATTGAATTCTTCACGGATGCTTTGAATTTTCGGAGCGAATTCTTCAAGAATTTGATCACGTTGTTCAAGCAGATTTAAAGGTTCAGCTTCACCTTTCAGCAATTTGCGCCAGTCGGTTTTATCTGCGATTTGTGTACCAATTAACGTTTCCAAATGCCCAGACAAACGACGTGAACCGACTTTCATAATCGGTAAAGCTTGCGTTGCCCCTTGATCTAACCAACGGGTTGGCATATTGACGATACGGGTAATCCCGATCTTTAAGGCACTTGAGTTGGCTAAATACACAATATGTGGCTGGAAACAAACATCATGTGCGAACTGGTCTTCACGACAGGTTCCCAAGTGATAATGGCAGGTTTCAGGTTTCATGATGCACAGGTCACATTCGGCCTTGGTTTTAAAACATTTAAAACAATGACCCTGCGAATAAGACTTCGGTGTTTTTGCGCCACAAGAGGTACAAAAGATATTGCCAGTCCATTCGATCTCAATTTCTTGACCTAAAACAAAAGGAAGGTCAGTTTCTGAACGATCTAATATAAATTTATATTCAACATTTGCCTTGCTTGTTGATTGATCAGTTACACTATGCGTTTTGAGCGCTGCATGCATTTTATGACAAATGCCTTGTAGTTCCATTAATAAACTCTCATCTTTTCAATCAAGGGTTGCAGTTATGGCTGAACAAAATGTCATCACTTCTATGCTAGACGATTTATCTCAAGAACAGCCCATTCATACTGCACTTTGTATAGGTCAGCAGATTGACCAAAATGCTTCAATTCAATGGCATTATTTTAGCGTAACTGACTTTTTAAGTCTGCCATTTACGCAGCGTTATGATTTAGGTTTTGTATTATTTGATACAGAAGAAATGCAAAACATCACCGAAACGCAAAAATCACAGCTGTTGGTGAAGTTACGTGACCTGATGGCCAAACGAATTGTCGTGGTCAGTAAACTGGGCGATGAAAAATTATTGCGTTCGCTTGGCTTTACTCAATTGATTGATAAAACCACACACGGCAGTGATTTTGCTTTATGGCAATTTAATATTTTGACTTATAAGCATGTACCTGACTGGTTTAACTCCAAGTTCTGGGCGAATCCTGAGAATTGGAATAAATTCCGCTGGTAAAATAATCAGGCTGGAAAGAGTTGCAAGTTCTTGCAAAATTTAACAATTTAACTTTGTTTTGTGCTTTCAAAGCAGCGTATGCTTTTTGGATAAATAATTCCAAAGGAAAGTTTAAGTCATGACTGATTTAACCAACATTGTTGAAATTTTAGCAAAGCAAGCTTTAGGCGGTCAGCAACAATCAGGCCAAGCGGGTGGTTTAGGTGGAATTTTAGGTTCTGTTTTAGGTCAACTTGGTGGGCAACAGCAAAATACCCAAAGCCAGCAAGGTGGCTTGGGTGGTATTTTGGGTTCAGTTTTAGGACAATTGGGTGGTGGAAATACTTCAACCCAAAGTAATGCAACTGGTGGTAATACCGCACAAACTTTATTGATTGCAGTTTTACCATTGGTGTTAGCTTGGATTCAAAAACAAGGCGGTTTACAAGGTGCATTGGATAAACTAAAAAATGCCGGTTTATCGAATCAAGTGCAAAGCTGGGTAGATCCACAGCAACAAAATGCACAAGATGTGCCAGAGCAAAATATTCAAAGTTTATTTGATGACCAAGATGTAGAACAAGTTGCACAACAAACTCAAGCACCGAAACAAGCGATTTATGGTGCAATTGCTTCAGTTTTACCGCAAGTGATTGATTCTTTAACACCGCAAGGTAGCAGTACCAATCCACAAGAAGCCAACCAAGATATTCAGCAAGTTTTGAATTTGGTGAGTGGCTTCCTTAAAAAGTAAAAAATCCGATGCGAAAAAGCCTGTTCTCTTGAGCAGGCTTTTTTCTAAGTTATATATCTACATCATTGCGATTCTGACAGCAATGATCTATTACATTGCTGCTTGGTCTTTTTCGCCCTAGATGTTGCTTTGTATACAGTACTTGGTTCAGGGAACAGTTTGAGCAGTGAAATATAAAGCAGTGCTGCGAGTGTAATACTGATCGGTAAACTCAGATCAAGACCGTTGAATAAATGTCCCCAAATACCAATGAACTGATCTGGTAAATGAACAAAGCATAAACCGATAAGCGCACTGGGTATCCATGCGATGATGCCACGCCAATTCCAACCATGATGAAACCAGTAAATGCCACCCTTTAGGCCATTTGCAAACACCTGTAAATCATCATTTTTATAGTAACCTTTCCGTGTGATAAATCCGATAATCATAATGATGATCCAAGGACTGGTACACACCACTATTAGAGTGGCAAAAGTCATGACGCTTTGAGTCAGATTCGCTGCAAAACGACCTAGAAAAATAAACAGGATGGACAATAGGCCAACCCAGATCGTGGCTTTAACACGTGTGAGTGATTTTGGAAAAAGACTCGACATGTCCAAACCCGTACCGTACAAGGCTGTAGTTCCAGTAGATAAACCACCAATCAGTGCAATTAAACACAATGGAATAAAGTACCAAGCTGGCGCAATTTGAATTAGTCCTGCGATGTAATTATTTTGTTCAATAAACACGGGAGCACTGCGAGCAACAATGCTGGCGGTGACTAGACCAAACAGAAAGGGAATTAAGGTTGCAAGCTGTGAAGCAAATACGGCTACCATGATTTTATGGGAGGCTGTTTCTTTCGGAATATAGCGCGACCAGCCACCAAGGAAAGTACCAAAGGAAATTGGGTTACTGAATGCAATCAAGGCTGCACCTGTGAAAGCTGCCCAAAATCCAGCTTGTCCGAGTTGAATTTGTCCTGCGTAAGTTGAATCAAATTGCTTGGAAAAAGCAAACAGACCTAAAAAGAATAATAGACTTGATGCAATCACGGCCACTCGGTTCACCAGTAGCATAAAGCGAAAGCCATAGATACAAATCGTAAGTACCAATAAGGCAAAGCCACTATAAACCAATCCATATAGCCAGTTACTTTGATAAGAACTGTCAAATAGACGTTGGGTTGCACCAATCAGTGCATCGCCAGAACTCCACACGGAGAGCGAAAAAAATGCGATGGCGGTAAGTAAGGATAAAAATGAGCCGACAACTCTGCCATGTACACCAAAATGAGCGCCAGAAGCCACGGCGTTGTTGGTTCCCGTACGTGCACCAAAAATTCCCATTGGCGCTAAGATACAGGCCCCCAAGATAACCCCACACAAGATTGCCCAGAATCCAGCTTGAAAAGAAAGACCAAAGACAATCGGGAAGCTACCTAAGACACAGGTCGAAAAGGTATTAGCACCACCAAAACTTAAACGAAATAGATCAAAAGGGCTTGCTGTACGGGCATGTGCAGGTATTTCTTCGATACCATAACTTTCGATTGTTGTAATCTGTTTAGAACGATCTCTATGCATAATGCGCTACTCTTAATATCCATTTATCAAGTTCAGGTTTGCTTGTTTGCTCATCCATTAAGCGGCTTGTTTGGGGCTGACGTGCTTTTGTTCAGCCTGTTCCTGAGAAAGTTGCTTTTGTCTTAATCGGGTAATGCCACAAATGCCAATGAGGGACAGCAGCGAGAGAAAACTAAATAAGAACGCCAAAGGTAACCATTGGCCTGCATAATGTTGAGCCAAAAAAGTGCCAATGATGGGGGTGGTTCCACTGGTGATTGCCGCAATCATTTGATAGGAAATGGAAATCCCTGAATAACGGACATGTGTAGGAAAAGCTTCCGCCATAAAGCCAGCGACAACGGCATATAAAGAAGACAGCGCAATGACCGCAAGCGTAATCCCCAACACGATGTAATAGATATTTTGGGTACTCACCAGCATAAACATTGGATATGGAATGGCGATACAGAGGATTGCAGCCCAGAACAGAAAACGATGTGTCCCGACTTTACTGGCATACCAAGCCGCAATTGGCATGGCTAAAAATTCAAATAGGGTGACCCAAAACAAAGCATCTAAAATCGTGGGGCGGCTGATCCCCATATATTGGGTGACATAGCTAATCATGAAGGTATTGGTGAAAAAGAAACCCGCTGTCCCAATGGTAATCGCCAGCCCAGCAAAAACCACTTGAGGCCAATAGTTTTTAAGCAACTCTTTTACTGGGTATTTGGCTATTTCTTGTTTGGCTTGCATCTGTTTAAATTCAGGGGATTCTTCTACGCCTAGACGGATGGCTAGGCCAATAAGCATAAATACAAAGCTGAGTAAAAAGGGTATACGCCAGCCCCAACTCAGTAAGGCTTGTTCATCCAAAGACGTAATACCTTTAAAGACTAAAAGGCACAGAATCAGACCCGCTGGGCTGCCCATTTGGGCAAAAGAGGCGAAAAAAGTTTTTTTATGGGCAGGAGCATGTTCGCTGGCCATGAGTACTGCGCCACCCCATTCACCACCGACTGACAAGCCTTGCAAAAAGCGTAGTACGATGAGAAGAACAGGGGCCCAAATCCCAATATGCGCATAGCTGGGAATCAAGCCAATCCCAGTGGTGGCCAGTCCCATCAGCAGCATGGTAAATAACAACATTTTTTTGCGACCTAATTTATCGCCTAAATGCCCGAAAATAACGGCAGCGATTGGTCTGGCAATAAAACCGACAGCAAAGGTTGCAAAAGCCGCTAATGTCCCTGTTACAGGATCGGTTTCAGGGAAAAATACCAAGCCGAGCACGAGAGCTGCAGCTGTGGCATAAACATAGAAGTCATAAAACTCGATTGTTGTTCCAACGAAGGCCGCGGCGGCAGCCCGTTTTGATTGATCTTTTTTCATTCCATCTCGACCTATTTTTATCCATGTATTTTTCTTGTTTTATCGTGGGATGTTATTTACGTATTTTCACTCCTGGGAGGACGCACAACATTTCATACAGCAGATTCGCGCTAAGCAATGAGGTATTGCCTGTCGTGTCATAAGGCGGTGAGACTTCAACCAAATCACAGCCAATCAGATCTAGGCCCTGACAGCCGCGGATAATTTCCATGGCTTGAATGGTGGTCAAACCACCAATCTCTGGTGTTCCTGTACCTGGCGCCCAAGCAGGATCAATCCCATCGATATCAAAGGATAAATACACAGGCCCGCCAGCAACTTGCGCTCTCACTTCCTCCATTAAGGGAGCGAGCGATTTATGCCAGCATTCTTCAGCTTGAACGACCCGAAAGCCTTGTCGTCGACTCCAATTGAAGTCATCTGCACTATAGCCTTGAGCCCGTAAACCAATTTGCACAACGCGTTGACAATCAAGTAGTCCTTCTTCAGCAGCACGTCGAAAGGTGGTGCCATGTGCGACTTTTTCACCAAACATCTCATCATTGACGTCTGCATGCGCATCGATATGAACTAAACCAACAGGCCCATGTTTTTTATGGATCGCACGTAGGATTGGAAGAGTCAGCGTGTGATCACCACCAATCGTGAGCGGAATAATCGGATGGGCCAGTACGCGATCATAATGTTCTTCAATAATGCGTACCGCTTCTGTCAAATTAAAGGTGTTGATCGGGACATCACCAATATCAGCCACATTGAGTGAATCAAATGGTGCTGCGCCAGTTGCCATGTTATATGGGCGAATCATGACCGATTCGGCACGAATTTGCCGCGGGCCAAAACGCGTGCCTGAGCGCAAAGATGTACCAATATCTAGAGGGATCCCAATAAAAGCCGCATCCAGTTCGGCCAAACCTGCATCATTATCGACAACTGGTAGGCGTAACATTGAGGCAATGCCACCAAAACGCGGCATTTCGTTGCCACCGAGCGGTTGATTTAAGCGCTTGTTCATTTGCTTCTCCTTTTTCTTATTTATTGATCAGCTCGGAACAGGGTTAAATCCTATTTTTTAAAAACTTAGTTTTGATTTTTCTAAACTAAGTTTTACAAGAATGTTTTAAGATGAAGTGAGGCAGAGGGAAAATTGAGATAAAAGCCATGACGCATATGGATATCAAGTTAGTTCGAATTTTTGTCAGTATTGTAAAGAATCAAGGGTTTGCCAATGCACAGCAAGAGCTCAACCTATCAACCTCGGCCATTAGTACCTATATGAATCAATTGGAACATATGGTCGGTTTCAAGTTATGTGAACGTGGACGTGGTGGTTTTGCAATCACTCAAAAAGGTGAAATGTTTTTTCAGGAAGCCAAGCGCATACTGAATGAGTTAGAAAATTTTTCTAGGCACACTGCACAGATCAAGGGCGAACTGACAGGTACCATTAAAATAGGGATGCTGGATTCCATGGTGACAGATCGAAATATCCCTTTAGATCAAATCATCCAACAGTTTTCAGAACAGAATCCAAATGTTTATATTAAATTGCAGGTGCAATCTCCCTATGAGTTGCAGATGGGGATTTTGGAAAATCGTTTTGATGTTGCGATTGGATCTTTTTTTCTGAAAATGAATGGCGTGATGTATCAAGCTTTGCACAAAGAACAGCAATGGTTATTTTGTAGTGATACGCACCCCTTATATAAACAGCAAGGTCTAACGGCAGAAATTATTCGACGTGAAAAAATGGTCAGTCGTGGTTATTGGAGTCATACCGAATTGGCCAAACAAGGATTTAAGCATTCTTTTGCTACAGTTGATTCGATGGAAGCACAATTGGTACTTATTTTATCAGGGCAATATATTGGTTATTTGCCAGAGCATTTTGCTCAATATTGGGTGGAACAACAACGCTTAAAAGTGCTACTTCCAGCAACATTTGGTTATACAGCACCATTTTCGCTTATTTTTAGACGAGGCAGAACTAAAGATCCTGTTATTCAGAGTTTCCGTAAAATTATCAAAGGCTTTTTTTGATGGGAGCTCCCGAGTTAGGAAATATCAAAGTATTGTGAGTGTAATACAAAAGAAAAAGGGCTGATCAAGATCGCCCTTTTTCTTATAAGATAGGAGGTAGCTTCAAATTAGAAGTTATATTCCATACCTAAACCGATGGTTGTTTTCTTATCATCTTTCACTAACCAATCACGTTTTTGTTGACCTACAACACCGTAGAAACGTGTTTGTTTATTGATTTGGTAATCAGCGCCTACACCATAAAGGTCTTGTTTACGATCATCACGACCATTTACTTCAGTTGTTGCAGAGATATATTCTGCTTTTAACTTAATTGGCGTTGATGGAATTACGTATGCAGCAGTTACGCCGTAAGCATCTTCTTGCAAGCCTTTATAAGACGTTACAACAGCTGGAGTACCGCTTGTCGTAATTACTGTGTCATCAGTTGGTTGAGTTGTTTGCCATAATGCACCAAACACTAGGCCATCAACACCTGCAGGTGTTAAGTCTAAAGAACCTGTTACACGGATTGCATCAGAGTAAATGTTTCCACCTAATTCGCTGTTATAAGCATTGTATTTAGATGCAACACCAAAGTTACCTGCAACTGCTGCAGCTAAACCGAAGTCTTTGTTTTCATAAGTGATTGAGGTTGAAACACCATCACCAAAGCTATCACGGCTGCCTTTTTGGCCTTTTGCATTGTTCGATACAGTAGATGATTCTTCACCTTGTTGGAACATGATGTTGAATGCTAGGCCACCAAGTAATTTTTTATCAGTTTCAAAACCGATCACGTTTTTTAAACGATCTTCACCAGCCAAAACAGCGGTCATATCCAGTTCGTTGTGATCGTTGAAAATATCTTGGTTGTTACCCGCAGCAGTTTTAAAGTAAGAGTCATATTGGCCTACTTTTAAAGTACCGATACCATCTGACTTAATACCGACATAACGGTTACGGTTACTAAATACATCACCGTCACCATCTGCACTGATTTGCCATTCAATTAAGTAAACTGCTGAAAGGTTATCAGTCAGCTTTTCTTCACCTTTTACCCCGATACGAGAAGCGTTTGAGTTTACTTTAGTTACGCTTTCGTCTTTAAAGCCATTCTTATCAATTTGATCTAAAGTCACATTGAGCTTACCATACAATGTTGGTGCTGCTTGCGCTGCATTCATGGCTAAAGTTGCTACAGTAGCAGCAAGAAGCAATTTTTTCATTGAGATTTCTCCAAAACACTTTTTGTAAATGGCTGATGCCTTAGTTACTGTTATGAGCTTGCTTATGTACATAAAGTTACATAGCTCACTGACTTGTATGCAGTATCGGTAAACTTTGTGACAGAGAAGTGAAAGAAAAATGACAGTTTGATGACGATTCATATTTAGTAATAATTATATTTCTTATTATTTTTTATATAATTAGCAAACAATAAAAAACGGAGTAAAAACTCCGTCTTTATAAAAATAAGAACTTAAAGTGCAGCTTTGATTTTTCCAGCGAGTGCTGTAATTTTTTCCTGATCACCCATTTTTGCCGCATGGCGACCAAGTTCATGCACTGAACTAGGGATCAGATGGAAATGCACATGAGGGACAGTTTGTCCCGCTGCTGCACCAGAAAGCTGCATAAGTACGATACCTTTGGCATCTAAGGCAGTTTCCATTGCTTTGGCAATTTTCTGCACGATCTGGATGGTATATGCAGCCGCATCGGCAGGGAGGTCCAATAAGGTAACTGCTGGTGTCTTTGGAATCACTAAAGCATGACCATCTGCTTGGGGCATAATATCCATAAACGCGAGAACCTGATCATCTTCATAGATTTTGATTGCAGGTAATTCACCACGAAGGATTCGTGCAAAAATATTTTGGTCATCGTATGCCATGATTCATCCTTTAGATAGGCTTATTTTTTCAATAATAGCATTCACTCTCCGTGATCAGAGAGTGAATTGGGGCGTTTAAAACACGATATTTGGCTGCTTATTTGCAGTTAAGCTCTTTTTGACGAGCTTTGATTTCATCAAGACGTTGTTGTTCTTTATCAGAAAACTTTGGCTTAGTCGTATGGCAATTTTCGTTACCAAACTTCGCTTTAGCATCCGCGTCTTTAAAACAGAATCCTTTAGATGCATAGATCAGGTTCGAGTCATCCTGTAACTTTTTACATTCTTGTTCTGGTGTTGCAGCTTGTACACTAAAACCTGTGAGGGTAATTAAGCCAGCAAAAACCGCAACCATTAACTTATTCATGAGGTGTTCCTCTAATCAAAAAAGTATAAATCAATGCTGTATGAAATAGATCCATATGGCGCTTGATCGCTACGCATATACCAATATAAGGTTTATTAATGAAATTTCAATGAAACTGTATGGTACGAGTGTAAGTTTACTCCATAATTTATCCTTATAATATGGAAAAGCCTTATATATCAAGAGCTTTATTATAATTTTATATAAAACAAATGATTAAGATGATTTTTATTGTGCATTAAATTGCTTGTTTTATAGTATTTCGCTCTTTTTAAAGGTTTATTTATATATTGATTGCTGCCATATATGTTTTAACAAAATAAAATGTACATGATATTCTGGGTTGTATTTTGTTCAATTGCAGAATAAACAATGAAGATTGTAAATGGATTTGAAATCATAAAAATTGGATCGTGAATGCTTTATTCAAAATATTTAGAATGAATAAGAGTCAACGCGGATTAAAAAATAAAGGCTCACTAAATAGTGAGCCTTTGGGGTGGCGTCCTTCGTTCTTTCGATTGACTACGGGCTTATCTTAATCAATTTAAATAATTGTTAATTACCGCTTGTGTCAATGGGAGTAAAATTACTGACCCAACGGCAGGAACCCTGTGAAGTATCAATACAACCATCGGGAAGTCCTTGCTCCTGCACGGCTATTATAGTGAATACAGGACTTGCATTGGAAGTAATTCTAATCTTTTGATTGCGAAGCGTCTTAGATTTAAATATAATTGATTGATATTTATGTGGTTTTTTAAATTAATTTTTTGATTTATTATCTAAACGCCATTGAAAGCTAAGTTTTTTAACAAGAATATGAAAAATGCTGAAATATATTAAAACTAACCTTGCTATCCTTATCTTGATCATTATTGTTATAGGGGGACTCGGCTATCCCTTTTACTCAGGTAAATGGATTATGGCGCCCCGACTAAGCGAAATTGACAGTAAATGTTATGGGGTAGATGTACCAAGCAACATTGAGTATAACAAAGTACTACTTTTTTGTTCATGTGTTCATACGGTCGGTATTGAAAATAAAGAGGAGAAATACAAGTATTGTACCAATAGAATGGATAAAATTACTTACCGACAAGATTCTTGATGTGTTGGTCTTTAGTGTTTAAATTTGAAAGAATTGTGTAGAAATTATAAAATATATCCTTGTCTTTATTTATTTTATATTGAGTATACTTAATGAAAAAAATATTAATATTTCTAATAAATTCAGTTGTGACTGTTTCTGTGTATAGTGCTGATGATTTGTTTAATAAGCCTCCATCACTTTTAATCTTAAAAAATGACATACCTGAATATGAGATCAAAAGTCGTGAGCATGTTGATTTTTTTGAGTCAGCAAAGCAACAAGAGCAAGATCGTCTAAATCAGCGTGATGTAAATGCGGCGAAGATGTATGAAACTCGGTCAAATACATCTAATATGAGCCCATTTGAACGATCTCAATATCTTCTAAAAAACAATGATACTCGTGCTTTAAATGCGTATGAATATGAGCAACAATTAAATTCACTGCAGAAGGCTCGAAATAGAGGCGTCATATCAGACCGAGATTATCAACAAAAAATTACCCAGAAAAATCATATGCCTTTAGAGCAAAAAAATAATCAGCTTAAATTATCAGTTCCAGTTGGAGAATAAATTCAGTTCGTTTAAATGCTCATCGAAAGGTGGGCTTTTTAGCTCTAGTGCTTATGATTAGCTAATGCTTCTCTTGTGCTGATAGCCAAGTTCAACAAGAAGAAATAAGTTTTGCCTAAACTGAGCTAAAATCACTCATTATGTAGCTCAGCTTTAAAATTTTCTTAAAATAAGTATAAATTTGTTGATTTGCATCACACTTTTATCTATATTTGCCTTGTTGTTTGATAATAACTAAACAACAATAACCTTCATTCAGCGCAAAAAGAATTAAGGGGAAGCCCACTCATTGAGTGGGCTTTTTAATTGTATATAACCCTGAATTTACTATGCAGCTTAAAGTATGGAAAGTGGAGTTAGAAGGGTGAGTCTGTTGCTTCAAATTGAATGATAAAACAAAATTGTTAAGGATTACAAAATAGAAGCCCATAATTCGGGCTCTTAATAAAGACTTCACTGTGACCATGATTCTTTTATCCTACTCAGCTTCAAAGGAAACTGTTAGGGGCGGCGTCCTTCGTTCTTTAGGCTTCCCAAGGCGTTACCTTTGCGGAAGCAGACCCGGTTAAAATTGGCCCAACGGCAGGAACCCTGTGAAGTACGAATACATCCATCGGGAAGTCCTTGCTCCTGCAAGCATAATTTTAGCTAGTATGTTGACTGAAGGCAATTGAATGAAGATTAATTGGTAGGCTATGAGTAATGTTGATTAAAGAGATATTGTGATTATTCAGCATATTGTT
The DNA here is from genome assembly GCF_022808535.1 of Acinetobacter sp. NIPH1876. Taxonomy (NCBI): domain Bacteria; kingdom Pseudomonadati; phylum Pseudomonadota; class Gammaproteobacteria; order Moraxellales; family Moraxellaceae; genus Acinetobacter; species Acinetobacter sp. NIPH1876. The sequence goes on from NZ_JALGBR010000001.1 coordinate 192,403, forward strand.
ACATTCAATAGGTTTTGATCGGTTGGTTAGAGATGATGTAATGCAAATATTGAACGTTAAGGGTTGTCAGTGCTTTGATATATTTAGCGTTAATATACGGTTTTTAGTCTTTATGAATGATATTGTGGATTTATTTGGTTAGATCGAATGATGTGAAAATGGTAAGTGAGGAATCATGAAGACTATCTTGGATTATTTCCGCAAGCTCATTGATGTTAGGCCCCCTCAAAAACGGAATGATGCTAAAGATAAGCAAATGAATGTTGCAACGGCTTATGATACTGGCGATATGTTAGGTGCAGCCTTTGATTTTGAAATGTCTATAAGTGCTCATGGTATCAATCTTATCACAAGCTTTGAGGATTTAAAGCTACATGCCTATGACGATGGGGTTGGTGTGTGGTCTATTGGATTTGGTACCACAGTTTATCCAACAGGTGTTCGAGTTAAGCAAGGGGATTATTGTACATTAGAGCAAGCAAAGTCTTTTTTTCAACATGATTTAAAGTACTTTCAAAAGGCTATAAATGAAGCTGTCACTGTTCCACTTTCTCAGAATCAATTTGATGCTCTGGTTTCATTAGCATATAACATTGGTAGCAATGCTTTTAAGAATTCGACATTGCTAAAGTATTTGAATGCACTAGCGTACCAAGATGCGGCAGACCAGTTTTTGGTTTGGAATAAGGGTGGTGGTAAGGTTTTAAAAGGATTAGTTCGCCGTCGGGAGGCTGAGAGAAAGCTGTTTCTAAGAAGAGGTTAAGGCCATATAAAGCAAGAATAGATATTTGAAGAATGTTCTGGGTTCGAAATACCAGCTAGGGTTTACGAAGTTTGGCGTTCCATTGGATTAAGGGCGTGTTCTAATTGTGCTTCCGAATTCATTACTAGCTCAAATCTATGTATGCCCGCAGATAGGAATCCTAAATTTGATACAACAGCACTTTACATTCTTACAGTTGGTTTTCTAATTTGGATATTGCTTATTTTATATCTATTAAAATAAATAAAAATTAGCATTGAATTCTGTAGTATAAAGCCCTCAATTGAGGGCCTTATACAATTGAAAACTAAGGTGTTGTCACTTTCATCAATACCACACCGAATACAATAGATGCTGCTGCTAATAGGCGTAAAAAACCCATAGGTTCATGTAAGAAGAATATTCCAATCAGGAAGGCACCAACAGCTCCGATTCCGACCCAAATCGTATAAGCAGTGCCTAAAGGCAAGGTCTTCATAGCGACAGCCAGTAAACCGAAACTCAAAATCATGAATACAATGGTAATGATGCTAGGGGTGAGCTTGGTAAAACCATCAGACATTTTCATAGAATATGCCCATACGATTTCAAAAATACCAGCTAAAATTAAATAAGCCCAAGCCATTTCGACACCTCATTAATAATATTTTTTAGGTCGTCCCAAAGCTTGAAAAATTGAACAAAGAGGTCGTCCTCTTCACAACATATATAAGCACTAATGGGCAATTCATTCAATTTTTTTTTGTTAAATTTTATTCCGATTGGTAAAATTTATCTGGTAAGGGTACTTTTAGACATTTAATTTCAATGAATAATTTATTCACTCACGAAACATATGCTTGTACATCATATTCAGGTTCACCAGCTAAAACAGAAACAAATTTCTCAACGGTTTCAGCCGTTAGCAGGTAAGGGTTGAATTCTTCTAAATGGTACTTCATGAAAAAGTCTGAAATGTTCTGGTTGACTGGTGAAAACTTCATAGACCATTGTGAAAAAAATTGATTCTCACACTCAGTGTAATAAAGAATTTCACAATTGATATGGCGTTTATCTTTCACAATTTTGTTATAAAATAAATCATCAACGATGCTCTTTTGACCTTCTAAGCATTGTACAAAATAGCCATGACCATAATATAAAACACCTCTAATATCATTACGATAATTAAAGTCTACAGCTTCATCGAGGATTTTAATCAAATCTTTTTTTAAGTTCGAGTCAATATTCTTAATTTTACTTACGTATAAAAGCCTTACAGACTTCATCATGGGTACGCTCATTTTGAAGGTTGAACTCATGTTATATAGAAAAAACAATACTTTGTATACTTTAGTCTGTAACCAAGTACGCAGACTTCATCCTTTTATTTTATCTATGAACTTTTATTGAGAATTGAAATATTATGTGAACTAGAGCTGGGCTATCTACATGGAATTATTAAGAAAATGTGATTTTAATCTCGTTTTTATGCGAAGTTGATTAAGTTCTGAATTTAATTTTTAATAAAATAAGACACTGATTTATAATGTAAAAAAATGAAAACAATATTTTTGGTTACAACCAATTTGTCGACAAGACTAGATTTAGTTTGCCATATTGCGTTTGCGAAACTTAGCAAAGGTATTTGTCTATGGTGTCATTTCTATTTATTGGTTTGATCATTACGATCTTACTAACACCAGGTCCAACGAATACATTATTGGCTTCGTCTGGAATCCAAACGGGTATTAAAGCTTCACTGAAATTGATCCCCGCAGAGGTTATTGGTTATTTTATTGCCATTACGACATGGGGCTTTTTACTTGAGTCTGTTTCACACGTTGTGCCTTGGCTACCACCGCTCATTAAGTTACTGAGTGCGACTTTTATTATCTATTTGGCAATTAAGTTATGGATTACTTCAACAAAACAGTTTGATTTGGATCAACCTTTGATTACCTCTAAGGCTTTGTTTGTAGCAACCTTACTTAATCCTAAAGCTTTATTATTTGCTTCAGCTATTTTTCCACACACTGCTTGGCTCAACCTACATGAATATGTTGTTCATATGGGAACGTTCTTAGCACTGATCACTCCAATTGCTTTTTTATGGATTGCATTTGGATCTATTTTAATTTCCAACAAAATCTCTTGGCTGAATCAACGCAACTTACAACGTTCAGCAGCATTTGTTTTAACTTTCTTTGCGATGCCGTTGGCTTACTCAGCTATTTCATCGTTCTAAATTTTCGTTTCGCTGTTGTATTTAAAATTTAAAAAATTGGAGTTTTTAATGAACACTATAAAAATTAAGGTAAAGGATCAATTTGAGGCCGAGAAGATCGCGACAGCCAAAGTAAAAGCTGTCAATGATCAAGAAATTCCCTTCTTTAAACGAATTGAGCACATTGAAGTTGAAGGGGAGATTCTTCTGCCAAATATGGATTTACTCTTTGAAAATCCCAAAGACGGCAGTATTTATCGATATGTTGGGGCCGCGTAGATTGATTGGCTATGGTTCGAAGACATTGACCCACGCTTAGACGTGGGTTTTTAATGCTCTATTTTTCAATAGAGAAACGCTAGCTACACCCATTTATCTGTTTTTACTCACTAATTTAATAAAAAATGTATACTGAATGTTCTACTATAAAAAGGATTAGTATATGAAAAAGATAATTTTAGGGACCTTTATTAGTGTGATGATTATGGGGAGTAGCTTTGCTGCTTGTACTTATAATTTAGATGCCACACAAGCTCAGCTATCACAAATTGATTCAACTATGGCTAGGTTTCCTAACCTACTAGGTGCAAAAGCAAGTTTTAACGTAGAGGCTAGTAGCAGTGTGAAATCTTATATGGCCATGAGTAATGCTTTCGCGAATAATAAAATTAGTTATCCAAATCTTGCCTTTCAAGATGTGCCTGGAGATAAGGTAATTTCTGCTGGTGGTACAGTTGCGTTTGAAATCAAGTTAAAAATTCCAACTTATGTTCTACCCGCAGGTGAAACAATAACTTTTTTCCCAATTCTGATTGCTGCAACGAATGGTAATCATAATGCCTTTAATATCGCTTTAATTCATATGAATGGTCAGTCCACAAACACAAACAATAATATTCTGCTTTTAATTAATGGTGGTACACAGTCATCTGGTGTGTTGACCTTAAAACCTGAAAATACTGCTGATGGTTATCAGACTTTCGGTTTTTATGTGAATCAAAATAGTAAACAGATTGGATATATTTTTAATGGAGTAAACAAAGGTTATATCTCAGGTTATGATAGCAATGGTTCTACTTTATCGTTTATGGCAGGTGGGGGTACTGGAGCTATTGCGACATCAGCATCTGTTATTGGGCAAAATTTATCTATAGAGTTTATTACTGACCATACAAAACTTGCAAATACTTACCCTACAGGAACAAAAGATATTTGTGGAACAACACTTTAAAGAGACCTCCTTCGGGAGGTAATTGATTACGCTATGACGTCTTAAAAAAAAGAAATTTATATAATAATCAAATATAATTCAGATTAATAACTTTATATAAATAATAACCTTATATTGAATATTGGTGAGTAGAGTGAGAGAATCTCGGCGCAATAAATAAAAGATTGGAATAAATTAATGAGTCAAACGAAATTTTGCTTTGCGTGTGGGCAAGGAATTGATAGTCGAGCTGAGATCTGTCCGAAATGTGGGGTTAGACAACAAACAGTCACGATAGGTAAAAAAAGTAGAGTTGCCGCAGCATTACTTGCATTCTTTTTAGGTGGCTTTGGTGTACACAAATTCTATTTAGGGCGAATCGGGCAAGGATTTTTATATCTAATCTTTTGTTGGACTTTTATTCCTTCACTTATCGCATTTATTGAATTCATCATTTATCTATGCTCAAGTGATGAAGAGTTTGCAAAAAAATACGGATAATTTAGATCAGAATTATCAAGAAAGCCCTCATTTTATATGAGGGTTTTCTTATTTTAAGTTATAGAATTTCTAGCACGACTGGATTTATTCAACGCATTCATCCTACGAATTTATTCACGTGGGTGAAAGCGATTTGTCTAAAAAATGGGTAAAACCTCTCCAAGATACTTTATACATAAAGAAGGTCGTCGCTTATGTGAAGCGACTGAATATGTATATGAAATAGATATGCAGATATATACAGTTTCAGTATGTAATGGCAAGGTTTTCAAAATTGATGTAAATAATAAATAAAAGCCATAAATAACATGTTCATGGATCAATAGGAGATAACTATTTTGATTCTAGAAAATATCGTCGATGCATTGGTTATTGTAGATATGCAAAATGCTTTTGTATTAGGACGTGGTGCTGTGCCTGACTCTAAACAACTCACTTCATCGATCAGTATTTTACTTGCTAAAGCTCGCTTTACTAAGACTCCCGTGATCTTCTTGCAAAATGATGGAGATATAGGGGCTTTAGATGAACCATATCAAGCTGGTTGGGAGCTATTTTTTCCACCACAATCTCATGAATTTATCATAAGAAAAAATCAAGATAATGGTTTTAGTGGAACCCTACTTCAACAGATATTGGACGATCACGAGATCAAGTCTTTCGCAATATGTGGTGTTCTATCCGAGATGTGTGTTGTAGCAACTGCACGTGCTGCATTAGAGCTTGGTTATGACGTATTGTTACCACATGACGCCCATGCAACATATGATGTGCCAGCAGGACCAGGATCGCATGGTGTACCTGCTGCGATGGCGGCGAGAGCAGCAGAGTGGTCGCTTGGTGATGAAATTAGGATTTGTGCATCGGTGAATGAGGTGGTTTTTAAGAGAGTCTGATATATAAAGTTTATAAATAACAATTTTTATATGTTTTAAAAAACCGCTCAATAGAGCGGTTTTGATGTTTTAAAAAGACTTTTACACTAAAATTCTCTTATTTCAGGGTAATTTTACTCCACGACTCATACAATTTAACGGCTGCAGAGAAGTCACTATTGGGCTCAGCAGTTAAATTCGCTGCTTGAATCAAACTTTGCGTTAACGACAAAATCGGAGCAGGGAGCTTGGCATCCTTGACGAGATCAAGCGCGATGCCTGTATCTTTCGCCAGTAAAGGTAATCCAAACGTCACAGGAAACTCACGACTTAATACACGCTGCGGGAAAATGGTTTCGGTAACTAGACTTTTTCCGCTAGAAGCATTAATACAGTTCAGTGCGGCATCCAGATTGACACCATGTGCTTTTAAGGTACTAAATCCTTCGGCAACAGACCATAAATTCACAGCGAGCAACATATTGTTAATGGCTTTTACCGCAAAGCCAGCACCAGATTCACCGACATGTTGAATTAATTTTCCGACGGCTGCCATTGCTGGGTAAGCACGTTCAAAAGCATTGACATCGCCGCCCACCATGACGGTTAAGGTTGCATTTTCAGCGCCAACCGTTTGCCCACTGACGGGTGCATCCAAAAAGTCCACATTTTGAGCTTTTAATTTCTCAGCCAGACGGCGTGCTGCTTCGGGCACTCCACTGGTGCAGTCAATCCAGATCGAGCCCGACTTAATTTCAATACCTTCGATTAATGCTTCAACGTCATCGCTGGTCGGTAAACAAGAAAAGATAATATCGGCCTGAACCGCTTGAGCAAGTTCAACGGCTTGAGTTCCATATTCTGTTGCATGCTGTTCTGCTTTACTAAAATTTCGATTCCAGACATAAACGTTTTCGAAATATTTAGGAAGATGCGCCGCCATACGATAGCCCATAGCGCCTAAACCAATGAATGCAACAGATTGAGTCATACTTTACCTTTTTATTTGTGTTGATCGTTCGGCTAACCATGTCGCCAGTGTTGGCCAGAACTCAATGGAACTGTTTTGACTGGACATTAAACCTAAGTGCCCGCCAGGGATAAGAGTAAACGTGACATCTTGGCTGCTTGTCAACTGGGTCAGCGGGAATGCGGACTCAGAAGTCACCAGTTGATCGCCTTTACCTGCACCCACGAATAGAGAACAATTGATGTTTTTGAGTTCAATAGTTTTGTTCTTGAGCTGAATTGCGCCATTTTTTAAAGGATTCTGCAACCAGACATTAAATAGCATGTCCTGATTCACACCACCCGGATAATCAATCATGTTATTTAAGAAGTGGCTAAGCGTCGCATCTTCTTGTACCAACTTTAGATTATCCAAGTTTTTCAATAACTGGATATTGCCATCAATCCAGCCTTTAGGATCTAACAGTTTGAATCCAAGCGAGTTTAGGAAGCCTGGTGAATGAATCATTAACTTCGGTAAACGGTTATAGATGTAATCTTTAATGGTGGGGTTACGGTTAGTCAGATAAGCCAAAGTTTTATATAACTTGCCAATATAACCCGAAGCATAGCTGTCGATCGGACTACCTAAGACCACAAGATTTTTCACTACACTCGGTTGATGGCGTGCGGTATAAAGCGTGACGAAAATCCCCGCCATACTCCAACCATGTAGTGAAATTTTTTCAGATTTAGAATGTTGTTGAATGGCTTCAATACATTTAGGAATAAAGTTATCAATAAAAGATAGAAAGTTAATCTGATAATTTTTATAAGTCAGTTTACCCCAATCAATTAGATACACATCAAAACCGCTTTCCTGAAAGTGTTTGACCAATGAACGGTAAGGATACAGGTCATAGATATCCATATTGATTGCTAAAGGTGCAACGAACACCAGTGGTTCTTTATAGAGTTTTTTCTCTGAAGCATAGAAACGGACACGGGTTTGTTTGAATTGTGCAATCACTTGATAGGGTGTCGATTGAGACAAAACCAGTTTGTCGGCATCGAAGACACGCATAGCCAGATGTTTAAAATTTATTTTTTGCTGTTCCACAAGCGATTTCATCTTAGAAAGTCTCATCATGAGTCAAGATTGCACGAAGTCTAAGCGATAATTTCATCTTACGCCTTGACCTTAAATACCTTAGGCGCTCAAAATATTGGCATATTTCTTCATTATGATCATAAGGCATACAGAACGATGAATCCAAGCGATGATTTAGAATACCAACTAGAGACACTGGCAATTCGCACAGGGCATGATCGTACCTCTGAAGGTGAGCATAGTGAGCCAATTTTCCTGACCTCATCATTTGTGTGCGAAAGTGCGGCTGATGCTGCAGCAAAATTCTCTGGGCAAATCGCTGGTAATACCTATTCACGTTATACCAATCCAACCGTACAGGCTTTTGAAAAGCGTTTAGCGGTACTGGATGGCGCAGAACGTGCAGTCGCGACCAGTTCTGGTATGGCTGCGGTACATGCAATGTGTATGGCCTATTTAAAAGCGGGCGACCATGTCATTTGTTCTCGTGCGGTATTCGGTTCAATCATTGCATTATTTGAAAAATATGTCGCGAAATTTGCCGTTGAAGTGACTTTTGTCGATTTAGATGATCTTGAAGGCTGGAAACAGGCGATTCGTCCAAACACGCGTATTCTCTTTATTGAAACGCCGTCAAATCCATTGGCACAAGTGGGTGATATGCAGGCCATTGCAGATATCGCCCATGCCAATGGCGCTTTATTTGCGGTCGATAACTGCTTCTGTACGCCAGTATTACAGCAACCGATTAAGTTTGGTGCGGATTTAGTACTTTATTCAGCAACAAAATATATTGATGGCCAAGGTCGTGCGCTTGGTGGTGCAGTTGTTGGTAAAAATGACTTGCTTGAAGAAGTAAATGGTGTGATTCGTACTTTGGGTAATTCAATGAGTCCATTCAATGCATGGATTTTCTTGAAAGGCTTGGAAACACTGAGCATTCGTATGAAAGCCCATTGCGAGAGCGCACAAAAATTAGCGGAATGGCTGCATCAACATGAAAAAGTTGAAAAGGTGTATTACGCTGGTTTAGCTGATCATCCTGGGCATGAGTTGGCGAAAAAACAACAAAAAGGTTTTGGTGGTGTTGTATCTTTTGTGGTGAAAGGCCAGCGTGAAGGTGCTTGGACTGTGATCGATAACACTCGTTTCTTGTCGATTACCAGTAATCTAGGTGATGTTAAGTCAACAATTACGCATCCAGCAACGACCTCGCATGGTAGAATGTCGGCCGAAGCTAAACAAGCTGCAGGAATTGAAGAAGGTTTGATTCGTGTGTCTGTTGGTTTAGAAGACATTGATGATATTATTCGCGACATATCACGCGGTTTAGATTTAATTTAACGAGAGAAACTTATGAACATTAATATGCTCATGCAGCAAGCTCAGCGCATGCAAAAAGATATGGAATCAAATCTTAAAAAAGCCAAAGAAGAGCTTGCAAAAACTGAAGTTCATGCGGAAGCTGGCGGTGGTTTAGTTAAAGTTACCATGACTTGCCGTAATGTGGTTAAGCGTATCGAAATTAGTCCTGATTTATTACAAGACGAAGCAGATATGATTGAAGATTTGATTGCTGCTGCGATGAATGATGCTGCACGTCAAGCAGAAGCCATTTCTGAAGAGAAATTAAAAGGTGCGAACACTGGTATGGGCTTGCCACCTGGCTTATCTGGTTTATTTTAAATCCCTCCCAGCCTCCCTTTAAAAAGGGAGGAGTACCCCTCTTTATTAAAGAGGGGTTAGGGGCGATTATGAGAGTTGATTTGTGTTTAGTGAACGATTTGAACAATTAGTTCAAGCATTACGTATATTGCCAAGTGTTGGTCCCAAATCAGCACAGCGTATGGCATTACATTTGTTAATGAAAAACCGTGAAGGTGCATTTGCGCTTTCTCATGCTTTACATGAAGCATCTAGCCATATTCATGAGTGTCATATTTGTCATTCATTAACAGAAAATGAAATCTGTGATATTTGTGCTTCAGTAGAGCGAGATGAACAATTGCTTTGTGTAGTTGAATCACCAGCAGATGTGATGGCGATTGAGCAAAGTGGCAGTTTCCGCGGTAAATATCATGTTCTAGGCGGACATTTGTCACCTTTAGATGGTATTGGCCCTGAAGAAATCGGAATTCCATACTTGATTCAGCGGCTCAGTGCAGGGCAGATTCAAGAGGTGATTTTGGCAACCAATGCCACAGTAGAAGGTCAAGCAACCGCACATTATCTGGTTGAAGCTACAAAACATTTACCAATTCACATGACTCGAATTGCGCAAGGTGTGCCACAAGGTGGTGAACTGGAATATGTAGATAGTCATACCTTAAGTCAAGCTGTACATAACCGTATGCGAATGAAATAACTGGGTTCATTCGCATTTTTATATATTTATATTAAATTCATGCTGTTAATTTAAACAAATAATTAAATTTTACATATTGTCTAACATTATCGTAGATCTATTTATTGTGATTTGTGGCACTATTGACGGGCGAAAAGGATTTTCGTTTTTTGATGAATGGAAGAGGAGTAATTTCATGTCTTGCATGTGGAATACCAATTAATTTTTTTGTATTTTTCAGTTGAGCAATGACTGACATTGGGCAGTTTTATTGCACATGGTTCTTTATTATTTTACTTGAGCACACATGTTTCAGTTTATCCAACAGCAACAAGATTTAGCTGTTCTCCTCAAGCAGATGGAACAGTGTTCTGTCTACGCCCTTGATACCGAGTTTATTAAGGTCGATACCTTATATCCTAAACTTGGTGTCTGCCAAATCAATTTGAATGGTCAAATTCTATTGCTTGATGGCACCGCATTGGATCTCAGCAATTTTTGGCCGAAAATTTTTGCTGCACAACAGAATATTTTTCATGCCTGTGGCGAAGATATAGATCTGATCTATCATTATGCTGACCAAAAACCATTAAATAATGTATTCGATACGCAAGTTGCGTTGGCATTTCTAGGCCATGGGCTTCAAGTTAGTTATCAAAATGCGCTTAAAACCTGTTTGAATATTGAGATTGAAAAAGATCAGACTCGTTCGGATTGGCTTGCTAGACCATTAACGCAAGAGCAGATGTGCTATGCGGCAAATGATGTAATCTATTTAAGCAAACTTGCAGATGCATTGAAAACAGATCTAAAAGCAAAAGGGCTGTATCAATACGTATTGGAAGATTGTCAGAATCTCACCAAAGAGATTGCGATGGAAACACCATTGGCAGAGTTGTACACTGATATTGGTAATTATCGCCATTCGCGCCGTGAGTTGATGCAATTGCAACAACTCAGCATTTGGCGAGAGCAGATTACCAAGGCGCTGAATCAGCCGCGTAGCTTTATTCTGAGAAACTCCACCATGATTGATTTGGTGGAAAAGAATCCTCGCAATAATTTTCAGTTGGCACGAATTAAAGATATTCGTCCGCACATTGTACGCGAACATGGCAAAATGATTCTTGATTTACTCAAGTTCTTACCGCCAGAGGATGAATGGCCATTGCGCATGGCTAAACCGATCAAGAGTAATTCTAAAGAAGTTGCACCCAAAATTGATGCGTTGATTGAAAGTGTAGTCTTAAAAACTGGGATACCAAAAGAAGTATTACTACGTAAGAAATGGATGAATGCGATCTATGAACATGTGGTATTTCATTTAGATGAGCAGTCCTTACCGAGTTATTTAATGGGCTGGCGCTATGACATTCTGACGCAACCATTGATTGCGTTGTTAAAAGAAGATATTGAATATTTAGCGATGCAAATGAAAATAGCACGTTAGAAAATCAAAGAGCTAATTTATTAGCTCTTTTTTTTGGCTTTGATGATGAGCATCATGGGGCGTCTTAATTCATTCTGCCAACTTAACCTTTCCACCATTTCTTTAGGTGGTGTTGGTTCAATCACTGCTGTAATTTCAAAACCTGCAGTTAATAAGGCTGTAATATGGGTTTCAAGCGTTCTGTGATATTTCACAACTTTTGCATCTAAAAAATGGGTTTCTCTTTTGCCTTGTTCGAAATAGTGGTCAACAGGCCAGTGCATCGGCTGTTGCTCTGCATCATAGTACCAATCTTGTTGTTCACAGGCTGTGAAAATAGGATGCTCAACCGAATAGTACAGTTCGCCTTGAGAAGTTAATAAGGATGCAGCCTTGGCAAACACAGGCTCAATATCTTCGATGTAATGCAAAGCAAGAGAACTGATTATGACGTCAAAGCTCGCTTTATCTGCTGTAAAGTCCTCAATTGCGGTATGTTGATAGTCCACGTTTTGGGCTGATGTTAAGAGACGTGCTTTTTCAAGCATTTTAATGGATAAATCAATTCCGATCACTGAACGAGCACCTTGTTCAGCAGCAAACTGACAATGCCAGCCATAGCCACAACCTAAGTCTAAAACCTTTTTGTTCTTTAACTGGGGTATATGTGTTTTAAATGCGGACCACTCACCAGCAGCATTTAGGCCATGCACTGAGCGAGGCATTTTTGAGTATTCAGTAAAGAAGTGTGGATCATCATATTTGTTTTGTTGCATAGCTGTGCCATTGAAAAATCATGGCTTGATTATGACACTCTGCGCGAATACTCGGAAATAGGTTGTATTGTGAATCTGGAAAAAAGACGACTCTAGCGTTAACAATCGTTAATGTATCCATTTTTATTTTCATGTATGCTGTCTTTGATTGTTAATAGATGTGAGTAAACATGCACTGCGATATTTATAGATCGAGTAAAAAAGATGAAATGTATATGTATATTGCTCGTCCAAATTATCCTGATGACAAGGAACAAGAAAACCCATTTGAAGGTGTTCCAGAAACAGTTCTACAAGCATTTGGCAAAGCCACTTTTGTCATGCATTTAGAACTTCATAATGAGCGTAAACTTGCACGTGCTAACGTTTTACATGTGTTAGATTCATTAAATACCAAAGGCTTTTTTATTCAGATGCCGCCAGAGGGATTAATCAATCCGAATGCGGTAGAACCAGAGGGTTTACGCGGTGCTTGAGACTCTAACAGCGATTTGGTCAAACATTCTTTCAGTACTGGATCAGTTCCCTGAAGAAAATGTTGCGATCATTGTTTATGTTACAGGGACGCTCATTGCATTGTGGTGTTGGTATCGTTTGATGTCACGCCTACCCAATCCAATTGGTGGCATCCTTTGGATTATTGCCTTTGCAGTTCTTGCGACTCCAACAATTTCAGAAGGCCCAAACTCGGCCTTAGCACCAGCAATTTTTGGTTTGCTTTTTGGTGTCCTCACCAAAGAACATGTCTTAGTCTGGTCTAACTTATCATTGATTTTATTTGTCATTGGTACGGGGTTACTGATCGGCTTCTGCTGGTCAAAATACACTGCAAATAAAACTGCACGTTCAGTTTAGATACAACGTTACATATAGAAAAATAAGGTTTTAAAATGTCTGCTGATACACAACACTTCACTGGTACAGATCAATATATTGCGACCGATAGCCTGAAACTTGCAGTGAAAGCTGCTCGTGCTTTACAAAAACCATTATTGGTGAAAGGTGAGCCCGGTACTGGTAAAACATTACTTGCAGAGCAAGTGGCTGAAAGTTTGGGTTTGAAGCTGATTACGTGGCATATCAAATCAACCACCAAAGCCCAGCAAGGTTTGTATGAATATGATGCTGTTTCACGTTTGCGTGATAGCCAGTTAGGTGATGATCGTGTCTATGACATTAAGAACTATATTAAACCCGGTAAATTGTGGGAAGCATTTACCAGTGAAGAGCGTTGTGTATTGTTGATTGATGAAATCGACAAGGCGGATATTGAATTTCCAAATGACTTATTGCATGAACTCGACAAAATGTCGTTTTATGTTTATGAGACTGGTGAGACCATTACTGCAACACAACGCCCGATCATGATCATTACCTCGAATAATGAGAAGGAACTGCCAGATGCGTTCTTGCGTCGTTGTTTCTTCCATTATATCGAATTCCCTGATGATGCAACCATGCGTGACATCATTGCGGTCCATTTCCCGAATATTTCAAATACCTTGGTGAGTGAAGCCTTACAGGTGTTCTTTAAATTACGTGAAATCCCGAATTTGAAGAAACCACCTTCAACATCAGAACTCATTGACTGGTTAAGCCTGCTGATGGCAGATGATATGCCAGAAGATGTGTTGCGTAATCATGATAAATCCAAAGCGATTCCACCATTGTATGGTGCCTTGATTAAGAATGAACAAGATGTGCAATTGCTTGAACGTTTAGCCTTTATGTCACGCCGCTAAGAGTGTTTAAAAATGTTTGTGCGACTGTTTTACACCTTACGCAAATATGGCGTACCTGTAACAACACGTGAGCTCATTGATCTTAATCAGGCGGTAGCTTCAGGTCTTGTGTTTGCAGATCAGGAACAGTTCTATCAATTGGCTAAAACGGTTTTAGTCAAAGATGAGCGCTTTTTTGATAAGTTCGATCGTGCCATGAAAGATTATTTTGATGGCATCGAAACTTTTGATTTAGATGAGTTGCTGAAACAAGTTCATAAGTTACCCAAAGACTGGTTTGATCTTGAGCTGTTAGAGAAGCATCTTACGCCTGAGCAACGTGCAGAATTGCAAAAAGCGGGTTCTCTCGAAGAATTGATGAAAATGCTGGAAGAGCGCTTACGTGAACAGCATAAAAAGCATCAGGGTGGCAATCGTATGATTGGCACTGGGGGAACTTCACCTTTTGGTGCGTTTGGTGATCATCCTGAAGGTGTGCGTATTGGTGGGCCAGGGCGTAAACGTTCGGCGGTTAAAGTTTGGGAACAACGTAAATACCAAAATCTGGATGATGATCAGGTTTTGGGAACCCGTCAAATGCAAATTGCCTTACGTCGTTTGCGTAAATTTGCACGTCAAGGTGCTGCTGAAGAGCTGGATGTCGATGGCACTATTCGTGAGACAGCAAAACAAGGCATTTTGGATGTACAGCTGGTTCCAGAGCGTCGTAACCGCATTAAAGTGTTAATGCTGTTTGATGTTGGTGGTTCGATGGATGCTTATATTGCTGAGTGTGAAAAGCTATTCAGTGCGGCCAAATCAGAGTTTAAAACCTTAGAATATTTCTATTTCCATAACTGTCTGTATGATCATGTGTGGAAGGATAACCATCGCCGTAGTTCAACCCGTATGAATACTTGGGATCTGTTCCATACCTATGGACGTGATTATCGGGTCATCGTGGTCGGTGATGCCAGTATGGCACCGTATGAATTAAAATCTGCGGGTGGCTCAGTTGAATATATGAATGAAGAGTCGGGTGAAGTGTGGCTTAGACGTTTACGTCAGCACTTTGACAAAACCGCTTGGTTGAACCCTGAAATGGAAGGTTACTGGCATTACACCCAAACCATTAACTGGATTAAAGAAATTTTTGAGAATCATATGTTTCCAATGACCTTGAAGGGGCTTGAGGACATGACACGCTATCTATCGCGTTAAAACTTTATATTAAGACTTTATAAGAACAGGAAAAAACATGGAACATCAAATTAATGGCGTTGCTTTGCCAAATGAAGCAGGTTTCTTTGGCAACTTTGGTGGTCAGTTCATTCCACCGCATTTAAAAGAAGCCATGGATGAAATTAACACGGCTTATGAAGAGATTCGTCATACCGCTGAGTTTCAGGATGAGTTAAACGACTTATTTAAAAACTATGTTGGCCGTCCAAGCCCATTGTTCCATGCCAAGCGTTTGTCTGATCAATTAGGCGGGGCGCAGATTTATCTAAAGCGTGAAGATCTGAACCATACCGGTGCGCATAAGATTAACCATTGTTTGGGTGAAGCGTTGCTTGCCAAATATATGGGCAAAAGAAAAGTCATTGCCGAGACAGGTGCGGGGCAACACGGCGTGGCTTTGGCAACGGCTTGTGCATTGGTTGGTATTCCATGTGAAATCCATATGGGTCAGGTTGATATCGAAAAAGAACATCCGAATGTTGTGAAGATGAAAATCTTGGGTGCGAAACTGGTTGCTGTGACTCAAGGGACTGCGACCTTAAAAGATGCAGTGGATAGCGCATTTGAAGAGTATTTAAAAGATCCTCAAAACTATATCTATGCCATTGGTTCGGTGGTTGGTCCACATCCATTCCCAAAAATGGTTCGTGATTTTCAATCGATTATTGGCAATGAAATCAAAACCCAGTCTAATGACCGTTTTGGTCAGAATCCAGATTATGTGGTTGCCTGTGTTGGTGGCGGTTCTAATGCGATTGGCGCATTCACCGCATTTTTAAATATGCCTGAAGTTCAATTAGTCGGTGTAGAACCTGCGGGTCATGGTCTGGATACCGACAAACACTCAGCCACTTTGACCTTGGGCAAGCCGGGGCAGATTCATGGTATGGCGTGCTATGTACTGGAAGATGATAACGGTGAGCCATTGCCAGTACATTCGATTGCATCAGGCTTGGATTATCCGGGTGTTGGGCCACAACATAGTTTCCTGAAAGAGCTTGGCCGTGTGCAATACGAAACAGCGACGGATCAGGAATGTTTGGACGCATTTATGACACTTTCACGTGTTGAAGGTATTGTTCCAGCCTTGGAAAGTTCGCATGCGGTGGCTTGGGCTTTACGTGAAGCGCCTAAGTTGGATAAGCACATTAACATTGTGGTCAATCTTTCTGGACGAGGCGATAAAGACTCGGATTATGTGGCAGAAAAGCTAGGCTTATAAGTTCTGACTGAATATCTCATTGTGAATAGACCGCTTCTTGTAGAGAGGCGGTTTTTTTATTGTTAAATCAACCTTAATCCCGTTAGAATAAAGCGTTTTGCAATTAGCACTTTTGGAGACGCCTAAGTGGAGCGACCGACAATCAGCCCTGAACATTTACAAGAAGCGGCTGAAAACCTAGTAACCATTCGAGATTTTGTTCGTTTTGGGGTAACCGCACTACGTCAATATGACGCGCACTTAGGTCAAGGTACTCAAGATTATTTTGCAGAGAGTTCTGCATTGGTACTACAAACACTATCACTTGAGTGGAAAGCGGACGCTGAAATTCTGGATGCCAAACTTTTACCAAGCGAAAAAGCAGAATTCCTCAGCTTGTTAGAACGTCGTATCAATGATCGTATTCCGACCTCATATTTATTGAACTTAGCCTATTTCTTCAATAAGCCATTCTATGTAGATGAGCGTGTTTTGATTCCGCGTTCACCGATTGCTGAGTTGATTGAACAACGTTTCGCACCATACTGCCTAGATGAAAATGGCCGTATGTTGGAAGCGTTAAACAACTTGCCTGAAAATAACAATCCGAAAACACCACAACGTATCTTGGATATGTGTACGGGTTCAGGTTGTATTGCGATTGCGTTAGCTTATGCTTTTCCAGAATCAGAAGTCGATGCGACTGATATTTCAAAAGAAGCACTGGAAGTGGCTTCAATCAACACTGAGCACCATGATAAACAGTATCAAGTGGCTTTACTTGAATCTGACTTGTTCTCAAAAATCCCTGCTGAAAACCAATATGACCTGATCGTCAGCAATCCACCGTATGTGGATGCAGAAGATATGGCGGATTTACCAGAAGAATTCTTACATGAGCCTGAGCTTGCACTGGCTGCGGGGCAAGATGGCTTAGATTTAGTCCGTAAAATGTTAGCCCAAGCTGCTGATTACTTAACGGAAGATGGCCTGATTGTGATTGAAGTGGGTAACTCTGAATGGGCAATGCGTCAGAACTTCAATACAGTTGACTTCCATTGGCTCACTTTCCAAAAAGGCGGTACTGGTATTTTTGCTTTAACTGCTGAACAATGCCGCCGTTATAAAGAAGTCTTTCAGCAATCAGTTCAAAACTAAGGGGTTAAAGCATGGCAGGGAATAGTATTGGGCAACTGTTTCGAGTAACAACCTGTGGCGAGTCACATGGTGCGGGCTTGATGGCGATTGTCGATGGCGTGCCGCCTGATCTTGAGCTTTGTGAAGCAGATTTGCAAAAAGATTTAGACCGCCGTAAACCGGGAACATCGAAGTTTGCAACGCAACGTAAAGAACCAGATCAAGTTGAGATTATCTCGGGTGTTTTCGAAGGTAAAACCACAGGAACATCGATTGGTTTATTGATCCGTAACACGGATCAGAAATCAAAAGACTACGGCAATATTGCTCAAACTTTCCGTCCAGGCCATGCAGATTACACGTATACGCAAAAGTACGGCTTCCGTGACTATCGTGGTGGCGGTCGTTCCAGCGCCCGTGAAACGGCGATGCGTGTCGCGGCAGGCGCAATTGCCAAGAAATATCTTGCTGAAAAATTTGGTATTGATATTCGTGGACATGTCACACAAATCGGTAATGAAGTCGCTGAAAAACTGGATTGGGCAGAAGTGCCAAATAATCCATTCTTCTGCGGTGACGTTGATGCGGTTCCGCGTTTTGAACAGTTGGTCACTGCTTTACGTGAGCAAGGGACCAGTTGTGGCGCAAAACTTGAAATCGTTGCTGAAAAAGTACCTGTGGGTTGGGGCGAGCCTGTATTTGATCGTTTAGATGCAGATATTGCCCATGCCATGATGAGCATCAATGCGGTTAAAGGTGTAGAAATTGGTGATGGTTTTGCGGTTGCTGGGCAGTTTGGTCACGAGACTCGTGATGAGCTGACAACAGACGGATTCCTTGCTAATCATGCAGGCGGTATCTTAGGTGGAATCTCAAGCGGTCAGAGCATTCGTGTTGCGATTGCATTGAAACCGACTGCAAGTATTACCACACCAGGTAAAACCATTACGATTGAACGTGAAAATACTGATGTATTGACCAAAGGTCGTCATGATCCGTGTGTCGGTGTACGTGCAACACCAATTGCTGAAGCAATGCTTGCGATCGTGTTAATGGATCATTTTTTAAGACATCGTGCACAAAATGCAGATGTTGTTGCTCCATTTAAACCAATCGAACCATAATAAAAATATTAAGCCGCACATATAATTTATTATATCTGCGGCTTGTGTCACGTTTTAAAATACTTATATTAAATTAGTTTAATATTCATTTAATAATCATTAATGAATTATAATGCTTCAGAAATCATATTATCTGATGTTGCAATGTGATATTGATTTCGACCATTACTTTTTGCGATATATAATGCATGATCCGCTTGTGCAACAAACTCAGAAAGACTGTCACCTACACAGGGAACCATTGTTGCAACACCTACGCTAATGGTCACATGTTTTGAAACATTGCTACGTGGGTGCAAAATTCCAATATTACGTACTAACTCCATCAGTCTTTGTACCTGAGTAATGGCTTGATCACGGTCAGTCATTGAGAAGAGTAGTAGAAACTCTTCTCCACCATAACGTGCAGCCAGATCACCACTACGCGAGGCGATAGAGCCCAACATAATCGCAATACGTCTCAGGCATTGATCGCCTTGAATATGTCCTAAAGTATCGTTGTAGAGCTTAAAGAAGTCGATATCAATCATCATGATGGTAATCGGCATTTCATGGCGTGTTGCTCTTTTCCACTCATTTTCCAATACTTCATCTAGGTAGCGTCGGTTGGCAAGACCAGTTAAAGCATCTTGCTGGGATAAAATAGACAACTGTTGTGCTTGTCGCATCAATTCTAAACGGTTAAGTTCAATCATACAGTTCTGCAAATAATTCTCACGGTGCTGGCGATCAGTTGCATAAGCAAGTGCCATACCCAGAAAACTACTGAAGGTGTAAGTACGGTTGAGGAAGGTCCAATCAATTGCCCCGCTAAACCATGTACTCGCTGCAATACCAATCAATCCGCCGACCCAACCAGCAATGATGGCTGTGTAGAAACGCATTCCTACAAAGGCATAGATGATGACAACTGCATACATCATCGCAGCATGGAACAGGACATTATTTTGACCTTGCTCCAATACGTTAATGATGGTGAAAGAGATTGCAACGGCACCTGTTGAGCCGATACAAACATAGTAATCGAACCACTTATTCATGCTTGGCAGGAACGAAAGTAACCATACCAATGTAATGATGATACCCACCCAACCGTAGGTTGCCATCCAAGTAATACGTAGGTCTGTGGGTAAAACCTGATAAATACCGAAGCTTAGAAATAGATATAAACCTAAAATAATAGGGGCGCGATAGCGGAACTCATGCGCAGCCTCATTTCTGTACTGATCTCGATAGATCACTTCTAATTCTTTAGGAAACCAAACTAAATTTAGCCCGCGAGAAATTAACAAGTCGATTTGTTCTTGTCCCAAAATATTGGAAGCTTTCAACTTCATCTTATCTCTCACCACTCCCAAATGTTGTTATAAATGTCAAAATAGGGATTATTTTTTTACTACGTTACACTGATTTAAATAGAATGTGTATTAGATTATAAAAAAATATTAATTTTTATATAAGGGTCATTGCCTAATATAATGATTCAAGTTTAAATTAGATTCAAGAAATAAAAACTGTTACAAACTAAATCACAAACGATTGTATCTTTACGGTATTAGGATACAATTTATAAAAAAGCAGCAATCATCGAAGATGATTGGATTAAGTCATACGAAATAGGATGCATCGCAATGACTGCTATGAATCAATATGGAACAAAATTAGAAATTACACCCCATTCGGGTTGGGCGCAACGATTCTGGGATGAATTATTACCCTCAAAAGAACGAGTGAGTAAACATCCGTTATTCTTAGATATGGCCAATGGCTGTTTAAGCCTTGAATGCTTTCGTTCAGCCTTACTGAATTTTTATCCACTGGTCGCACATTTTCCTTCCTATATGGCGGGATCGCTAGCGAAAGCGACTGCTTTTTCACTGGAAGGGGTAACGGAAACTCGAGACTGGCTGATTCAAAACATCAAAGTTGAGGAGCGGCATTTGAACTGGTATCAGGACTGGGCGGGGGGCTTTGGTCTAACAGTTGAAATGTTGAATAACGTGAAGCCACCTGTTGCAATGAATGCGGTGAATCACTTCTTGTGGGATGTTAATTTTCGTGGAAGTCTAGCAGAGAGTATTGCAGCGACTAATCTTGCGATAGAGTGGGCGACAGGTGATTGGACCATTCAGGTCTATAAAGGGATTCAAACCTATACTCAACATCCTGAAGTAAACATCAACAAGCGTTCTCTAGCATGGTTAAGAGCACATGCACATTATGATGATCTACATCCCTATGAAGCGATGGAGCTGATTAAGCGCTTATGTGATAAAGACCCTGTGCAGCAAAGAAAAGCTTTCTTAGCGGCAAAGGAAGGGCTTGAATATTATGAACTCGCCTTAGATGAGTGCTATAAGCTACAGCATAAAAATTAAGGATTCGGGTATTCAGCCTGAATTAGATCTGATTTATATATGTGATAAAAGTCTCCTTGGTTTTCGGAACTAAGGAGGCTTAATTGCTTATGCTGTTTAAATCTTAAACCATCGCAGGGTCACTCACAGAGTCTTCACCTGTTTCTACACGCCCAGCAAAACGGCGATAAAACTTAGCATCTTGAGTACAGGTCACGGCAAAATCATACCATTGCCAAGCATCTTTCAATTCCCAATGCTGAGTGGCACTTTGTCCTGCTTTTACAGTTAGTTTCAGTGGAGCATCCGTCTGATAAACCACAGGGCTGATCACCAACTCAATATCTTTAGTGCCCGTATTGTTTAGATCGACATACACATTGCCGTTGGCTATATCATAGCAAACACGAATCTCAGGATTGATTTGCAGATCTTGATTTCGGTTCAGATCACCCTTGAAATGTCGATGAAAGCCATTCGGTCCCATCACCCAAAGATCGTATAAGCCTTGATTGTCTTTCTGTACATTCCAGACATCATCTAGGCCTTTTCCTGCCTCTACAATGTAACGGCGTGGAACTCGACTTAAATTTAATTTGTCGTAGACATGAAACACCGCACCTTGAGTCCCTGTATTTGAAAACAGCAGTTTGACTGTTCCGTCATTTAGGCAGCGTGCACTGGTATGTAGTTCATACGGGAGTGCTTTAGAACGACGGATACCGCTGGCTTGGATTGGCATCTGCAAATTGCTTGGAATTGGAACATTGGGTAACTTTTGTTGTGAGCTACGTAATTGATCCGCTTGCTCACGGGTTTGTTTACCATTTAGTGTTGGCAGTACATCTTCATTCGGTGTTTTAAAGTTAAATGCAGAGGTCAGATCTCCACATACAGTACGGCGATAAGGACTGATATTACTTTCTTTAACGCCAAAACGCTTTTCGAGGAACATCAATACCGAGGTATGATCAAATACTTGAGAGTTGACAATCCCCCCACGACTCCAAGGTGAAATCACAAATAAGGGAACGCGGGGACCAGGACCATAAACACCATTATCCTTATTCGGTTGGCTGGTACTACCTAGCGGTGCATCATGCACATAGTATTCATGACGCATATCCGCTGGGCTGAGGGTTGATTTACCTGCATATGTATTATCTGGTTGCAATGTTGGTGCTGATGGGGAAGGAACATGGTCAAAATAACCATCATTTTCATCAAAATTAATCAGAAAAACAGTTTTACTCCAAACTTCAGGCACGGCTGTTAATGCATCTAAGATTTCTTGAATAAACCATGAGCCTTGTACGGGACTTGATGGTCCAGGATGTTCACAGTAAATGGAAGGTGCATTGATCCATGATACCTGTGGCAATTTGCCAGTTTTGATATCATTTTTAAATGCATCTAGGAATTCTTCAGGTTTATTACCGGGTAAGGTATTGGCAATGCCTTTATAAAGTGGATTCTTGGCATTGTCCGTGGTGGCATCATAGGCTTTATAAGGTAACTTTTGCGCAGCCTTGTTATAAGGACTATTGGGTGCTCCACCACTTGAGACTGGATAACCCGAATCGATATTAGCTTTTCTAAAGCTGCGGAAGGCACCTAACATGTTATCGCCCCATTCATCGGGCATATTTTGATAACAAATCCAATTGATTCCTGCTTCTTCTAGGCGTTCAGCATAGGTTTTCCATGTATAACCAACATCCACCGTTTTAGGATCGCCATCAATCCAGTCCCATTCATTATTCACAAATGCGGTACTGGTCGGCACTGCACCATTGGTTCCTGTTAGATGGAATGAACGATTGGCATCTGTACCAGTATGCATAGCGCAGTGATAAGCATCACAAATGGTAAATGCATTGGCCAATGCAAATTGATAAGGGATTTCCTGTTCCTTGAAATAGCCCATGGCATAGTCAGTTTTATAGGTTGGCCAGTTTGACATACGGCCATTGTCCCATGCTTTTTGGCTATCTACCCAAGTGTGATTGGTACCAGGTGCGCGTTGAGCATTATTGCTTGAGCCATCTAAATGGAAGGGTGTTAATAATGCGCCATTACTGCGTTGTTGCTGCCAAACGGTACGTCCATTTTGCAAAGGAATGGTGAAACGATCGGCAAAACCACGAACGCCTTTTAAGGTCCCAAAATAATGGTCAAATGAGCGGTTTTCCTGCATGAGGATCACGACATGCTCTACATCTTGAATAGTACCTGTTTTATTATTGGCAGGAATGGCTAAAGCTTTTTGAATGCTGGCTGGAAAGGTGGTCAAAGCGGCAGCGCCAAAACCTGTTTTAAGTGTATTTGCTAAAAATTGACGACGATTAATCACGATATTTTCCCTATCTAGTTGTTCTTATGCTTATGGTGCACAGCGCATGACTGGTTTTTTGCTGTCATCAGGTTTCGCTGCGACCTGATCGTCGTTTGAGTCATTACACGCGGTGAGTGCGAATAGAAAGGGGAAAACATAAACACATGCCAACCATCGTTTGGTTTTTTTCAACATTTGCTTCATCCATAACAAAGATGTCAACACACTAGACAGACCGTGTGACAGCTCAGTGTCATCTTTATGACGATTCATTGACGTTTCATATGAAAATGGGCCGTAATGCAGGCAAGAAAACGTTTGCATAGCCGTGTTTTGTTGAGGCCTGAAACGCTTAGAGGAAATGCTGTAATTGTCGAAGGATAAGCGAGACTGGTTTTAAGGATGAAGAAGAAGCGGCGTGGCTGTCTTTTGAGTATTGTAAAAATTAGTTTTAAAAATTCAATTAATCATCAGATGTATAGAGATTACGGTGCAAAACAGAGGTGATCATTTTCTTATTTTTTGTTAACATATTATTAATGATTCTCATTATCCTTTGAAAATGTCTGATCCAATCAATACGCTCTATCGTCAACATCATTCTTGGTTGTATCAATGGTTGAAACGACGTCTCAATCAAAGTGAAGATGCTGCAGATTTAGCTCACGATACATTTATTCGTATTTTGAAACGTAAAGATCAATTGTATTTTGATCAGCCGCGTGCGTTGTTAACCACAGTTGCCAAAGGTATATTAATTAATTGGTACCAGCGCAAGTCGATAGAAAAAGCTTATTTGGAAGCACTAAGTAGTCGACCTGAGTATGATGAGATTAGTCCTGAACAAAAAATATCTGCAATTGAATCATTATGCTTGATCAACCAACTGTTAAATCAAATGCCTGAACGTCAACAGCAGGTGTTTATCTGGTCACAACTTGAAGGGCTTACCCAGCAAGAGATTGCGAATCGTTTGAATATTTGTACACGAACGGTTATGCGAGATTTGGTTGCAGTACTGACTCAATGTTTAGCGATCATGGATTGAGATTGACATGTCTCAAACACAAATCTTAAAAGAGGCCGCTGAATGGATTGTGCTGATTCAGGCATCAGCATTAACCGAGGCTCAACAGGTCAAATTTGAAGCGTGGAAAAATCAAAGCGAAGCACATCAAACCGCATGGCTTAAAGCTGAGTATTTACTGAGCAGTTTTGAGTATTTTCCTGAAAATGGCCATGAAATCATAAAAAAAGGCAATCAAGCTGCACAGTTTCAGTGGAGCAAACATCTTGTCGTGGCCTGTATTGCGTGTCTGGGCAGTATCATTGCATGGAATTCTGATTATAAATATTTGTGGTTTTCAGATTACAGTACGGCCATTGGTCAACAGAAGAATGTGACACTTGAGGATGGAACAGAACTTCAATTAAATACAGATACAGCACTTGATGTTCGCTATACACCACATCAACGGACGCTAAAATTACACTATGGCGAAATACAGATTCATACTGCGAAAGAGACTCAAAACCATCGTCCCTTTTTTGTCGAGACTGAAAATGCGCATTTACAAGCACTGGGAACAATTTTTAATGTGCAGTACCTCAAAAATAAACAACTGCAAACCTGTTTAGCTGTGATTGAAAGTGCGGTCAAGGTTACTTTGAATCAATCTAAAAAAATGACAGTTGTGCGGGCAGGTGAGCAGTTATGTTTTGATAGAACAGACTTTAAAGCATTGGGGCAGCTTGATCCGAATGTATTGGTTTGGAAAAATCAGATGATTATGGCATTTGAAATGCCTATAGAGCAGTTATTGCAAGAGATTGGGCGTTATCAGCATCAATATGTTGATCTCGACCCTCAATTGAAATCATTAAAGGTCTCTGGTTCTTATCCTGTCAATAACTTGACGCAGTTGCAGTCCGCTTTGGAATTAAGCTATCCGATTCGTATGCAACGACATTTTGGCGATCATGTCATTACAATTCAGGCTAAAAATGAAAAAGCAGAAAAATAATTGAAAATTGCTGTCAGCTTTTTGGCTTTGGACGGGTAATACAGTTAAACCTAAATAACTGGAGAAATCTTATGGCAACTTCATTCGTCCTCAATCAGCTTGCATCACGGTTAAAAATTGAAACCGCCAGCCAGCATCAACAGATGCATCTTTTGATGGAGAAAGCTCAAGTATTTGCTGATACAGAGCGTTATGCAAAATTTACCTTGGCTCAATATTATTTTCAGCAAAATGTAGAATATTTATTCCGGCACCCTGAGGTTTCAGCGCTTATTTCAGATTTGGATATCAGAGGGCGATCTCAAGCAGCCTTATTGGATCTTTATGACCTACAGCTCAAACCTGAAGCTCAAGAATTACTTACTGAAAAGGTTGGCTTTCCTGAAGCTTTAGGCTGGATTTATGTCTCGGAAGGTTCAACTTTAGGTGCAGCATTTTTATTTAAACAAGCACAACAGCTTTTAGGACTAACTGCTGAGTTTGGGGCACGTAATTTGGCTGCATATCCAGAAGGTCGAGCAAGGGTATGGAAGCACTTCATTACTGAATTGGATACTGCTCAATTGAGTGAGAGTGAACAAGATCAAGTTATTTTAGGAGCCAAACAGGCATTTGATTACTTTGGCAGCTTGCTGAAAAATATTGATTAAGCAGCAACCCTATGCCAAAAAATGCTTCTATAAGGTATAAGGCGAAAAGTACAGATTGCAGTGATGTAGATACTTTACACGCACCGCAAAAAGAAAAACTCCATGCATCGATCATCATGCGTGGAGTGTATATCGCTCTAACCATTATTTGTCTAATTTTGGCAGTGCTGGGTATCGTATTACCTGGCGTGCCTACTTTTGATTTCTTATTCCTCGCTACCTTTTTTGCTGCTAAAGGTTCTGCAAAATTGCATTGCTGGATTCATCAAAATCGTTACATCCATCTGCTGCTTACCCAATATACGGGTGGATTTAAATCCATTTCCCGTTTACGTAAATATATGATGACATTAACGATTGTTTTAATTTTGATCAGCTTGATACTTTCATCTTTGCATTTGCACATCAAGTTAACTTTCATGTTTATTTTATTTGTTTTCGTACTGTGGATATGGAGCCGAGCAGAAAAAATTGAAATTTAATGTCATATTTTTGGAAATCACTGGGTAATGATTATTGAAAATGAAAATCATTACTCAGTGTGGATCTTCCAATGAAATTTAAAAAGCAAACATTAGCAATACTCATACACTGTTTTTGTATCAGTGGGGCTTAATGGGGATGTGTTTTCCGATATTGCAGGTGTACAGGTCAACAGCTTACGTAATGAGGCAGGTGCAATAGATATTGGAATCCGTGGCATGCAGGGTGAAGGGCGTGTTCCAGTGATCATTGACGGTAGTTTACAGTCCAGTCATACCTTCCGAGGTTATCAGGGCGAGAGTGACCGTACTTATATCGATATGGATTTGATCAGCCAAATCGAGGTTGAAAAAGGTGCATCTCGGGCTAAGTTTAGCGTAGGTGGAATTGGAGGGATTGTAAAAATGCGAACCCTAAGTGCCAATGATATTTTATTGCCAAATCAAAATGCCGGTGTCATGCTCAAAGGAAGCTTTTATAACAATAACAGAACACCACAAACCTCAGACAATGAAAAGGAGCAAATGTCTTATTTGCTGCACAATAAAATTTCATCTAACAATTTTCAAAATGGTGCTGGCACATTGGCACTGGCTTATCGGAACGATATGTTTGACTTAGTCGCTGCTTATAGTAAGCGAGAAGTTGGTAATTACTATGCTGGAAAACATGGCATTGAGTATTACGAAAAGCGGGATATTGTCGATGTTGGTCCAGGTCAAGAGGTGGTGAATACCAGTTATCAAAGTGATTCAGGCATTATTAAAGCTGGAATGAATATCACTGATGAACATCGTGTCGAAGTAAATTTACGTCGTCATGTCCAAAAAGCGGGTGAAGTCATGGCTTTTTATTGGAATCGATCTAAAGTGATTGACCCTAACTCACCACCATATGGATATATCGATGACGAGTATGTTGAGCCTAAATATATAGAAGGTGCTTATACCATGCCGCAGTGGTCTTTAGGTTCAGCAGCCGTTAATGCATTCAGTACCAGTTATACTTATAAGCCGAAACATAACTCTTTGGTAGATCTCGAATTAGGTGTTTGGCATACCAACGCTAAATATCGCCAGCACAATGGCATGATTGGGATGAAGAATTCCAGTTATGGAGATCAATACTGGGGGAGTTTCCAAGATTATCGTAGTGGTCTGAATCTAGAAAATACCAGTAAATTTGATCAGGTCACATTGAATTATGGCTTAACCTACGATGAACAGCGTATGAAGCCGCGCCATCTAGTTGATCATGAAATTGCACGGGATGGATTACGCAAAGAGTCCTCAGTTTTCCTCAATGGCGACTATGTTTTTAATGACTTTAGTTTAAGTTTAGGGAGTAAATGGCATAAAGCCAAAGTGGAAGACTATGGTGATCAGTATCGACCAATGACACCTGTGGCGCATTCAGATTTAAATAACAAGGGTTATGCTGTACGTGACTTTGGAGGAAATATCGATTGGATGTCCCAACTCAACTATAAGTTATGGGACGGTATTGATCTTTATGGAAAACTCTCCAATACACATCGTAGCCCAAGTCTGTTTGAATCAACTGTTTCAGGTCAAACCTTTAGTTATGATCCAGACCTGCCGGTTAAACCTGAAAATTCACGTCTTATTGAGTTAGGATTTATCGGTGAGCGTGACAACGTGTTTGCTCAAGATGACCATTTGAAATTTAACCTGAATTATTTCCGTAATCAGACGAAAGATTTTCTGACACAGGGCGTGCAAAGAAAGGATATTCCGAACCCAATTACACCTGACTTTATTCTTCCCTATACAAGCTCTTATACATTCGTCAATTACAATCAAGTTGTAATGAAGGGCTTGGAGTTTGATCTTTCCTATAATCATCCGAGTTTCTTTGCCAGTTTGAATGGAACCTTGTATCAAGCACCTAAAGTCTGTCCTGCAAATAAATCAGAGTGTAATGAAGTGGGTGATTCTTGGAGTCTGATTTCTACCCGTCTGCCACCGCGAAAGATTTTTAATATTACGGTAGGCAAAAACCTATTTGAAAATAAACTTGTGGTCGGTGCTCGTGCTAAGTACCACTCGGAAAAGACAAACCCTAAAGGTTGGTTGGCCGGTACAGGTGTAAGTGGACGAGCTGTGACTGAAATTTCTTCTGAAACTTTAATTGATCTGTTTGCAAGCTATAAGTGGAGTCCAAATGTTGCCTTGTCATTTAATGTCGATAACTTAACAAATCGCTATAACTTTGATCCTGGTACGGTAATTGGTATGCCGATCCCAGGACGTACCATCAAAGCAGGCATTGAAATGAAGTTCTAACAGATAAAACGATAAGGTTCTTAGTCTAGAGCCTTATCGTTTTTTATTACAGTGGATTCATTCTATCGTCAAAATTTTCCAGTAACGGGAATGCTAAGGCTTGTAAATCATCTATGTTTTGCAAGTAATGTTCGAAATCAATCACAATCTTTTGTCTATCTTGTTGGCTGATATAAGGCACATGATAAGCAATAAATGGAGGCAGTACCTCAAAGCCGACATAGGCAAGTGTGCCACGTTGCAACGATGATAAATAATGCTCTATCGGCCCATGTACAGAACCTTCACCAAACATATGTTCACGGCCACCGAGTGTTAAACATAACATGGCTTTTTTTCCTGTCATACCACCATGGTTATAAAAACGTTTGCCGCCGTAAAAGAGACCAGAGACAAATACACGGTCAATCCAACCCTTTAAAATGGCTGGTACAGAGGTCCAATACAAAGGAAAGCTAAAAATAACCAGATCAGCACGTTGAACTTTTTCAATTTCCGCTTGAATATCTGCTGAAAATTGCTGCTGTTTAAATGCATGACGCTGTTCCAAAGCATAATTAAAATAATCCGGTTGGTTCAGGCTGCCAAAATCATCTTTAGAAGCAACAGGGTTAAAGTTCATTTCATAGAGATCGGAAACCTCGACAGTATGACCTTGCTGTTCAAAGGTTTGCTGTGCTGTATTCTTAAGCGCAGAGGTAAATGACTGCTGTTCAGGATGTGCATGAACGATCAAAATATGCATGATTTCACCAGTTTAAAATCTGAGTTTTTTGATAGAGCTACTATGCTTAAACCGAGAAAGATGTCATAGTTCATTAACCGCCAATATTTACCATTTTACGCCAAATTTTCACTGTTTCATGGAGACTGCATGAATCCAGAATTACCCGGTACTTATGTCAATCTATTAGTAGATGTCATACAAAAATGGAATGTATCTTCAGAACAACTTTTGTCTGGAACAGGGATTTCTGCACATACTTTAAATGCGCCGTTTTGGTATGTAGATTTCGATATCTTCAATCATTTATTGGATAAAGCAGCTTTACTGACGCATGAACCTGCGATTAGTCTTTATCTTGCAGAGGAAATGCGAGTCTCTTGCTATGGTCATGTCGGCATTGCTGCAACTGCTTCTGAAACATTAGGTGATGCAATCAAGATTCTAGAGCAATTTATTGGCTTACATTGTTCTGTGTTTAAACCTAAATTAAAGATAGAAGGTGACTTGGCTTATTTGTATTTCAACCAACCTTCGCAAAAATTCAAGTTAAATCGACATGGAATGATGTTTTTGATCTTGGGTTTTTCACAAATTTTGGAAAATTTAGCCCAAAATAAACTTGGAATCCTCTTTAAGTTCCAACAAGACAAACCAGATTTTTATAAGAACACTCAAAAATTCAATCATTCAAATATCAGTTTTGAGTGTGAAAAAGATTGTTTAAGCTTCCATAAGGCATTGCTATCACTTCCACTAAAAACTGCAGATGCATTATTAGCTCGGCTCAGCAAACAACAATGTGAGCAAGATGCTGATAAGCTTGCGCTGAAAAGGGATCAAAAAAATCGCTTGGATTCACAGGTCAAAGCCTTGCTATATGATGAAGATGTTGGCTTCTTATCGCTGAAACAGGTTGCTGAAAAACTCCATCTCTCGGAGCGTACCCTACAGCGACAGTTAAGCAATAAACAAACGTCTTTCCAGAGTCTTGTGGCCGAAGTACGCAGGAATCAGGCGGAGCAGTTATTAAAACAGCCCAAGCTTTCGATTGAGCAAATTGCAGAGCGTTTAGGCTATGCCGATATTTCCCATTTTTCACGGGCATTTAAAAAGTGGACCAATGTAACGCCTAAGTTTTTCCGTGAAGTCAGCATTGGTCGACTTTCTTCATAGAGATTAGCTCCACCAATATCGAAGGATATGGAAAAAAATTGGCGCAGAGAAACAGATCGAGTCGATACGATCTAACATACCGCCGTGACCTTGAATAAGCTGTCCCCAATCTTTCACGCCACGATCGCGTTTGATCGCAGACATGACCAGTCCACCAAAGAAACCAAAAATACAAACAATCAAGCCAATCAGAGCCGCTTGCCAGTAATTAAATGGGGTTAGGGATGACATTAATACACCGAGTGCGGTTGCGAGAACAATACCGCCAATCAGTCCTTCTACGGTTTTTGATGGGGAAAGCGTAGGGGCTACTTTATGCTTTCCAAAAAGTTTGCCGCATACATATTGCAGCACATCCGAGGCTTGCACCACCATAATTAGCCAAATCGCCAACCAAATTTTTTCCCCTTTAAATTGGGGTAAATCCAGATTTAACAGGGCTGGGACATGTGAGATACAGAACACACTCACCATAAGCCCCCATTGGATTTTGGCACTGCGTTCCAAGAAGTGTGTGGTATCTTCCAGCTTTAAACTGGCGATGGGGATGAGCAAGAACACATACAGCGGAATGAAAATCGAAAACAACCCATACCAATTGGTATAGACCAAATAGTATTGATAGGGAATAACAAAGTAGAACGCAATCAGCAATGGCAGATAGTCGCCACGCCGTGTTGGTAGTAAACTAATAAATTCACGTAATGCAAAAAATGAAATAAGGCCAAACAAGACAATAAAAGCAGTTTTTCCCAATAGAATGGCGGCTGCCAAGACTATTAGCATGATCCACCACGCATTGATACGCGCATTCAGGTTATCAATAACAGGAGAAGGGGTTGCAACTGCCTTTTGTTTGAGGATAAAGCCAATACTTGAGGCAATAATCAAAATGACTGCAAAGATGCCAAACAATAGATAAGTTTGTTGTAGGTTGTCTAAACTCATTGGTTCTCGGCCTCTTTTAATTTCAATAATTGCTGCTGAGCATGCTGCAAGAATTGATCTTTGCCCGTGAGTTGATCAAGTGCTAAGGGTTCACCAAAGATGACCGTCGAGAGTAGAGGCAAGGGGATAAATGCGCCTTTAGGCATGACTCGTTTTAAATTAGAAATCCAAACTGGCACAACTTCAACGTCAGGGAATTGTTGGCTGAGATGATAAAGACCACTTTTAAATTGCAGCATTTCGACATCATCATTTAAATTACGTGTCCCTTCAGGGAAGAAAATAATGGAATAGCCTTCTGCCAAGACATCTTTTACTGGCTGTAATGGATCTTGCTGATCACTACGGTTACGTTGAATGGTAACACCTGAAAAAGTATCTTGAATCAAAAAGCGTCTAAGTCCATCTTTAAGCCAATAATCTGATGCTGCAATTGGTCGTGTTTTGCGACGGATGTGAGTGGGTAAAGAAGACCATAATAAAATGAAATCAATATGGCTATTATGGTTGGCATAATAGATCCGTTGCTTAAGTTCAGGTTCACAGCCGACCCATAAACTTCGTGCGCCAGTTAACAAGCGTGCACCACGACGGGTAAGAAATGCGATAAAACGAGCAACGGATTGCGTAATTATATTCTTTTTCATTCAACCTTCATCTATGCGCTAATTTATAAAAAAGTACAATAAATACAGAATACTGTATTAAGACAATGACGATCTGTATTTTTAACAGTCTTAAACAGCCTTTGAAGCGTATCGACCAATCACGACCCGTTTTACTAGATGGAATCAACTTTAAATTTAACAATGATTGATCCAATTGCTGAGTAAGACTTTCTACGTCCTCAGGTTGGTCAACCATATGCTGTAACAGGCCACGATCAAATTCAATCCGAATAAATAGATAATGGTGAATCGCCAGTAGCCCAGTAACAAGTAAAAGAGGAATCAATATTTGCATTTTCGAAAATAAAGATAAGGTAATGATTGATAAAACAAAGGCTAAATATCCTGACTTTAAAATACTCTGACTTTGCTTGAGCAATTGGCTCACTACGACAAAATTCATTCTCATAGCTGCTTCTCCTGAGTGAGCAGCTGTTGGAAATGTTTAATTTCAGCAATATGTGTCTCACTCAAAACGATCCAAGGTCGTGACTTTTGAATCAAGCCAACAGCTTCCTCTGAGGTATTCACATAACCATGCAGCGACAGTCAATTGACCGTTCTCTTGCTTTTGGAAAAAATGTGGTCTAACCAAAAAGTATGCTAAAGCGACTAAGAAAAGACTGATCGCTGGATATAACATCCATAGCCACGTACCTTTGAATAAAAATGCGGGGGTTATACAAACTAAGGCTCCAATCAAATAAAAACACCCTAATTTTAAATGTTTGCTCGTCAATTGTTGTAAGCCATTTTTTTGATAAGGTGCTTTAACCGTGAGTGGAAATAGCCATAAACAGAATGCACCAACCAATAGCCCCAAAGGAATATCAATAAAGTGATGTTGCCATGTGGTTAAGACAGAGAGTCCTATCAGAAAAGACCACAGATTTACCAGCCAACGGTAGTTTGCTTTGATATGCCGACGGTAAAAATCCCAGAGAATGACTAATAAAACAATGTGTAATGAAGGTGCTTGATTAAAGGGTTTATCAAAACCCATCAATACATCAAACCATAATCCAAAGAAACCATGTAATTCAGCACGTTCAAAACTGAATTTTAACGGAAAGATTAAAAAACAACTGATCGAAATAATCTGGGCTGCAAATAGCCTAAGCGAATGTTGTTTTAATTCAAATCTATTCCAACATAACAATAACGACAAACCATAAAAAAGGTCAATCGACCAATACGGCACAATGGTCCATGCCCAAAGCGGGATATGATGTTCCCAAGCAAACACTATACTTGGAACATTGCTGAGGCTGGATGCATATTGATTTGCAAAACCATAGGTTAAAAAGAAAAAGGGCGCTAAAAGGACTAGGCAGAGTAGTCCCCATTTCCAAGTACCTGGTTGACGATCTAGAATATTATTTTGCATACAAAGTCTTTATTTAAATTTTTTGAGCAACCGAAACTGTAAAAATTCCAAATTCATCAATACATTGGTCCACTTTTTTAAAGCCTGCTTGTTCAACAAGTGCATCCATTTCGGCTTGCGAGCGTAACCGCATCACCCAAGCATCACCTTGACGATGTGAGGTAAGCGCACGTGCAATAAACTCTTGTTGTGGATGCCAAATTTGTCCCGTGTAAATCAGGAAGCCACCTTGTAGCATCGCTTGATGAATACCAGAGAGTGATTGTCTTAATAAATCGTTATCGCTAAATAGTTCATAAAGCCCGGAAACAATGACTAAATTTGGTTTTGGTTTAACTTTGGCTAGTGATGCTGTATCAAAGGCATCACCTAATTCAAACTGAGCAATGTTTTCAAGATTTCTTTGCTGAATTAATGCAGAACCAGAATCAACATTTAATTGACTATAATCTCTTAAGAGCACTGATTTTGGTGGTGTTGCAAGTTCACTTACAGCATCTAGAATATAACGGCCATGACCCGCTGCAATATCAAGGATGCGAACATCTTTTCGTTGCTTGGTCAGTGCTTTCGCATATTTTGCCAATAACTGCTCAATATGTTGTTTACGCACACGAATTCCACGCCAACCAATCGCATTTAAATATTGCTGATCGATAATATTTCCAAGAATATTTTTACTTTCACCCTGATTTCGATAAACAAAATCTAAAGTGCTGCCTGAGTCATAACCCGTATCTTCACCAATTTTTAAGCCATGTGAGAATTTACTACCGAGCTTTAAATTACGTTTGGTTAAATTCCAGAATAGATTTTTGATGGAAGAAGCGGGAAGTGGGCTACTCAGTTGTTCAGCCGTCGCACAACTTGTACCAATTTTATCGGCATTGAGTACATCTGGTGCCTGATAATCTTCAGCAAAGCTTTGTAAGATAAAACGACGGATTTTTTCGATTGCAATATAGCGGTCTTTTTCACCTAAAGTATCGTGATAAAAACCATCTAGTACATGGAACTCTTTTCGTGGATGAGGAAGCTTTGCATAAAACTGCTGTTGTGGTTTTCGAAATACCACAAAGTCCGACCCAGAACTTAAAACTTGAGTAGGAACAAAGATATTTTGTGCATCATTGACGATACGTTCAGATGCTGCATATAAGCCCAAAAGCATTCGTACAGAAATGGCTTTGGCAATTTGAGGATCTGTATCATAAGTTTTCGCGCGTTCAGCATCATGTGTCAGCATATTGGCTTTTACATAACTGGTAATAAAGAAATTACCTTTGAGTTTGCTTAAAACAGTTAAACCTGCTTTTGCAAATGGGACATAAAGTTTGATATCAAACGCGGGTGAAGCTAAGCATAAGGCTCTGATTTTTGGTGCATAATCATGTACCCATGTGGCTGCTAAAACTGCGCCAACGCTTTGACCAATGACGGCGATATTGGTTGATACGATGTTATATGTCGATTCAATATGTTGTACAAAATATTGAATATCTTTCACACATGCAGAGAAACTTGGTGCATCGCCACGTAAACCTGGTGATTGGCCATGCCCACGAGCATCCCATGCAAAGAAATCAAATTCTGGTAGATTGAGTTCATTGACCAAATGTGCCATACGTCCAGAGTGTTCATGACCACGATGAAATAAGATAATTGCTTTTTTTGTCTCTTTTTCTGTAGCTGCTGGCCAATGTTGATAGGCTAATTGGGTATCATCATGACTGGTAAATACATGTTTTTGTGAGCTTTTCATCTAATTTTCCTTAAAGTTGAATACTATTTTTAATACGGTTATAAATTGTCAAAACCAATAGCGTTGCAATAAGAACAAGCAGCCCATTGCAGAAGTAAATTATTGAATTTGTGTAATTATTTTCTATTAAATAAGGGCTGAAACTGACACATAAAGCAATTAAACTAAACCAAAATGCACGATCACTTTTACCCATAGGACCATCATAACGGCGTTCCTGACCAATTAATGGCGCCATAACACCAGCATATTCACTCAGAATCGCTAGAAAGACAACTAAACCCAACAGGAATGGGTTGATGAAAGCTAAACCTAAAAAACATAGATAAAGCGCTGAATCGGAGATGACATCACAGATTTCATTTAAATATGCGCCAAGTTTTGATTGTTGATTAAATTCACGCGCGAGCATGCCATCAATTGCATTAAAACCCATGCGAACCAACATCCATATAGGAAAGAATAAAAATAGGATTAAAGGTTGTTGGTAAAGATGCAGACTGTAAAGTGCAATTGCTAAAGCGACAGAGATTAACATTGCTAAAAGCGTAACTTGATTCGCTGTAATCTTTTTAGAGTAAAGCCATTGTACAAATGGGCGAAGTAAATTCTGAAATGCTGGTTTTAACTGATAAATCGAAGGCATTTTTATTGATATATGCATATTTATATAGTGAATAGCATTGTGTGTAACTTTCTAATGTATGTCAACAGACATTGGGATAGCTGGAAAATGGTAATTACATTAGTTGCTAAGCATCATATTATTGATAATTAAATTATTTCGCATAATGTATATTATGTTAAATAAATAACACCTAGCATTTTGTTCATTAATATTGATATAGACTAGATTTATGATAACTTCTCGCCAAGGATAATTAATATTATTCTCTAAACTTAATTTTCATCTCATCTCTTACTTGCTGTGGAGTTTTACCAGACCATTCTTTGAAAGCTCTAGTAAATGGACTATGCTCTGCATAACCTAACAACAATGCTATTTCTACAATTTGTAATCGTTGATCTCTTAGATAAGATTTTGCCAACTCATATCGTACAAGATTTAACTCCTTTCTAAAGGTCGTTCCCGCCTCTTTTAAACGTCTTTGAAAAGTCCGACGTGAGTAATTTAGTATTTCTATAAGTTGTTTTACATCAGGCTCACCTTGAGGTATCAAGTAAGCGATTTGCTTTCGAACTTGTTCAATAATTTCTTCATTATGTGGCAAACTTGCAAGTAAAGTGTCCGCATGCTTCTCTAGTATCGCAACTAAAGTCGCATCAGAGTTTTTAAGTGGTATAGTTAGCATTTCCATATCAAAGCGCATAAGCGGTACAGGCTGTTCAAATAAAACAGGACACCCAAAATAATCTTCATATGGCTTAATATCTGTTGGTTGCTTATGAATAAAATGGACAGCTTTTAATTTATCTTGACCCTCTATTAGATTACGACAAAACTGGATTATCACGGCCCAACCAGTTTCATCAGATAAGCTATTGACTTGGTAATCTTGAACCTCCCATGAAATTTCTACATAGTCAGTATGCATCTGGACAGATGCGGGAACAACATCATATAAAAGACGGTGGTAACGTTCAAAACGCTCTAAGACTGCTCCAAGATTTTCACAAGCTAGAAAAACAGAACCTAAAATTCCAAGATGTTGTGCTGTAATCGTTTGACCAACATGTAAACCTATTAAAGGATCATTCAGATATTCCCTTGCAATAACAAGCAACTCTTCCCAATGATCAACATCTATCCCACCTAAGCCGCTTGAATCGGCTACAGGCCAAGGTTCGCCAAGAATTTTTTCTGCATCATGACCTTGTGCCTCAAGATATTGAAACAATAATCGAACATATGTTTCGGGAATCTTTCTACTATGTAACGGCTTATTCAATCCAATAATCTCGTTTCATTCCAATATGGCACAAAGTATCAAATAGTTTTCTTTGAGGTGTCAAGTAAGTGTAAATCAATAAATACTACAGACTATTTTTGTTGAAATATAAAAACCCTAGTATATTAAATTTTAATAAATCAATTATTTAAAATTATCATTTATAAAACCGTAAAAATAATTGATTCCTAAAAGCTTTACTCATTTTTATATTTTGGCGCAAAGTATCAATTCTTTGGCATTTCCCATCAAGCCTTATAACTTAATTTCATTGATGATGTTGTGTATGAACAGTACGTCTACCCAGCCTTAAAGGAGTTAGGAAATGGCACATCGCTTTACGGTAAAACAGGAGTTAGTACCCTGCACATGGGCAGAGGCCCAAAAAATACTGTCAAATCAAAAGTTTCATCTAAGTGTCTGCTCAAAAGTACCGTGTGAAAATTTAGAGATACTCAATAAAGAATTTACTGGTTCAAAATATTACCTTAAACGGTCCCAAAATCTAGATGTAAATATCCCAGAAATGGCAAGAAAGTTCTTAAATGGAGCATTCAAACTTGTTCGCGAAGATCATTGGGATATTGAGCATTTAGTCTGCAAATCCACTTTTCAAATGAATATGCCAAGTAGTTTTAATAACCAAGCACGTTATTCAATAGAAAATGGAAAATTGACAATCACTATTGACTGGGAAGTTAAAGTGAATGTCCCCTTAATTGGCAACATGCTTGCAAAGCATGCTGAGTCTGAAATTCGACGTTTTAGTGATATTGAATTGAAAATTGTATGTGATGAAATTAAAAGCCATGCATATATATGATTAATTTAAATATTTCCAATCTTCAGAAATAGTGTAACTCATTAATCTGTTGGCACTGCTATTTCTGGGTAATTAGAACGATCATATTTTAAGGAAGTCAAAGAAATGTCTTCAAATTTTATATTAGAAAATCCAATTTACTTTGGGTCTCTGAAAGTTTCAGGACGAGTATTTAAAACAGCAACTCATGAGACTCTAGCCACTGACGAAGGATTTATGACTGATGAAATATTAGAATTTTATCGACCTATGGCGGAGTCTAAATTACCTTTAATCATTACAGGAAATATTTTTGTTTCTTGGCAAGGAAAATCTGGTGGTAAACAGTTAGCTTTAGATCATGATGATAAAATTTTGGGGATGAAGAAACTAGCTGATATGTGCCACCTATATGGAACAAAGCTAATCGCTCAGATCAATCACGGTGGATCTCAAATGCGTTCACCTGCTGAAGGTATCACTGATTATCCCGTTACATCTACTGGTCGTTTACACCCTACTTTATTGGGAATTTCTCGCTCCTTAAAACTAGAAGAATTTCCTGATTTAATTAAGTCTTATGCAGATGCCGCAGAAAGAGCTCAAAAAGCAGGTTGCGATGGGGTACAGATTCAAATGGCTCATGGTTATTTGATTAGTCAGTTTCTGACGCCAGGTACTAATCGAAGGAAAGATAAGTATGGTGGGAATGCTGAAAAACGCATGAATCTAGCTTTAGAAATATATAGAGCTGTTCGGGAAAGAGTTGGCCCTAATTATCCAATTATTGCGAAGCTAAACGGATGCGATGATCGTCCAGGCGGAGTTAAAGTTGAAGATCAAATCATGTTGGCGAAGCAACTTGAAAATGAGGGTTTAGATGCAATTGAAATTACTCGAGGACATTTTTCCACAATCCCAAGTACATTGTCTGGAAAATGGTCTGGTTTTATAAAAAGACAAACTCAGGTCGGCATGGCTTCCACATTCCCATTATGGCAGCGTTTGTTTATGCGTGTTATTGCAATATTTTTTGAACCATTTCTCAACCATAATTACCCTGCCCGCCAAGGCTTTAATGTGAGCTACGCTGAGGAGTTTAAAAAGGCGCTCACAATTCCTGTATTTAGTTGCGGTGGATTTAATGACAAAGCTTCAATGGAAAATGCTGTTCGAGAAAAACGAATAGATGCAATTTCTATAGGACGTGGTTTGATCGCAAATCCTTATTTATTCCATCATCTATATCATCCGATTCCACAGGCCCCAGTTTGTGATTATTGTAATTTATGTATTGGAAGTGCTGGTGGTCAATTAGGTGTAGGTTGCTTCAACCCTAAAGTGCAACCAGATCGTGATCGCATGCTTAAAGCTAGAATATTCCATTCAAGTTAATGTATTTCAATCATCCAGAAGGATACTCTAATCCTCACTCTAACTTCTTTGTTCTGAGGATTAGATACCTCAGGGATGTAAATATGTTTTATTTCAAAGAATTATAGATTTTCTAAAAGTTAAAATTGAATCAAAGTTAAGTTTTTGAGCGTAAAGATCGATAGAAATAGAAACCCTCAAATAACATTTAGATTCAGTCAACTGAAAACAAATAGTGATAATTTTCTATGACACAATTCAATGATAAGCCCCGTGAAAAACAAATAGAACAGCTTTTATATCAACCTTTGACGATTGGTAAAATGATTGTTTCTGGACGTGTTTTTAAATCTGCAACAAGTGAAACAAGAGCTACAGCCGAAGGATTTGTTACAGATGAGTTAATAGACTTCTATCTCCCTATGGCAAAAGCAAAGACCCCTTTAATTTTTACTGGAAATCTTTGTATTTCTAAGCAAGGTCATTCAGCAGGAAAACAGGCAAGCATTGATGCAGATAATAAAATCGCAGGTTTAAAAACTTGGGTAGATGCTATCCATTCACAAGGTCAAACAACGAAGTTAATTGCACAACTGAATCATGGCGGCCGTCAAGTAGTCAGACCAAATGATGCAGATAATCCTGTGGTATCTGCATCAAACGTAATGGAACAATCATTAGGTACAAAACCTCGTGCTTTACAACTCAATGAAATTCCAAAAATCATTGATGATTTTGTTCGAGCTGCGATTAGGGCGAAAATGGCGGGTTTTGATGGTATTCAATTGCATTTTGCTCATGGTTATTTGATCAGCCAATTCTTAGCACCTTACACCAACCGACGAAATGATTTATATGGTGGCAATCTAGATAATAGAATGAGATTACCCTTACAGATTGTTAAAGCCATTCGTCAGTGTGTTAGAGATGATTTTCCGATTTTGGCTAAAGTAAATGGTACAGATGCTCTCGCTTTTCGACGAGGCGCAACCACTGATGAGTTAGTGACTTTTGCAGTTGCTCTACAAAATGAGGGAGTTGATGCGATTGAGATCAGTCGAGCTCATTATGAGTCTGTCCCACCCATGTTGTCTGGTTCTTATCATGGGTTCTTAAAAACAAATATAGAGCATGGTTCGGGAATGGGTTTTTCATCTACTCGGAAGAAAATAGCCTTGTCCATGTCTCCGATGATTGAAAGCTTTCTCACTTGGTCAGCTCCAAAAGGTGAAGGTTATAACATGCCCTATGTAAAACACTTTAAACACGCACTGAATATACCTGTGATTGCAAGTGGTGGGTTTGTCTCAAGAGAGGTAATGGAAAATGCTTTAATTAATGGACATAGTGATGCTATATCGTGTGCCCGTGCATTTATCGCAGATCCTTATCTTTACCATAACTTATATCATTCAGAGCTTGATTATCCA
The DNA here is from genome assembly GCF_022808535.1 of Acinetobacter sp. NIPH1876. Taxonomy (NCBI): domain Bacteria; kingdom Pseudomonadati; phylum Pseudomonadota; class Gammaproteobacteria; order Moraxellales; family Moraxellaceae; genus Acinetobacter; species Acinetobacter sp. NIPH1876. Next base: position 233,327 of record NZ_JALGBR010000001.1, read on the forward strand.
ATTTGCCAGTATTGCAATAAATGTATTGCTCGTTTAGGGGGAATGGCGGTGGATTGCTATGAACCAGAAATGTCAAATAAACGTCAGATAATGCTAGACACAGATATTCTTTTTTAATGTATGAATCTTTTAGTTCATGAACTTGGTTTTTAGTTTTTATAACTTTATACCTCTAAAATGCACTTTTATATTTGCTTCAGTTAAATAAGTTTTCCTCAAGGTCTCATTTCGTAAAGAAATAACAAGAACTCCCATAAGCTTAATGTGCCACAAACAATGATTTAATTTATTCTTAATGTGTCAATAACAAGTTTCAAAGCTGGTGACTGCTGTCTACGATGAGGATAATACAAATGAAATCCTGGGTATGCTATTGCATACTCATCCAATACTTTTATTAATTGCCCTTGTAATAAATTGTCCTGAATGAGCTCTTCAGGAATGTAAGCAATGCCTTCTCCAGCTAATACTGCATCAGCAATAAGCTCAGAATCATTAAAGACCCATTGCCCAGAAACTTTAATTTTAGTTTCAATGCCTTCAACCAAGAATTCCCATTGATATAATCCACCTTGAGTAGACAATCGATAGCCAATACAGTTGTGTTGAATCAAATCTTGAGGTTTTTCTGGGATGCCCTTTAGTACAAGGTATTCAGGCGATGCCACAACAACCATTCTGACATCTGAACTAATCCGAACAGCAATCATTCCTTCCGCTACCCGACTACCAAAACGGACACCTGCATCAAAACGTTCCGCTACAATATCAACCATGCCATTATTTGCTGTTAGCTCAATATTGATATCTGGATAAAGCTGCGTTAATTGCTTTAATTTAGGTAATAGCACATAACGGATAGCATGATGACTTGCATTTATTCTTACATTTCCCGCTGGTGTATCTCTTAGTTTCGACAGTAATGATAATTCATTATCTATATGATCAAAACTCGCTCCAATCGTCTGTCTTAGCTTGTCACCAGCCTCTGTTGGAGAAACGCTACGTGTCGTCCGAGTGAGCAACAACATCCCTAAACGCTCTTCCAGTCCACGAATGGTATGGCTCAAAGCAGACTGGGAAACACCTAGCTTACCTGCTGCTTTAGTAAAACTACCTTCACGAGTCACCATCAGAAAGGCATATAGATCATTATAGTTCTCTTTTGTAATCATATAGATCCTCTATGGTTCAGTAATTTAAGCGTTAATATTGAAATAATACCACTTAGAAACGTATGATTTATTAATCCTATTCATGACTCTATCCCCTTTTAGCTCTTTGCTCATACATTTTCGTATTTCTATAATCTGTTATGCTTCGGACAAATAATTGAAGTTAAAAATAAAAAATCTATGATTCTTAAAAACTATAAGAGATTTGAACATGGCATATTCCCTCACCACGTTCATTATTAAAAGAAATATATAAGCTCTAATCTAACATTCTGCTCGTGACAATGCTTATTTCTTTATTCATATTCGTTTATGAATATTCGACTCAATTGGATTACTTTGTCGTCAAACGAGATATCAAAATAGAAGAAATAACCAAAATAAGTGCACTGGCTACAAAAGTTATCTGGTAACCACTATGGTCAAATAAAACTCCACCCAGTGTTGAACCTAAAGCAATTGCAAGTTGAATCACCGCCACCATTAACCCACCACCTGCTTCTGCATCATTGGGTAAGGTACGTGCTAACCATCCCCACCATCCTACAGGTGCTGCTGTTGCTAAGCCCCCCCATAAACAAAGTAATACTGCAACTACCATCGTCCAAGTTCCAAAAAATACGAGTGACAATGCGATAACAGCCATCATAATAGGAATAACGATCAAAGTTGCATAAAAACGACGTTTCAAGAACGTATTAATTACGGCAGTACCAATAAATCCCATTACCCCAATCCCCAGTAAAATAAGTGACAGGGTCGAAATATCAACCCGAGTTATGGTTTCTAAAAATGGTCGCACATAGGTATAAAGAGAAAACTGTCCCATGAAAAATAAACTGATCGCTAACATACCCATCATAACGACTGGATTACGCAATAACCCCAAAATGGATGATTGCTTTTCTGTTTGACGCGAAGTAGCTGGCATTGAGGGCAAACTCAACCATTGCCAAATAAAAGCGATGATAGCTACAGGAACTAAGCATAAAAATGCACCTCGCCAACCGATGATTGAGCCGAGATAACTTCCTAAAGGAGCAGCAATCACCATTGCCAATGCATTACCGCTGTTAAAAATTGCTAATGCTTTAGGTACTTGTGAGCTCGGCACTAATCGCATTGCCATTGCGGCTGACATCGACCAAAAACCACCAATGACCAAACCAATCAACGCCCGACCTAGCATATAAACTATATAATTTTGGGCTAGTGCCACGATTGCACCTGAAATTGCCATAATAGCCGTTAAAACTAACAAAAGTGTTTTACGATTCATATCTCCTGCTAAGCGAGAAATCGTCAAACTTGTTATGACAGCAAAAGCACCTGAAATTGCAATTCCTTGTCCAGCCAAACCCTCAGTAACATTCAGATCTGTTGCAATCGGTGTCAGTAAACTCACTGGCATAAACTCTGATGCAATCAAGGCAAAAACACATAAGGTCATTGCAAAAACCCCGCTCCAGTAGGCAGGAGCTTCTACGAGGCTTTCTTTTTCTTCAGGGTTAAGCATTGACTATCTCTACTCGAAATTGGAGTAGCAATTATAAAAATAAGGATCAACTGGAATAAGTAGCTTAAGCCGAATAGAGTTATGTATATAATTCATGAATCATAAAAGTATAAACATCGTATTTTTCGCAGTTCTTAGCACTTACACTTTTAAAAAATCAAATAATTTTTATTTAAACACATTATTTTCAACCACTTAAAATTTATGCCCTCTAATTAATGAATATTATTCATAAGTCTATGCTGTTTTTTTAGGCTAATACTTCTCTGAAAGAATAGATAAACTCATTTCAATCCCTAAATTCATGAATCATCTTTTTACAGGAAGCAGGAATCATGCAATCACATATAAAGAAATTTCGTAATGCGACTCTAACAGCAACCCTTATTGCCACAATAGGCTTATTTTCTTCAACTTCAACAATGGCGGCAGATATGCCAAAAGATGCAGATAACTTTTATCAAAGTAGTCAGGTCACGATTCAAAAAGTTACGTTCAAAAATCAATACAACATGAATGTTGTCGGTAATTTAGTGATTCCTAAAAATTTAAATAAGAATACTAAAGCTCCTGCAATTATTGTGGGACATCCAATGGGAGCGGTGAAAGAACAAAGCTCAATGCTTTATGCACAGAAATTGGCAGAGCAAGGCTTTATAACTTTAGCAATTGATTTACCTTTCTGGGGCGAAAGTGAGGGACAACCTCGCAACTTAGTTGCCCCCGAACTCTATACAGAAGCCTTTAATGCTGCGGTAGATTATTTAGGTAGTCAAACTTTTATTGATCGTAATCGTATTGGTGTATTAGGTATTTGTGGTAGCGGTAGCTTTGCAATCAGTGCAGCAAAACTTGATCCTCGTTTAAAAGCTATTGCTACTGTTGCCATGTATGATATGGGGGCTGTAACACGTAACGGTTTAAATCACTCGCAGACGCTTGAGCAGCGTAAAAAAATGCTAGAAACAGCAGCAGAACAACGTTATTCAGAGTTTCAAGGTAAAGGAAAACAATGGATAAACTATTTACCTAAAACAGTCGATGCCAATAGCGACCCTATTGTAAGTGAATTTCATAACTTTTATCGAACACCGCGCGGAGCAGCTATTCCTAAAGGTCAAACTTTGGAGCAAACTCAAAATAGAGCTTTAACAAGTGAAGTTAGATTTGTGAACTTCTATCCATTTAATGACATAGAAACCATCTCACCTCGTCCAATGCTATTTATTACTGGCGATCAGGCACATTCCAAAGAGTTCAGTGAAGATGCCTATAAACGTGCTGGTGAACCTAAAGAGCTATATTACGTCAAGGGTGCCGGACACGTTGATCTTTATGACCGAGTTGATTTAATTCCTTTCGATAAACTAACTGATTTCTTTACTAAAAACTTAAAGTAATTTTATAATTTAGCCAAGTTGAGCAGACTAAAATCGACTTGGCTTTTTTAATTGAAAGCCCATATTATTGCCCAACCATGATGAGAACGAAATATAAAGTAAGCCTTATTCTGATTGCATTAGGCAGGTTTTTACCATCTGTACTACTTTATATCTTCCCCAATTTGGACACTTTGAATAGCCACTGATTTTGTAGACACCTTTTAATTAGAGGTGGACTGCAACCACTCTCCTAGACATATTTTGTCTATTCTTAAGACCTTTTTAGTAGGAAAATATGCATTCATAGCTAGGTTCATGAACCAAATATTTTATAAGCTATTATTTTAATACTCTAAGTAATTAATTTAATTACTTATTAAAAATAAATTTGATTGTGAATTAGATTCTAGGTGAACATAAGTCAACTAGAATATCTACGACTGTAGCCTGAGCAGCACTGCTGCGCAAGTCACTGTTTGTAGCTACAGCTCAGTAACGTGAATCCCAACGATCATAATTCATGTTGATGACTTCGAGTTCTCATTCCATAAATGCCAGAAAATTTTTACAAGTCGGCTGCCTATAATCTCCCAAGTGAATGTCTCCTGCTATTTCAGCACACATCAATAGGAAGTTAAGCTGTAATTTTTTATGTTAATTACGCTTAAATGCTAACCCTCTCATTTTTCAACGAGCTCAGGTTATAATGATGCTCTCCCCAAATATAGTTGATCTATTATGAACGCCTCCAATGACCCTCTACACGGCAAAAAACTTGCTGACATTTTGGATGAGTTATTGGATTATTACGGTGGCTTTGAAGGCCTAAGTCGTAAAATTGAAATTAGATGTTTTTGCATAGATCCAAGTGTTAAGTCATCGTTGCGATTCTTACGTACCACACCATGGGCACGTGAAAAAGTAGAAAGCTTATATTTGTATGTCTTACGCCAAAAAGCCAAACAGAAATCGTAGCTATCAAGTCGACTTGGCTATTAGTCAAGTCTGAGTTGCTATGGTGTCAATGTCTGTATATATGAGGCAAATATCGTCTATCGTTTCCTGCATAAATTGCAGCTATAATGTTAAATGGCTTGCACCTGATAATTTGTAAAAAATGCATTTGAATAATCAACCAGTTTTTATTAAATAAAGCTGGGTTGGTTTTCTCAAGAAATAAACTAAGCAAAATTTAAGATTACAAAGTCAATGAAACTTTTAAGTTTTGGCGTAATGTGTTTATCTCTCTGATATACCAAATAAAATGGCTTCTCCGGAATAGAGTGGTCTGGTAATAACTTTATTAAGCTTCCATTTTTTAAGTCATCTTCAACTAATTTGTGAGCCTGTAAAATAATGCCTAAACCAGATCTTGCTGCTAACAATAATGCATCACCATTATCTATAGTTAATGGACCTGAAACTAAAATAGATTCTTTGTTTCCATCTACATCATAGAAAACCCATGGTTTTTTTAAAGTTTGAGGTGTAAATGCAATGCAAGGAGCTTTTATCAAATCTTTTGGATTTTTTATTTCACCAATTTTTTCTATTAGACTCGGAGAAGCACATAATACCATTTCTCGTTTTTTCAAAGCCCTAGCTATTAGAGTACTATCAGCTAAGTCCCCTGTTCTAAAAACAATATCAAATCCATCTTCAACAATATCTACATATTTATTTGATAAAGAAAGCTCAATTGATACTTCAGGATTTTGAGAAAGATATTCTGGTAAAACTGGTGTTAATGCATGTACTCCAAATAGTACAGGTGCACTTATACGTAAATTCCCCTTAGGGACTTGCCGATTATCTGCTACTTGAGATTCAGTTTGATGTAAATCAGATAAAATACGCTTAGCATTTTCATAATAATTTAAACCAATATCTGTAAGGCTTTGACTTCTTGTTGTTCTATTTAATAACTTAACGCCTAAATGCTTTTCAAGTGCAAAAACATATTTCCCCACAAGCTGAGGAGACATATTTAAAGCATCTCCAGCCGCTGAAAAAGAGCCTAGCTCAACTGACCGAACAAATACGGTCATACTCCGAAATATATCCATTAGAAAATTTTTGTTTAAACTGATTATCCATTTCAATAATTTATCACATCAGATCATGGTTTTATACTTAAAACACCAAGATAAAGAACAGAGTGTAATTAAGAAATGAAAAACTTTAATCGTATTGATGTACATCAACATCTTATTCCATCTTTTTGGAAGAATGCACTTATTAAACAAGGCGGTGATCCATCAGGTTGGCGTATTCCTGACTGGTCTCCAGAATCTGCTTTAAAATTTATGGATGACAATGATATTCAAACAGGTGTGCTATCTCTTTCAGCTCCAAGTGTTATGAGTTGGGAAGGTAAAGAAGCTTCAGATATGGGGCGTCATGTTAATGAGTATATTGCAGAACTTGTTCAAAAAAATCCATCACGTTTTGGTCATTTTATTACTGTACCATTACCAGATATTGATGCTTCTCTTAATGAAATTAAATATGGATTTGATGAACTGAACGCTGATGGTGTTGTATTATTTTCCAATTATCATGGCTTATATCTAGGTGATGAAAGTTTAGAACCTATTTGGAAAGAACTAGATTCCCGACATGCAGTTGTTTTCATACATCCATCCAAATCTATTGATCCGTTAACGGGTTTACCAAGCCCTTTAATTGATTATCCATTTGATACGACCCGTACTGCAGTGCATATGGTAGTAAATGGTATTTTACGTAAATACAGAAATGTTAAAGTAATTTTATCACATGCTGGCGGCTTTTTACCCTTCATTGCAAACCGAGTGGCAGAGCTTTATCCTACTCTCAATGCATCAGTGACAAAGAATGAGATTTTAGATGATTTACGTCAATTCTACTTTGATACAGCATTATCAAGCGGACATGTTGCTATACAAACCTTGTTAAGCTTCGCACAACAAGACCACATTTTGTATGGCAGTGATTTCCCTCATGCATCAGTACCTGTAAGTTCATCTTTTGCGCGTGATCTTGATTCATATCCAAATTATCAAGATACTCAACAAGCAGATATAAATCGTGAAAATGCATTAAAGCTATTTAAACGATTACGTTAACTCTACTAAAAAATATCTAGGATCAATATAATTGTCAGTGGTTGTATTGGTCCTTTTTTTAACTTACCTATTAAAAGAATATTCTAATTAAATTACAGTGTTTTTGCATGCATCTTTAATGCAGCAGCTTATTCTAAGTATCATAAGTACTGGTCTACGTGGCACTAACTTCAATGTACTTTTATGTTTGCTTCAGTTAAATAAGCTTTCTTCGAGGTCTTGTTCCATAAACAAAGCTCTTGACCTGTTTTGTTTTTCATATGTGCTTGAGGATATTTTCCTACAATCAGGAGTGCCGAATATCCAACACGATCATCAAACAGCATAACATTGCTCGCTGTCTTGGCATTTTTAAGTTGACTCGCTTTTATACAAGCCGTTTTTATTTCCTGATCATGTTTGTTCCATGCCTGCTCAGAACTTGCAAAAGTTATGCTGCTCATTACGGCAGAACTTGCAAAAAAACCTAAAATAGCAAGATATTTTAATAACATATGATGTTTTAATGCCATGATCATTGTCCTGAAAATTCGAGTGTCTAAATCTATACTGGAACAATCTCATAAGAGAATCTAGCAATTTATACATGTTGTAACAGCACCTATTCAGGATTACACATAGTCATAGTCTGTGTGGCTTGAGCTTGTTTAAATGAAATACAATCCTGTCGATTTAGCATGAAAAATACCTAAAAAGCTTTCTATATCTTTTACGGATCAAGCCTGTAGATTTTCTACTGGCTTTAACGAAAATTTATCGTTTGCTCAGCACACTGTTGAACTTTAATATTATTTTAAAATTAGTTAACTCTTTCATATTCCGAATGACATTAAGAGGTAAAAATCATGACTGAGAAAGTCGCTATTGTTACGGCTGCAGGAAGTGGTATGGGCGCAGCTGTTGCAAAAAAACTAGCAGCAGATGGATACAAAGTTGCAATTCTATCTTCATCAGGCAAAGGTGAAATCCTTGCGAATCAACTGAATGGCCTAGGTGTTACTGGATCTAATCAATCAATAGATGATATACAACGCCTTATTGATGAAACGCTTGCTCGTTGGGGACGTATAGATGTTTTAGTCAACAGTGCTGGACATGGTCCGCGCAAAGGAATTTTAGAATTAACAGATCAAGATTGGCATGATGGTATAGATACTTATTTTCTCAATGCTGTACGCCCTATTCGTTTAGTGATTCCGATTATGCAACAACAAAAACACGGCGTGATTGTTAATATTTCCAGTGCGTGGACATTTGAGCCTAGTTCACTATTTCCAACGTCTGCCGTTGCCCGTTCTGGATTAGCAGCTTTTACTAAGATTTGTGCAGACACATATGCTGTTGATAATATTCGTATTAATAATGTTTTACCTGGGTGGATTGATAGCCTGCCAAAAACAGATGAACGCACTCACAGTGTTCCAATGAAACGATATGGTTCAACAGAAGAGATAGCAGCGACAGTTGCTTTTCTTGCGTCAGATGGTGCGGCTTATATCACAGGACAAAATATCCGTGTAGATGGTGGTTTAACTCGTTCTGTATAATGACTTTTAATCAAAATTTGAAGGGATAAATTATCCCTTCAAGATTAGAACTGACCAAACAATCATAAATAATTATCTATTTTAATTTTTGCTTCGTACCTAAATATTCGATACACCACTGCCAAATTTTATCGACTGTGCTATTGCAATGTGAGGTTTTTTTTCTGACAAGATAATAACTTGGTTCCATAGTTTTTGTATCCGAAGTTACTTGTACGAGTTTTCCTGATTGAATATCAGCATCCACAAATGCTCGGCATGCTAAAGCAACCCCTTGCCCAGACAAAGCAGCATCTAATGCTAGCGTAGTTTGATTAAAGACTGCTCCAGATAATTTCGTATTCGTGTTCAGAAAATTTGGCCAATGATCATGGGCATCGTGTAGTAGAGGCATGTTGATCAACTGTTCAAGTTTCAAAGGAAGGGCTAAATTCTGAATAAAATCAGGACTTGCTACCGCAATAAGCTCTTGATGAAACAATAATCGTGTTTCTAGATTTTCTGGAAATGATTTCTGGGTGAGCCTTATCGCGATATCAACCTGATCACGATCGAAGTCTGACACAACCTCAGTTGCAAGCGTGCATAAATTGATATCAGGCAGTACTGCATGTAAATCACCTAATCGAGGGATTAACATTTTGGTCGCAATCGTTGGTGTCACACTTATAGTTACACGATCTGGCTGCTCTAATAGTGATTCTGTTGACTCAGTCAGAATATCAAAGGCACGAGTTATATCGACCAAATACTTTGTTCCTTCAGGCGTCAAGGATAGTCCCCGAGGAAGCCGTTGAAATAAAATAACCTTTAGATGATCTTCTAATGCTCGAACCTGCTGAGCGATTGCACCTTGAGTCACTCCCAACTCATCAGCAGCAGCGCGAAAACTTAACTTTCGGCCCGCTGTTTCAAATGCACGTAAAGCATTTAAAGATGGAAGTTTTCTACGTGATACCATAAACACATAAGCAAGTAGTTTTTCTACACTCTAATTTTTTTGTGAATTGGATACAAGCCATTAGATTATTTTTAATAAATAAGAGCGTTTTTAATTCCTTTTAGGATGCTCCACATCATTAATATTTTTTACCAACTTAAACTGCTATCTAGAAGGTTATCTGATGATAGACTTTTGATTTTTAAAGCAATGGTTATAGCTCTAATAAAGGTGGTAATTCCCTTCTTGCAATCTCATAGGCTTCATCACGATCTACGCCCATAGCGTATAGCAATAACTCAGCAATTTCAGTACCAGCATCTCTCCAAGTTTTATGCCCTTCTAATACGAGAAAAATAGATGTTAACACTGAACCTGCAATCAAAGACATAATCGAAAGTAGTTGATCTTCTCGGAATGTATATCGTTTACTGTCTAAACCAGCCATTACATCTGGCAATGGTGAATCACTACTTGACCATAAGGCCATTAATGATTTTGAACTGAAAGCAAAGCGGCATATAAATCGTCCCCAATCAGACTCTTCATGTGCTCTACGAACATACATACGAATACCCGTCGCAAGACGGATAGCCGAATCTGATTCATTTCCTAGTGTTTTAATAACACGTGCATTCATTTCCTCAGCAAGTTGAGATGCTATGTCTTCAAACAAAGTATCAGGATCTAGCTGATTATTATAAATTGTACCTCGAGCCACACCAGAAGCTGAAGCGAGCTCACTTATACTAATATTCGTAGAGCCTTTTTCAGCAAAAAGTTTTAATGCTGTTTTATGAATTCTTTGCTGTGATGAAGATAAACGCACAATTTAGACCTTTTGAACAAGAATGCAGTATTTGAACAATTTTGACTATTATTATACAAATTATACTATTCATCAAAACTTTTTGTGAGTTTCTTACGTAACCAGCTCCAATTCTGCTTTTTATCGGTTGATCTATATTTTTTCAATTCTGAGATTTGCTTTTCAATGGATTGCGCAACTTGCTCACGAATATCCCATATAGCTTGTTCATCCTGCGTAACATCCAAAGTAGATATTCGCTCTCCAAAACTAAAATAAAATCGTTGAGGTTTAGGGATTGGTAAATAACCCACACCTGTTGGTAAGGGAGGTAAAATGTCTCCACCTCTCAATTTATCATTGAGTTTGAATGCAGATAATACTTTTTGGGCTGTTGAATTATTTTGGATATCATTAGCATCTATAACAATATCAAAGCAGTCATCTGCTCCAACAGAGGCAAAGGGAATAATATCGTAACCATGTTCTATTGCTAGGCGGGCAAAGCCTGTTCGTTTTTTCCAAATCAGTTGATATTTTTCCCCCTTACGACGCATGACTTCTCGTGCGCCACCAGGAAACACGATGATTGACTGCCCACTAGACATCAGTGCATGACAGTTTTCTGGTGATCCCAAAACCATCCCCCCTTTAGTAAGAATGTCTTTCCAAATGGGGACATGAAAATGCATACGATCACCTAAGGAACGTAAGTGCACACCATATTGCTGTCGTATATGTTCAACAAATAATGGCACATCCAAAAGACCAAATAAGGTATGATTGCCAACAAATAACGCAGGTTTTGACATATTGAGTTGATCCGAGTTTAAAAAGACTGGATCAAAATACCAACGTTCTAAATCACGTCCCCATTTGCCATAATTTTCTTTTGGGGGTACAAAGTTATCCATTTTATTCTCCTCATCAAATTAAGAAGACGTCCCTGTGTTCTTAAAACTTGGTTTATTGTTTTGCCCAATTTAGGCTTTTTTCCCATAGCTCATTGGCTAAATTTATATTCTGAGCAGCATGTGAAGAAACTTTGACTTTACAATCTTCATAATAAAACCCCGTATCACCAGCAAGCTGTGGCTGGGTTGCACAATAAAGTGTTGTTTTTGCTCCCTCTTCAGGGCTAATCATAAAACGACGGATTAACTTCACTAATGATTCTGGCAAACCTCGCCAGACATTAGTTGAAACCACACCAGGATGTATGGCATAGGCTGTGACGCCTGTACCATATAAACGACGACCGAGTTCTTTCACAAAAAGAATATTTGCAAGTTTGGCCACCCCATACTCTTTCAAGCCACCAAAACTCTTGGTTGTTTTCAACACAGCATTGAAATCAATACCTTGAGCATGACGGTGCGCCTTACTTGAAACGACAACCACCCGTGCAGGTTTTGATTCGATTAATTTTTCAGTCAGTAATTGCGTTAAAAGAAAATGTCCAACATGACAAACACCAAATGTGAGTTCAAAGCCTGATTGGGTCATGCCTTTCTGACCGGCCAAACCTGCATTGGCAATGAGTAAATGCAAAGCTAAGTTTCTTGAAAGAAATTGTGCCGCACACTGACGTACAGAATCTAAATCGGCTAGATCTAATTCAATGAACTCCGCCTTTGCTCGTCCAAAACTGAGGCTTTGGATTTCCTGAAGTACAGCTTGCGCTTTCTGCTGCGAGCGACAGGCCAAAAACACATGATAACCTTGTAATGCCAACTCTCTTGCGGTAACTGCGCCTATACCTGAGTTTGCACCCGTTACTAAAGCCACTTTGCCATTTAATTTAAATTGAGTCATGCTGTTATCCTGCCTGTTGCTGTTTTTTTAGAAGGTCTAAAGCGACATCGACAATCATATCTTCCTGCCCACCCACCATACGACGACGACCCAATTCCACTAAAATATCAACGGTATTTAGGCCATAACGTTTAGAAACTATCTCGGCATGACGCAAGAAGCTTGAATATACCCCTGCATACCCTAATGCAAGTGTTTCACGATCTACACGTACTGGGCGATCTTGCAATGGTCTCACTAGTTCATCAGCAGCATTCATCAATGTAAATAAATCTGTTCCATGATGCCAACCTAAACGTTCAGCAGCAGCAATGAAAACTTCTAGTGGTGCATTACCTGCACCTGCGCCCATACCTGCAAGACTGGCATCAATACGATCACAACCTTCTTCAACGGCCACGATAGAGTTTGCAACACCTAAACTTAAATTATGATGAGCATGTATTCCTGTCTGGGTTGATGGATCCAATACATCTTTCATCGCTCTGAAGCGTGCACGAATATCATTCATCGACATTGCACCACCTGAATCCACGACATAAATACATTGTGCACCGTAAGATTCCATCAGTTTACCCTGTTGTGCCAATGCCTCTGGTGTGGTCATGTGGCTCATCATCAGAAAACCCACGGTATCCATGCCCAATTCTCTGGCATATTCGATATGCTGTTTAGAAATATCAGCTTCGGTACAGTGTGTCGCAACACGGACAACTCGGGCACCAACGTTATAAGCCGCTTTAAGATCGTGAATGGTACCAATACCCGGTAACAGCAAAGTCGCAATTTTTGCATGGTTGAGTACATCAGCAGCGGCTTCAATCCATTCCAAATCAGTATGTGCGCCAAAGCCATAGTTAAAGCTTGAACCTTGCAATCCATCACCGTGCGCAATTTCGATACTGTCTACTCTTGCTTCATCTAACGCTTTGGCAATTTCTTGCACATTTTGAATGGAGTACTGATGGCGGACTGCATGACTGCCATCACGTAAAGTCACATCGGAAATATATAATTTTTTGATCTTATCCATCGCTTAGCCCTCATCCGATGCACGTTGTGATTGGAGTGATGCCGCCATTTTCTCGCCTGTTGCCAACGCTGCCGAAGTCATAATATCCAGATTGCCGGCATAGGCAGGTAAATAATGTGCTGCACCTTCAACTTCTAAAAACACACTGGTTTTTAGACCAGAAAATTTCCCTAATCCTGCAATATTGAGTGGGGCAGATTCAGGAATTACCTCAAACTGGACTTTTTGTTTTAAGCGATAGCCAGCAACATATTTTTGAACCTCAGCAACCATCTGCTCAATCGAGGCTTCAACCGCAGCCTGATCTGCAGCTTCAGACAGCACATACACCGTATCACGCATCAATAATGGTGGTTCGGCTGGATTGAGGACAATAATCGCCTTGCCTTTTGTTGCACCACCGACCGTTTCCAGTGCCTTTGATGTGGTTTCGGTAAATTCATCAATATTTGCTCGTGTGCCTGGCCCTGCCGATTTACTGGAAATAGACGCCACAATTTCAGCATAATGAACTTTAGCAATTTTCGAGACTGCAGCAACCATTGGAATAGTCGCCTGCCCACCACAAGTCACCATGTTTACATTGAGCTGGTCAATGTGTTGTTCCAGATTCACCACAGGAACGCAATAAGGACCAATTGCCGCAGGGGTTAAATCCACCATACGAATATTCGGCTTATGTTGTCTTAATAAGGCATCATTTTTGATATGTGCCCCAGCAGAGGTTGCATCAAAAACAATATCGATCTGCTTAAATTCAGGTAGTTGAATAAGCCCTTGAACACCTTCAGACGTAGTTGCAACCCCCATTCTTTTGGCACGAGCCAAACCATCCGATTCTGGATCAATACCAACCATAGCAGTGATTTCAAGATGTTCACCATAACGTAACATCTTAATCATGAGATCACTGCCAATATTGCCACTACCAATAATTGCAGCCTTGATTTTATTTTTTGATTGGTTATTCATGTTCTCCACCTATACCAACTGGCAACTGACAGAACCTAAACGGCCAATATAGGCAGTCACGCTATCACCTGTTTTGACATTGACCATTGGTCCTAGCGCACCAGATAAAATGACCTCACCAGCTTTTAAACCAATCCCTTTTTCACACATGGTACGGGCCAACCACCAAGCAGCTTTTAATGGATGACCTAAACACGCGGCTCCATTACCTTTTGATGCCACAACTTTATTGTGTTCAAGTTCCATTTTTACTTTTGCTAGATTTAAGCTGCCTATTTCGATCGGCTGATTTCCTAAAACAAACAAACCACAAGATGCGTTATCGGCTACCGTGTCTTCCAACGTGATTTTCCAGTTATGAATCGCGCTATCGACGATCTCTAAAGCGGGTAAGGCATAAGTCAATGCGGATATGAACTCTCCCCACGATGGCATTGGTCCAACAAGATCTCGCCCAAGAATAAAAGCAATTTCAGCCTCAATTTTAGGCTGCATAAGTTGGCTGGCAGGAACGGTGTCACCATCTAGGTATTCCATATCATCGAATAAAATCCCGAAATCAGGCTGATCCACACCAAGCTGTTGTTGCACTGCTTTTGAGGTTAAACCAACTTTCTTGCCGATAATTCTTGCACCTTGGCTGACCTTATAATCACTATTAATTTGTGCAACAGCATAAGCCTCATCTAAACCAGAAATATGATGTGATTCAGATATTTGCCCAACTGTTTGACCTGATTGTCTAGCGTGGCGCAATGCCAAAGCCGCAGAATTTAAACGTTCTTGATCATTAATCGTCATACATTTACCCCGCCAATTGTGTGAGAACCAGTTTTATCAGCAGTTAAATCCAATTGATGCTTTAACTGCTGTATGGTCGAATTAATTTCGACTTGATCAACAACAGCAAATGTAAATTTATCAGGACGTAATATTGCAATGGATTGCGATGTCTTACATGCCTTTTTAAACCAACACACCATATCGCCATCAATATCTTCCACTTCAAGCACATCAGGATTTAAATCTCTATTGATATGGCCTTGAGGTCGACCAGAATATGGATATAGAGTGATAAATTTACAGCCAATTTGTTCTAAGACTTGTTTAGATGTGTCTGATAAACCTGATGTTGGATCCACTGATAACCCAATCAAAGAATAGTTCTCACCTAATAGAGAATCTAAAAGTACAGGACGACCATCAAAACCACGGACAATAGGCTGCGGAGATAAGCCACCTTCAGGGCTTAAACGATGTTTACGTGCTAAACCGAAATATTGTCCTTTGGTATAAATAGGTTTTGGTTTGAACCCACCTTCTTGTCCCCATTCTTTTAATTTTGGGGTAGAAAGTACGCCTTTAATTACACCATCACGGATTTTCCCAATCACTGGATTGGTCATTGAAACAAGATCTTTTAATAAGACAGAACCCTGAATCATTGCCTTGGCATGATCATGACGCTCACTTTCATAGCTATCTAATAATTTGTCTCCAGCTTGACCATTGAGTACCGCACTGAGTTTCCAGCCTAAATTGCCTGCATCACGGATCCCTGAGCTTGCGCCTTGCCCCATAAATTGTGGGGTCATATGTGCAGCATCACCTGCCAAAAGTACACGTTTATCTCGCCATTGATTAGCAACCAAAGCATTAAAGGTATAGACCAGTTTACGTTTTACTTCAAAGTCATCAGGATTGACAAATTTGGATAACAACATACGTACTGTTTCAGGTTGTTCCATATATTCTTTGGTTTGACCTTTTTTCAGCATAAACTCAAAGCGATGGAAACCATCTGGCTGTACACAGCTCACCACTGGCAAATCGGGATCTACCACAAAATTAAAATAAGGTAAGTGACGTAAGCCTTTATTGCGGTCTTTTTGCTTTAAATCCACCACCAGCCACGGCTCTGGGAAGTTTTTCCCTGACATTTCAATGCCAAGTTTGGCACGAACGGTACTACGTCCACCATCTGAACCGACCAAATAACGAGCGGTGACTTGCTGAATATCACTATCACCCTGTGCTTCGGTTTTGACATCTGACTCATCACTAAAACGATAAATTTGTGTGGCTTGATGAATCACCGTCACGCTATCTGCATCCTGATTAAAATTAATCAGTTCACGTCCACGCAAAATTTTAACATTTGGATATTTTTCTAAGGCATTGGTTAAAGATGTTTCCAAATACGGCTGATAATAAAAATTCACCACCGACCAACCAAATGGACGTTTTAGCGGCTTGTATTGTGCAATCACAGTGCCGTCTGGACGAACAAGTTGTACCGGCGTATCCAACAACATATCTTTTTGCAGCTCTTCAGCCATATCTATCGACTGAAAAATTCGCATGCACTCATCATCGGTATATACCGCACGAGCATTACCATAAAACACAGGTTCACGTTCCAACACCAACACCTGATGCCCACGTTTACCTAAAATATGTGCCAATACCAATCCAGTTGGTCCTAGTCCCGCGATATTGCCTATTCCTAAACCTTGATATCGTTCATCTAAGATAAAAAAATTCAAGGACGCAGCAAAGGTTTTACCACTTTCAAGAAGTAATTTTTCATTTAATATCAATGTATCCAGATAATGTTCAAAAACTTCTACTCTTTTGTCTGAGGTTATTTCCTGTAAAGCTCTATATTTTCTTATTTTCGCATTAGCCTTCTGTCTAATGTTATTTATGATTGATGCAGCAATTACCCCAACAATTTCGTCTTTATCACGAACTACAAAAATGCGCGAGGAACTTATGATCACCTCACCCAAAAAAAATTCTGCCATAGGTCTTACATTCTTTTCAGGCACCCATGAGTTATAATCCCAAGTAGAAACGATCATCTGGTTTATTTTGTCCAAATCACTATCAGTTAATTCATCTACCACTTCATACTCTAAAGAGAAATTACTACTCATTACTCTCACTCATTTAATTTCAATAAAAAATTGATCTTTTAGGGATATACAACATTGCTGGCATCTATGCCAAGTAACTGTGAAGGTCTTACAAGAAGTATAGCCTATCCTGCCAATTACAAGACATCACATGAATTTTCTGCCTAGGTCAGTATGGCAACCGATCTTTCTTTTGTTGACAACGCAACGATGGAAGTACAGTACGTGATTTAGCGTAGTGATCCCTACTTAAATAAATCAATGAAAGTAATTCATTTATGTTAGGCTGATCAGTTTTTCTTAAGAAACAGCTGCTATGACGTATACACGGAAATTTAGGGCAGGAAAGTTTCACTGGTCATTTCTATTGCCTAGATATTGGGGAATATGGATGGCTTTAATTCTTTTAATGATGTTTGCAATTCTTCCATGGGCGATACAGTGGCGACTCGCAAATATCCTCTCGACACTTGCCTGGAAAGCGCTGAAATCTAGACGCAAAACAACGATTAGGAATCTTGAACTGTGTTTTCCTGAGAAAAGCGAACAAGAAATACAAGCAGATGCAAAACAAGTCTTTTTCAATATGATGTTGGGACTCTTTGAAGCATTGAATGCTTGGTACAGCCCTCGTTGGTTTCAAAAAAAGATGCATATTCATGGTTTAGAGCATCTTAAAAATGCTAAAGAAAATGGCGTTCTACTCTTAGGAACACACTCTACTTTATTAGATGCAGGTGGCTATATTTGTGGTCGTTTTTTTGAACTTGATGTTGTCTATCGTCCTCAAAATAATCCTCTCTTAGATATGCTTATTAGTCGATGTAGAGCTACAATTTATCAGAATCAGATTTCTAAAGATGATATGAAAGGATTGATCTCAAGTTTAAAGCATAGACATGCTATTTGGTATAGTCCAGATCAGGATTTTGGACTTAAACAAGGGGTGATGGCTCCTTTCTTCAATATACAAGCAGCAACAGTAACAGCACATAGACGGTTAATTAAAATTACCAAAGCAGCGGCAATTCCTTTATTTTTTTATCGCACTGGTGACATTCGTAACCCCCAATACCATATTTTGCTAGAGCCTGCATTGCAAAATTTTCCAAGTGCCTGTGAAGTTGACGATGCAACACGAGTCAATCTTGTGATTGAAAACCAAATAAAAATGTTTCCTACGCAATATATGTGGTTCCATCGTAGATTCAAAACTCGGCCCAAAGGTGAAAAAAGCCTTTATATCTAATAAATCAAAAGATTTAAATTTTATAAGAAAACAAAAAGCTCACATAACGTGAGCTTTTTCACTGATCCAAACTAATTAAATGACAGTGTGGTAGAAGCAACTTGTGGTCTTTTACCTTGGTTAAGAATAGAAAAAACACATTGGTCTTCATTCGAAACTTGAAAACCATGGCTTGGAATTTTGCTGAAATGAGCAAGTAGACCATCACCAGATTAAAATTAGTCTATGGACCAGATTCTAGGTGTGTTTTCTCTCTGCCTCACTGCATTTAGAGCTTGTCTAATAGCGGTGTCAGCTTAGGTTAAACTCTACTTATCGATATTTGAGAGATTAGACATACTTTTACTTGAGTTTAAGTTAGTATGGATTCCTAACAACGTAAGGATATGACATGTTCATCGGGTTTAAGATAATAAAAAAACAACCTGAACTTCAAAAGGACTTCACACATCAAGAATTTTCTAACCCAATTATGGAGTTTTGGAAATTTTTTGAGAATAATTCTCAGTATACGCTGTTGCGATATGAGCATGTTATTGATGGAATTCGTGCTATTTATTGTAATAAATAGCAAAGCGTTAACATCACATACCCCAGATAGATATTCTGATCCAACTCAGCGAATATTCTAATAGATAGAAGGTACGATCAGTTAACTTCTATTTTTTAAGGTTGACGCTTAGTGATCACAGCCTAGAGGATCTGAAGCAAAAATCTATTTTGTGGATATGCGGGCTAAGTCACAAAACTGATTTCGTTCATAAAATTTACCCATTAAAAAACCCGCCAAAGCGGGTCATGTTTTACTCGATATAATAGCTATTACCATCGGAGCTATTAAAAACCCAATTCGATGTCGGGTAAATAATCTCACCTTTTATTAAAATATATTCAACTTTGGGACTCTGCACCCGAGTTGATTGAATTGTATTAGTTGTCTTTACTTCGGTGTAGCTTGCTTGCGCCCTTCTTTCTTTACCTTGGAAATCAATAATTGTAATGTCTTTTAGCATCAATATGCTCCAATTTAATCAATCATACTATGCCTAGCTGCACATATATACAAACGTTAAATTATTAACAGCAGTAACTAATGAAATTCCAGAACAAGTTCAGCAATTAATTAACTACTTTAACTTACCAAGAATATCCGCAACGCGACTTGTCACTTCATCGGCACTCAAATCCTGACAGATCCAAAAGCTGTAGACTCTATCGTTTTTTACATAAATCTGCTTAACGTACTCTGAAGACTTTTTACTGTCGATCTCTCCAGCTTTAAAGTTTTTTTTATTCAAATCTACCGTCATTCCATCTAAATCACCACCAATACATAATTTCAATATCATCACCACTCAGATTGAATGCTCACCTTATCATATATACATCTGCTTTATCGGGCTGTTTATGTAGAGCTTTGGCGAGGTCCTAGCTTAGCTTCAATAGGTAATATTTGGCAGGTTTTCACCCATGCATTATCCAGCTTGATCTGTAACATTCCCTTAGCCTTTTGAGCTATTCAACTGACTGTGAGCGAATTACGACAATCATCAGACAAGATAGCTTTTTGCTTTCTTCACTAGAAATACTTTTCAATAGATATCACACCTGAGTAATTGGATTTATTTAAAAATAAGATTTGTGATCTTTGTGTACTTGCCCTTGAAATTCTTGAGATCTAGTAATGGTTTTTAAGCGATAGCAATCAACAAATAATATTTATTTGATTTTATTTAAGAAATATTTAATAGATATATTCTTTAATTCATCTACATATCCCTACAAATCACTCTTAAAGCTGCTGTAGTGTAAATAAAATAACAGCGTAGTATGGGGTTTCCATAACGAAACAAAGAAGATAAAAATGTCTGATTTTAAAGAGTTTTCCAAAAAAGTGACCCATGATCAATCACCACTATTACAAGCAAATGAACATACTCAGGTAAACACCCCTCAACCTACTCCAAAACCAGAAGACTCTTCAAAACCAGAGGATTCACAAGAACCAGACCCAAATAATAAATAATTTATGATTATCAGTACTTTAATATTCTTATGTATTGAGGTGCTGTTCATATAGAGGATAAATCAGTGCACTGATTTATTTTACTATTCATTACTTTTATCACTTTGATTTATCTAGTTGCTTAATTGCATTCATTCATTGATTAAAGAAGATAGAAATAGCCTCTCAGATCTGAGGGGCTATTTTAATTTAAAGATAGCTAAGAACGACGAATTAAAATTAAAACGTATACTTGGCCATAATTCCAATACGGTTATCGCGATATTTTTCACCAGCAAAGGTTTCGCGCTGAGCATTGATATATTCTAGACCCAGATCAATTGGTGCTACCAGAGAATATATAAAATTGATCCATGTCTGCTGTACTTTTTCATTGGCTGATATATCTGTCCTACTACTCTGAGCATAGCCATTTGTATCATCAGCAAAAATTGCACCATAAGCGAGAGTTGTTCGTAAATTGGGGCGAATATAGTAGGTTCCACCGATCTGTACTGCATTAAATTCATTCTGCTCTACATTGTCATCCGCAATAGTAAAAGCGGTATTGCTTCCATAAACATAATGGCTATTGCCTTTTACATGGCTAATATCAGCAGATAGTTTTAGATATTCAATTGGCTTATAGTTCACACCAACTGCAATCCCCCAACCTATTTTATCTGACTTTAGCGTTTCAGCTTGATATTGCTCAAGCATGGCCCGCAGCGATGTAGAACCTTTATTGTCAGTAAACTCATGCATCATTTTTGCTGTTAATACAGGCACTCGATATTTAATTGCAGTGTTTGATGCCGAATTATTGCCTTTTTCAGCAGCTAAGAAGAATTGGTTTGCGGGTGTCACTTTGTAATTGTAACGAACTTGAGGATATTGCTTGGTACCACCACCAATATTGGTTGAAAAATCCATAATTTCAGGTGCATGATTGGATAGGAAATTTGACGTTGTTTGACCAATCAACCAATTGTTATACGTCAAATAAGCATGACGAATGCGAAGATTATCATTACTTCCTGCAAAATCTACCTCGACTTTAGCGCCAATTTTTGCCTCTTGAGCAAGCGTCGAAAAATCCAAGCCAATACGCGTGGTTTTAACGGTTGTTCTGAGTTTATCTTTGGCTTCGGCTGTACTTTTAGCTGCGGCATTAAAGTCGTTATCAGCGCCTTCAATAATATAATTAGCATCAGCCCGCAAAAAACCATATAGATTGACATGAGTCTCTGGTTGAGTTGGCGAAAAATTAAAAACAGGTGTTGATACAGTCGTTTGATCTGTTTCAATGGACTTATGCTGTTGCTGAATTAAAGCTCTCAATTCTTTTATCTCTTCCATGAGTTTTTGAATCTCCTCTTGATCAGTCGCTGCATTGGCAGATGTCATCATGAGCAAGCTTATAGACAGTGCTAAACTATGCTGAATGAATGACGGACGATTAGGAAACACACACATGAAATACTCCTGTTATGGCTTGAGCAGTAAATTTAGATAAATTGAATCCAGCATCGAATTCGAATAAATCGAAAACGATGGTTTTAAAAATGATATTTTTTAACGAGATATATACTTAGGATTTAAATATAACGATTCCGACCAGATAGGTAGCCAAGAATACCGATCAGTATTGAGAGTAGAACAGCCATCATTAATACAGAATTCCAATTCTGACTGACGCCTCGTAATGCACCGACTAAAGTTGGACACGCTGCCGCCATTAGATAGCCTCCACCTTGAGCCATACCAGAAAGTGCAGCTGCTTGATGTACCGAACGAGAACGTAGACTCAAAAACATCAGTGCCAGTAATATTCCGCCACCAGATCCAATACCGAAACTGAGTACCCAAAATATTGCCCAATGTGGGGCAAGTAACAGTCCGAGCATCCCGATACACATTAATAGCCCCATACTAATGGCAACTAAACGTTGGTCTTTCAGACGATTCACCAATGGACCTAAAATTAAACCAGGTACAATCCCTGCTAATTGCATCAAGCCATGTAAAGAACCAGATGCTTTATTGCTATAACCCGCTTCGGTCAAAATTGCAGGCAACCAGCTCACCATTGCATAGAATAAAGCCGCATTACAGCCCATAAACAATGTGACCTGCCAAGCAAGTTTGGATGTCCAAATATTTTGTGAATGTGCTTCTGTTAATGGAATCTGTACTTGTTCTTGAGTTTTATTTTGGAGAATGAGTGGAATCCAAAACAGACAAGCAATGAAGGAAAAAATGGCTATAACCATTAAAGTTGGCTGCCATCCTAAAATTTGAGTAAGAGGAACAACACTGCTCGATGCAAAAGCCCCTGCTACAGCCATCGCAATAGAACATAATCCTGTGACAACGGGTACGCTGTTTGGAAAATCACGTTTTACCAGACTAGGTACCAATACATTTCCAATAGCGATACCAATACCAATAATACTTGTTCCAATAAAAAGCATCGTGGCTGAGCCAATGGAGCGGACTACAGCACCAGCAATAACTACTATTAAGGAGGTGAAAAGAATTCGCTCAAAACCAAATTTAATTGAAAAGCGTGCGGTAAATGGAGAAATAACAGCAAAAGCAATCAGCGGTAAAGTTGTTAATAAGCCAGCTGCAGTGGGTGAAAGGCCAAACACCAACCGTAATTGCTCAAGTATTGGCCCAACTCCCGTGATTGGTGCACGTAAACTCGATGCAACCAATAGCAAAGCGATTAGCAGAAAGATGGAGCGCTCTTTATTTAGAATTGGAGGATTAGAGTTCATATTCATTTACCAGACCATATGCTATGCCGGCATGGTATGAGTGCTAAGAAATTGGATCATCAACATTCATACCATGCAGTGGAGTTGACCGAGTTTCTTTATCAAGATTCGGTCAAAATCAAATCTTAATTCAGATTAATGGTGACCCATTTCCACTCGGTTACCTGCATGTGCAAACACAGCAGAACATGCAACAAGACCGATGAACAGTTGAGAGATTTTCATTTATTGTTACTCCATTTTTCTAAAGCTAAGTTATTGTTTCAATAAAGATAACGGTATCGTTATCTATTTAGTTATAGGAACAGTAAGATCTATAACTGCTCCTTGGTTTTGTAAATAATAATCATTCAATATCATTATTTACGTTTATCTAATTCCGACTAATGTGAAGGTTGGAATTAAATTCTGTGTTAAAACTTGGTGGTCCAGCTGACTTTCAAAGTACGACCTGGTGCAGCCATTGCACTCCGAGTGAGTGGATCGATATAAAATTGGTTTGAAAGATTATTACCTACAAATTCAACTGTGTTATAGGTATCAACTTGATAGCGTGCATAGGCATCAAAAATCCACGTATCGTCCCAAGCGAGAGGCACATTGAGGTAATAGCCTTTATTGATACCAGCATCATTATTTTTACGTAATGGACTTTCATAGCCTTTGTAGAAAGTTGCTCGCGCACCAAGCTCCAATCTTTCATCTAGAAAGCGCGCGCCTAATAAAGCATGTGCGCTAAGCTCAGGTGTCGACATCGTCACGAGATAGCCGTTCGGAAAACCATCATCGACGCAACGTTGATAAGCATCGCGGAATTGAATACCTTGATCTGTTTGTACTGTACCGCTATTAATCATTTTATTAATGGCGCTATTGCTGTCACAGACTTCATTTTTGAGGTTATAAGCCATGCTTAAATCAGTGAAGAAAGCACCATTATCAAAACGGCTTTGCAACTCAATACCAGAAAGCTTTTGCTCATCCATATTGGTAAAAATCAGATTTTGATTACGCTCAATTACGTTTTTGGTTTTGTTGTAGTAATAGGCCAGCTTAATATCGGCATTACGTGCTGAGCTGAGCCAATTCCGCATGTCATAGACATAACCCACTTCATAATTAAACGCATGTTCGGGCTTAATCTCCTGATATGGCATCATTGCTGAGAAACCAACTGTACTCTCAAATAAGCTCGGTAAGCGATATTCCTCTGCATAGCGTACATAAAGCCGATTATTTTCAGTCAAATGAATGGATGCACCAAGTTGAGGTGCCCAGCCACTGTCTTTTACTTTCTGAGCTGATTCAATCGGGACCTGCTCAATCACAACAGGCTGAAAACCATTCCCGATAACCACATACTTCTGGCCTAAGGCATTCAGTTGGTTCAATATATTATCCGCTAGGGCCAAATGACCATTGTCATCAGCTTTCCAAGTGAGTGTATTTTTCTGTGACCAAATTCGGCTATACAACGTCGTTTCTGATGCAGGCACCGTTTCTAAACGGCCATCCCAATCAGGATTGTTGGCTGCATAACGTTGCGTTAAAAGGTTTAGCATACGTTGTTGCTGAGCATCATAACTTTCTGGCATGGTTCGATATTCAAAGTTGTATTCTTTGACTTTACTTTTCTTGGTAAATAACGGATTTAACGAAGGATCAATCCCATCTCTGATTGATTTATTTAAGAAGTCATCAAAGGCCCAATAAGAGCGGTAACGCATTGGCGTGCCGACCACCAAAGCCCATCCAGTTTTCAGGAGCAACTTCAATAAAATCTGGATGAGTATCTGCATTTAAAAACGCATCAATAAACTCACGTCTTAAACCCAGACCTACACCAGCCAATTCAGCCATGGTGAAACTCCTATGATTAGAATGATGCCGACCTAAGCTTTAGACCGACATCATCCATGATTGAAGGGATTATTTGGCCCCGCACTTGCCGTCAGCCACTTTTTTATCTGCACCACATTTTGCATCAGCAGCTTTCTTGGCTGCGCCACACTTCGCGTCTGCTGCTTTTTTTGCTGCACCGCATTTGGCTTCAGCAGATTTTTGCTGTTGTTTGGCTTTATTGGCGCCACATTTCGCTTCACCACATTTTCCATCAGCAGCTTTGCTGGCATGGGCCTCTGTCGTCGTTGTCGTTGCTGCAACAGTCACTTGGGTTACGCCCGCAACAGAGAGTGCTAATAACGCTGCAACTGAAGTCATCGAATTAAGTTTGCTCATTTTTCTATTCCTTTTAAGGTAAATGCTCGGTTTGTACAAAGGTACATAAAGTTAGACGGCGTAAATCTCGATTTATTACAGTGCAAATAAAAAAAATTTATGTAAGAAATTGAATCCTCACCCGACTAATGATCATTCAATCCTATTCGGTGTGAAATTATCATGAAGAACTTTTTGTATGCGCTGACTCAGTACTATCAAAACATCTGCTCAGCACTCAAACATGCGGATGGCATTGCGGCACTTGCCTTACGTTGTTATCTCGTTCCAATCTTTTGGATGGCGGGCACAAATAAACTGATGCATTTTCCAGATACGGTGGAATGGTTCGGCAATAGCGATTGGGGCTTGGGTTTACCCTTTCCTTACCTCATGGCAACGTTAGCAACATCAACAGAACTTGCTGGGGCTGTGCTTTTAACGCTTGGTCTTTTGACACGGTGGATTAGTATTCCATTGATCATTACCATGCTCGTCGCCATTTTCACTGTACATCTGCCAAATGGCTGGCAAGCGATAGCCGATCCCAATGCACCCTTTGCCAATGCACAAGTACTCGCCTCTGCTGAAAAACTGGAAGCAGCTCGGGGAATTCTAGAAAATTATGGTAATTATGACTGGCTAACATCCAGTGGCTCATTTGTGATTTTAAATAATGGAATTGAGTTTGCGGTTACTTATCTGATCATGTTATTGGCTTTAATCGTATTGGGTGGTGGTCGCTATTTCAGTTTAGATTATTGGATAAAGCGAAAATTTTCGAAGTAGCTTTGTCAAAATGGTTTCAAGGTGAATAAAGTCAGGAAGCTGACTGCAATATTACAATTTTGTCATTTATAAATATCTGATTATCTTTGACGCTAAAATGACACGATAAAACTTTGGGCTCGATGAAAGCATGCGAATACTTCTTGTTGAAGATGAACAAAAAACAGGTGATTATCTCCAAAAAGGCTTAACTGAAGCAGGCTATGTGACAGATTGGAGCCAAGATGGCATTTCTGGTCTGCATCATGCTGTGACAGAACAATATGACCTGATTATTTTAGATGTCATGCTGCCGAAGCTGGATGGCTGGAAAATCCTCACTGAAATTCGCAAAGTAAACACCTTCCTCCCAGTGCTGTTTCTTACTGCAAAAGATCAGATTGAGGATCGTGTCAAAGGCTTGGAACTCGGTGCAGATGACTTCCTGATTAAACCCTTTGCCTTCGCCGAACTACTTGCACGTATTAAAACCCTATTAAAACGTGGGCAAATTAAAGAAGAGCAAACCTTCTATGCCGTTGCAGACCTACATCTCGACTTAATTAAACGCCGTGTGGTGCGTTCTGGGCAACGCATTGATCTGACCGCCAAAGAATTTTCCTTACTTGAACTGTTTATGCGTAGACAAGGTGAAGTTTTACCAAAATCACTGATCGCTGCTTTGGTTTGGGATATTAATTTTGATAGTGATACTAACGTGGTCGAGGTCGCGATTCGCAGGCTCAGAAATAAAATTGATACCGACTTTAGCCCCAAACTAATTAGAAACATCCGTGGCATGGGCTATGTCCTAGAGATCGAAGATGAGAACTAAATTATTTCGTTCAATCGGCTTTCGAATCAGTTTTATTTCCACTCTATTCACGATTCTGATCTTGATCGTTATGGGAATATTCGTCAATCAGCATGTGGTCAATTATTTTTATCAACAAAATCAAAAAGAAATTGAAGGAAAAATTCAGCTGATTGAAAATCTTTTCCAACAGAAACCTAGCAATTTTAAGGACGGTTTAGATGAGGCCTTGATTGGGCATGATAATTTGGTGATTCAGATCAAACTGGCCAATGGTCAGACCATTTATAACAAAAAGAATAATCACACCGATCTCAGCCAATTAATACAAACTCAAAATGGGCAATGGATTAATTGGAAAAATAAGGATCAGAGTTATCAAGGCATCATGGTGAATAAGGTTCTTCGCTATGGCGAAACCAATCAGAACATGCAAATCATTGCTGCAATTGAAGTCACCGATAATTATTACTTCCTGCATTCATTTAAACAGCAGTTGCTCATGATTGGTCTACTCGGTGTAATTGGTCTGATGTTTTTAGGTTGGTTGGCCACTTGGCAAGGTCTTGGCCCGATTCGGAAAATGGCAAAACTGTCAGAAAACATTTCTGCAAATAATCTGTCCAATCGCCTTGATCTCAGTAATATACCCATTGAACTCACCCCTTTGGCAACGGCATTTAATGACATGCTCAATCGACTGGAGGTTTCAGTCGATAAACTTTCTGCGTTCTCAAGTGATTTGGCCCATGAAATTAGGACACCGATCAATAATTTGATGATGCAAACCCAAGTTTCCTTAACCAAGCCAAGAACCATTGAGCAATATCAAGATGTACTCTTTTCAAATTTAGAAGAATACGAACACTTAGCAAAAATGATTTCAGATATGTTGTTTCTAGCTAAATCGGATCATAACCTCGCCTTAAAAAACAAAAAAGAAATCGATTTAAAGCAAGAAATGCGGGTGCTGTTTGAATATTTTGAAGCTTTTGCATCAGAAAAACAGATACAACTCAAGCAAACAGGTCAGGCATCTATTCAGGCCGAACCTGCAATGATTCGTCGAGCCTTTAATAATTTAATCTCGAATGCAATTAAATATGGTGAGCCAGATTCGATTTTAGAAGTCAAACTGAGCCAAGATTCTCAGCATTCGATCATTCAGATTAAAAATAAAGTATCTGCTGAAATGCAAACTTTAAGCCCTTTACAGCTGTCTCGTTTCTTTGACCGTTTTTATCGTCTGGACTCATCGCGACACAAAGCCGAAGATGGTACAGGTTTAGGATTAGCGATTACCAAGTCAATTATCGAAATTCACGCTGCGAAAATTGATGTGTTTATCGAAGGTGAAAATATTGTCTTTAGAATGATTTTTAAAGCGGAATGATTAAGGACCATACAACTTGGGAGAAGTTATATGATCCTTGTGAAACTCAGAATTATTTAGATGGCGTTTGGCCATCATTGCCTTGTACAGTTGCATTACGTTCTTGGTTTTTTTCCAAGAACATTAAACCACCATCTGCATAACTTAAACTCGCTGTTGATGCAAACGATAGGATGAAGATGAGTTTAACCAATGCTTTCATTTCTATTTACCTGCTCTCTCTCTTAACTCTCTATAAGATAGAACAGGCAGCCCAACAGCAGCATGACCTGAAAATGATAATTTTGTCATTTTTATCAATGCTTAATAATACAGCGGTTGATCTAATATAGATGATCCCTTAATTGGATATTAGTCTTGATCTAAAGATGTTAATAAATGAATCACAGCATCACCTGCCAATTGCATTGACTTTGGATCGACCTGCTCAATCGTGTCACATGCTTTGTGATAGCACGGCGCGAACTCAAGTTCATCCCCTTTCATTTGCTCATTAAATAAGATCACAGAGGCCACAGGCACTTTACCTAAGAACGGTGCTGTATCACTTGCGGTTAGAGTTGCAACATCTTCTTTAATTTCCAGATTTTTTGCTTTAAAAAATGCTTTAAGCGTATTCTCTAATGCTAAATCACCGCTATGGCTTGGAATACTACGTAAACCATCAAGGAGTGGTTTATAGTCCTGTTCCTGCATGCCACGCTCTTTTAACATTTTTTCCATTTCATCTAGAGATGATTTATCACCATCTGCAATCAGGATTTCAGGATCTTTGGTGCCGACCATATCCACATTGATATAGGCTTTAATGGCTTTTAACTGTTCAGCAGTCAGTTTCTCCACATAAGCTTGAGAACCTGCAATCCCTACTTCTTCCGAATCCCAAAATGCCAGATGAATGGTGTGTCTCGGTTTTACTTTTTGGCTCGATAATTGTGTCATCAAATCGAGCAATAAGGCTACACCTGAAGCATTATCATTGATGCCAGGTCCCATTTTGACTGAATCATAATGTGCTCCCAGCAAAATTATGCTTTGTGTTGATTCTCCGGGAATCTCCACAATAATATTCTTGCCTTTGGTCTTTTCCCGATTTTCAAAAGTCTGAAGTTCTGTACTAAAACCTGCTTTCTTGGCTTGATCTAAAATATAATCTGCACTTGCCAAACCGCCTTGCGTACCCACAGCACGATTGCCACCATGCTGTTTGGCAATTTGTTCAAATACATGTAAATGCGTCATCATCTGTGCTGCATCGAGTTTTAAACCAGATTGACTGACATCTTCAACTTTTTCTTTGGAATGTTGCTCATTTTTTTGACAACCACTGATTGCGAACATGCTAGTTAAAATACAAATACCTAAAATTTTCTTTAAAAACATAAAATAAACTTAAACCGTTTTTATAAAGTAAGCCTAATACTAGATTTGCACATACGGATTTGCCATTTCAATTTGTATCCTCTGTTCTTATCGATCTAATCAGAAAGATATCGGTGCTTATTTCAAGTGACAGACAAAGCCCATTCTCAATGAAACGGACTTTGTTATAAAACTGAAGTCATTTTAGCGATGATTTAAACTGTTAAAAATCTGTTCGAGTACTTCCCCAAGCGCAAGAATGTCATGATCTGTATTTGGTAAACCATCTATTTCCAATCCAACAGGTAATTTTGATTTTGTGCCACAGCCAATCGGTAAACTCAGCCCAGGTAAACCAATATTACTTCCTGGATCAGTATTGCGAATCAGCCTTTGGAAATTTTCAATTGAACTCACTTGCTCATTTGCCAATGGGGCAACAATGGCTAAGGTTGGAAAAATTAAAGCATTGAGTTGGTGCTCATTAAAGGTTTTTTCATAGAGTGAAAGCAACTGTGGTCGAGCCGTTGTGATCGCATCCTGATATAAAGCTTCGACCGCCACAGACTTACCCGTTTCATCCACAATCAATTCAGGCAAAATATTCTGCTGAAAGAGTTGCTGTACATCTGGGCTTGAAATTTGCTCCACAATAGCGTCTAGTTCTATTCCAACTTCATGGTTTTTTAAATATTCAATCAGATCATATTTGCCCTCGTAGATCACTACAGGAAATGAAATACGATGATTCAGCTGCCCTAACTCAGGCATTTCTACACTGATGATTTCAATCCCCGCATTTTTTAAAAGTTGTAGTGCCTGATCAGCCTGTTGCTGAACCTCTTCATCCAGATTTTCCCAAAAATATGCACATAGCCCAAGCCTGATGGGTTGCGTCGATATACGAGCTGGGACTTGTTGTTGAGTAATCAATTGATCAATCAAGATGATATCGGATACTGAATGTGCCATTGGGCCTGCGGTATCACGTGTATGCGAGATTGGCGTAATACTCTCTTGAGCATAGCGTCCAACCGTGGGACGAAAACCAACACAGCCATTTAAGGCACTGGGTAGTCTGACCGATGCACCTGTATCAGTCCCGATTGCAATTGGCACCATGCCTGCAGCGACAGCAACAGCACTTCCTGAAGAAGAACCACCTGCAATATGTAAGGGATTAACCGCATTACGAGTGCCAATCACACCCTCAATATGCATTGCAGTATTGTAGCCTGTGACCCCAAATGCCAGCTCATGCATATTGGCTTTACCCACAACAATCGCACCTTCATCAATCAATGCTTGAATCACTGGAGCCGTTACTTTGGGTCTGAATCCGGTTAAAGCAGGTGTTCCTGCCGTATTGCTAAAACCAGCAACATGAATATTATCTTTAACCGCCAGCAATACCCCGATTAATGCAGGACACGGTTTGCCTTCTGCAATAGATTGATCCCAAAATTGCGCCTGTCGAAGCGCTGCAGCATAATCAAGACTGATAAAAGCATTCAGGGACTGCTGCGTATCAATCTTTTCGAAATAGTGATCTAGCAATTGTTCACAAGAAACTTTGCGCTCAGTAACTAGTGCTGTAATTTCCTTGATTGTGGCTTTATCAAGATGAATACCTTGATCCAAAAATACTTTTTCTTTCATCTTTAACATTGTGACTTAAAATCCATTTAAGTAATAATGTTTATAATTTGTACCGTTTTCAGTTTGTTCGATATCCTCAAAATTGAGGAGGCCATTAAGCATGCATCAATGCAGCCATTTCAGTACGATTATGACAACCCATTTTTTTCATGGCACTTTTTAAATGCGTTCTCACCGTGGTGAAGCTGATATCCAGTAAATTGGCAACATATTTATCACTCAGCCCCTTACTCACCAACATGACTACTTCTTGCTCCCGCGGGGTTAAAAAGTATTGAGGCGATAAATCTACGGGTAAGGCTTGAGTCATATAAGGTTCGAGTAAATTTAAAATCCTTTTCTCTCGCTCACTAAACATCACCGAATCCTGAGCGCGCCAAATACGCAAGTCGCCAATATCTATCCCATCCCGAACAAAATAAATATTTAAACCATGATATAGACCATAAGGGCGTAAAAACTCATTGTAATAATCCGTTTTCTTTAGCTCTGATATCGAAATGATCTCATTTACGAAAGTCGCTTGTTGCCGTTCCCGCAGCAGAGACGTAATCGGGTCATCGTGTTGCCAAATACGCTCATATTCAAGAATTGCTTTGGGATCGATTTGCCACATAATGCCCTGTTTGGATAGATGCTGTTTTGCATCCCAAATATAAGACGCAGCAAAATCGGCTCTTAATAAAGTCGCGATATCTACCAACACGGTTTCACGTAAACGCTCCTGTCCTTTTCCTGAACCTAATTTCCATAATATTTCTGAAAAAAGACTAAACTCGGATCGACTTAAGTCGTGTTCTAAAAGCATCGCCTGCTACCTTTCTATCTTCCTGATACCTGTCCATTCTAGAATTAAGATGAACAGTTATTCCCTTTTGTCTATCTTTTATATGCCACTAAATCGTTATTTTCTACATTTTATTTTTTAGTCGGCTTGCATGGGGCGTTTTGCCATACCAGCGCTTATAAGCATGAATAAAACTGGCGGGTTCGGCATAGCCTAACCATTCAGAAATTTGCTCAATTGAAGTTTGTGTTGACGACAAATAGGAATTTGCCATCATTTTTCGGGCTTCCTCCCTGATTTTAATAAATGTGGTTTGTTCTTGCGCCAAATAACGACGTAAGGTGCGGGAGTTTAGATATAAACGATCCGCAATCTCTTCCATTGTTAGAATTTTCCCCTTGCTATTCATAAGGATGTGTTGCACTTGATCAGCATATTTTTTTTGAGATTGCCGCTTATCTAGTATTTCTCGGCATTGTTGCTCAGCTGAATGTAACATCAATTCATTTGCCATACTCAACTTTTGATCTATTTTTTCTGCATTGAGCACAATGTAATTTTTTGATCCACCGAATTCAGGCGCCACCCCAAACAATTCATGATAAGGCTGTTGTTCTCCACAGGACTGAAAGCCAAATACTACTTTTTGGCAGAGATTCTCTGGAATCAAATCGTGTTGGACGCTTATCAGTGCGGCAATATCTCGCTCAATAATGAATTGCCGTAATGTTTGAGGGATTCCCTCATCTACCTCTATATCAATTCGAATATTATTGGTCTCGGGTGGTTCTGATACCACAAACTGACTAAAGGCAAAAGATAAAGGAAAATAGGCCAAAGCAAAGTTCAAAGCTTCACGAATATTGGCACTACTGATCAAGCCTAAGCCGAGCGAACCAAAGGTGGTAAAGTGATAACGCTGACCCACCTCTAAGCCAAGCAAAGGTCTGTGGCTAAATGTCTCGACTAAATTGCGAATCAGCTGTAATTCCTGCTGCCCAGTCACCAACATATTGGGATCAAGCAACTGTTGCTGCTCCAGTCCTGTTCCCTTGAGAATCTGTGTCTGACTCACGCCCAGTTCAGCCGCAAAATCTGCCATGAGACGAATACTATGGATACTACGTTGATATGACCATAAGTAGTTCAAACCTATTTTCTCAATGTCCGCTAATCACAATATTTTGTCCTGATCCATCCTCTAAATCAATGCATGAAACGATTATTCTGCAAGCAATACATGATACTTTTCACTTGAGTCCGTTATGTTTAAACAACAATTATCTTCAAATAAAAATATTCGTATCGCCATTATTGGAACTGGATTTGGTGGATTAGGGCTAGCCATTCAGCTCAAACGTGCTGGATTTGAACAATTTACTTTATTTGAAAAAGCCAATGATGTCGGTGGTGTCTGGCGTGACAATACCTATCCAGGTGCTGCTTGTGATGTTCCGTCTCACTTATATTCATTTTCTTTTGAACAAGATCTTGGCTGGAAAAACCGCTATGGTTCATCGCAGGAAATTCATCAGTACTTAAAGCACTGCACCGAGAAATATCAGCTTTATCCGCATATCCAGTTTAATACTGAGATTGCCAGCGCTGATTTTGATGCCACTCAAGGCCTTTGGCAGATTCAGAGTGTAACTGGGGAAAAATTTGAGGCAGAATTTTTAATTGCTGCGGTGGGTCAGCTCAACCGCCCTGCATACCCGAAAATTAAAGGTCTGGATCGTTTCAAAGGAAAAGCTTTCCATTCTGCACGCTGGGAGCATGACTACGACTTAAATAATAAACGTGTGGCTGTGATTGGTACCGGTGCCAGTGCGATTCAATTTGTCCCAGAGATCGCAAAGCAAGTAGCGCATTTAGATATCTATCAACGTTCCGCACCCTATGTCATCCCAAAACCAGACCGTATTTATTCAACATTGGAACGAAAAGCATTTCAAAAACTTCCAATTTTGCAAAGTCTGGATCGTGTCTTTCAATATAGTTATAACGAAATTCGCCTCAAGAGCTTTACCGCCACACTGAATGAAATTCCTTTAGCCGAATATATTTTTCAGCGGCATATTCGTGAGGAAATCAAAGACCCACATTTCCGCCACCGTCTGATGCCCGACTACCCGATTGGCTGCAAACGTATTTTGATTTCCAATCATTGGTACCGTAGTCTGGTTCGTGCAAATGTCGATGTCATCAATAGCGCGATTCAGGAAGTTACTGAAACTGGTATTGTCGATAAAGATGGCAAACATCGCGAAATCGATACCATTATTTATGGAACAGGGTTTGAGGCAACTGAGTTTATGGCACCCATGCAAATTACAGGACTGAATGGCAAAAAATTAAAAGACCAATGGGTCGATGGCGCAGAAGCGTATTTAGGCTTAACCGTAAGCAGCTTCCCTAATTTCTTTATGCTGTATGGCCCAAATACCAATCTTGGGCATAACTCAATCGTCTACATGATTGAAAGCCAAGTGAATTACATCCTAGATGCACTTCAAGCCCATATCCAAAACAATTTATCCTTCACCGATCTGAAAGCTGAAATTCAAGTACAGTTTAATCAAGAAATTCAGGAGCGCATGAAGTCAACTATGTGGTCTCAAGGCTGCACCAGTTGGTATCAAACTGCGACAGGGAAAAATACCAATAATTGGCCAGGCTTCACATTGGAATATCGTCAGCGCACCCGTCGCTTCGATCTGGAAAATTATACTCAAGTACAAAAATCGGCACAGTCACAAGCTGAAATAGACGATCAAGACAAAAAAATAGCTGTTTAAATTCCCTCATTAAACCATTCTACATTTGGATTGTCCTTGAATGAAATAAAGGACAATCCATGAGCCTACCCCAAATCCGTTTGCATAAAATCCTAAAATTTGATAAATCCGCTTGACCTTCCCATAATGTTAAGGTCTATGCTGAAAGCAATCGGATTATCTCTATAGGTATAACTTATGGAAACGCAAACAAAAACATCGTCTAATAATATGAATGTCAGCCTTCAAGTCGAGGGCATGACTTGCGCCAGTTGTGTTGGACGCGTTGAAGCAGCACTCAAAAAAGTTGACGGCGTTCAATCTGCATCAGTGAATCTAGCCACAGAACGTGCAGATATCACCCTTGCTAAGCCCGTAGACCAACAAGTGCTGATTCAAGCCATAGAACAAACAGGCTATGACGTCCCTGCAAATAAGGTTGAATTGTCGATTGAAGGCATGACCTGCGCTTCATGTGTTAGTCGTGTTGAAAAAGCATTGAATGCGGTTAACGGTGTAAAAACGGCCAACGTCAATTTGGCAACTGAACGTGCCACGGTAACGGGTACGGCTAAGGTCGAAAGCTTAATCGCAGCGATTGATAAGGCAGGTTACGATGCCAAAGAGATTCAGGCATCCATTCCAGACCAAAGTGAACAACTTGAGAAAAAAGATCATGAACGTGCTGAACTCAAACGTGACCTGATTATTGCCACTATTTTAGCCTTACCTGTGTTTATCTTGGAAATGGGCTCACACTTGATTCCAGGTGTTCATCATCTGATTGAACAAAGCATTGGCATGCAAAATAGTTGGTACCTACAATTCGTTTTAACCACCTTAGTGCTGATTATCCCAGGGCGTCGTTTTTATCTCAAAGGTCTTCCCGCTTTAGTTCGTTTAGCACCCGATATGAACTCTTTGGTTGCCGTCGGTACACTGGCGGCTTATCTATTTTCACTAGTTGCAACCTTTACACCAAAGTTATTGCCTGCTGGCACGGTGAATGTTTATTACGAAGCAGCCGCTGTGATTGTGGCCTTAATTCTACTCGGTCGTTTTCTTGAGGCGAAAGCCAAAGGACGTACCTCTGAAGCCATTCAACGCTTAGTCAGTTTACAGGCAAAAGTTGCCCATGTTTCTCGAGATAATCAGATAATCGATATTCCAATCGAGCAAGTAATTGCAGGTGATTTTGTCATTGTAAAACCAGGTGAAAGAATCCCTGTCGATGGTGAAGTCATTGAAGGACAAAGCTTTGTCGATGAATCGATGATCACAGGTGAACCGATTCCTGTTGAGAAAAACATTGGCAGCCAAGTGGTGGGTGGAACCATTAACCAGAACGGAACTTTAAGTTTTAAAGCCGTCGCTGTCGGTGGCAACACCATGTTGGCGCAAATTATCCGTCTGGTCGAGCAAGCGCAAGGCTCTAAAATGCCGATTCAAGCGGTGGTTGATAAAGTGACTCTATGGTTTGTGCCTGCGGTCATGCTTGCAGCACTACTTACTTTCCTCGTATGGTTAGTTTTCGGTCCATCACCTGCTTTAACTTTTGCACTGGTCAATGCAGTTGCGGTCCTGATTATTGCCTGTCCATGTGCCATGGGTCTAGCAACCCCCACCTCGATTATGGTTGGTACTGGACGTGGTGCGGAACTTGGTGTCCTGTTCCGCAAAGGTGAAGCACTACAGCTGTTAAAAGATGCTCAAGTGGTTGCCGTTGATAAAACCGGGACCTTGACCGAAGGTCATCCAGTACTGACTGATTTTGAGGTGACATCCACCTTTGAACCTAATGATGTACTCAGCCTCGTTGCCGCAGTGGAGTCGCTTTCTGAACATCCAATTGCCAAAGCGATTGTCGATGCCGCAAAAAATCAAGGTCTGACCCTGCCTAAAGTTGATCGATTTGATTCAGTCACAGGCATGGGTGTCAATGCCACTGTAAATGAACACCAGAATATCTATATCGGTGCAGATCGCTATATGATTCAACTTGGTCTGGATATCACTCCATTTTCCCATACAGCACAGCGTTTGGGCGATGAAGGAAAATCTCCACTTTATGTGGCAATTGATGGTGCTTTGGCAGGGATTATTGCGGTTGCTGATCCAATCAAAAATACGACACCTGCTGCCATTCAAGCCTTACATCAACTGGGTTTAAAAGTGGCAATGATTACCGGTGACAATGCTCGTACCGCACATGCCATTGCCAAACAACTTGGAATTGATGAAGTGATTGCCGAAGTGCTACCTGAAGGTAAAGTCAATGCCGTGCAGGAACTGAAAGCAAAATATGGCAATATTGCCTTTGTCGGTGATGGGATCAATGATGCTCCAGCATTGGCTCAAGCAGATGTCGGCCTTGCAATTGGCACAGGGACTGATGTGGCGATTGAATCTGCGGATGTGGTGTTGATGTCTGGGAACTTGCAAGGTGTGGCCAATGCAATTGCCTTGTCTAAGGCAACCATTGGTAATATTCACCAAAACTTGTTCTGGGCCTTTGCCTACAACACTCTATTGATTCCAGTGGCTGCGGGTGTGTTATACCCTGCTTATGGCATCTTGATGTCGCCGATTTTTGCTGCGGGTGCGATGGCACTTTCAAGTGTGTTTGTGCTTGGTAATGCGCTACGTTTACGTCGTTTCCAACCGCCGTCTGTGCATAAAGACTAATGGAGGATCTTATGAATATAGGTAAAGTTTCTCAAGCTTCAGGTGTGACTGCCAAGATGATTCGTTATTACGAGCAAATTGGTTTAATTCCTGCGGCAGGACGCAGCAATGCAGGTTACCGCTCTTATTCAGAGAATGATGTGGAACGATTGAAATTTATCAAACGTAGTCGTGAATTGGGTTTTTCGGTTACTGAAATCACTGATTTACTGGATTTATGGAATAATCGCAATCGACAAAGTGCCGACGTCAAACAATTGGCTCAGGCACATATCCATAAGCTAGAACAGCGTATCCAAGACCTGCAGCAAATGGCGCAAACACTCCAGAACTTGGTTGATTGCTGTGCGGGTGACAATCGCCCCGAGTGTCCGATTCTGGAAGGCTTAAAAGAGCCAAGTCATGAAATGAAGGACATCCATCATCATAATGATTTGCTCTCGCTGTCCCCACTCACTGGGCGTAAGTAGTACAGCATAAAAGGCGATCTTATGATCGCCTTTTATTTTTTATCCATTCCATTGATACAAAAAAGCGGCTATTTAAGCCGCTTTTTATTCAGGAACAGATTAACGTGGTGGAAAACCTGCTTCTGATAAAGCCTCGACTACTTGTTGCTGTGAGGCTGTGGTTTCAACTTTAACACTGCGGTTAGGCGGATCAGTAATCACTTTTGCATTGGCATCTACCGCTTGAATCGCACGGGTTACACCACGCGCACAGCCACCACAGGTCATATTTTCGACATGAAATTCCATCGTAAAACTCCATTCAGTTATTTAAGAAGATAAACACACTATAAAGGTTGCCATAATGGTAAGGTCAAGTCTTTTACACATTAAAATCAACAATATTTTATGTGATCATTCCTTCTTTTCGGAAACATAATTGATCGTATATTTAGGGATTTCTATTTCTAAAGGCTGATCCTGAATATTCACCTGACAAGACAGTCGTGATTCTGGGCACAAACCCCAAGCACGATCAAGCAAGTCAGCCTCAACATCATCCATTTCCTGCAAACTTTCAAAGCCTTTTCGAATAATGACATGGCAGGTGGTACAAGCTCCTGAAAGATCACAGGCATGTTCAATTTCAATCCCATGATCGAGTAAAGTTCTACATAGATTTGCACCCGTTTTAATGTCTAGAATACTGCCTTCTGGACAGACTTTTTCATGTGGAAGCACGGTTATCTTCGGCATAATCGCTACCTTTCTATCTAATTACGAAAAGCTGTAATCAATAAAAGGCTGTTTTGATTCAGCCTTTTATTGATGGAACTATCAAATCAAGAATAAGATCGAAAGCTTTATAATAAATGCCGTTGTAACCAAGCATTGATCACTTTAATTTCAATATCTTGAGCCAAAATAATATTTTTTGCCAACATGCGAACTTCTGAATCATAACAATATTTCAAGGCAACCTTGGCCATATCTATGACCACTTGATGATGTGGAATCATTCCACGCATAAAATCGATGTCGGCATTGCCTGTGTAATTGATTTGCATATCAGCATGCATACGGCTCCTTAGTTCCATATAAGCACGCGTAGAGAGGCTATAAATATCACTTGCATCATTTTCGTTAGGCGTTATTGCCAATTGTTGTTCACTCATTATTGTTTCCTTGCTATTCAGCAGCATCACATTCATTTCAGATGTGATTGGCGTGCTATATGGATGAAAATAAAGGCAGTAACACCGTCAATAGATCAGCGTTTCTATCTTATGTGGCACAGTGACCTTTATGAAAGACACTGTAGTCCTTCCAATAATTGCAAGGTCAAGCCATCAATTGATTAAAATTTTGAGTGACTCAAAAACAAAATTTTATGGGTTCTAAATAAAAAAAAGTGCATGATCAACATGCACTTTTTAAAACAATATTTATTGAGTTTTAGCCAGTTAAGCCAACTGCCTTAGCACGGGCTTTATGCAATTTCTTATAGCTGTCGATGAGACGTAAATGACGATCAAGCCCTTCGAGTTTCATACTGGTTGGGGTGAGACCATAGAAACGGACTGTACCTTCAACAGAACCGACCACAGCATCCATACGCTCATTGCCAAACATACGGCGGAAATTGGTTTCGTAGTCTTCAAGCTCCATTTCATCATCGAGTAAGACTTCCAACACCACATTCATGCATTGATAGAACAAACCACGTTCTACCGTGTTGGTATTGTATTGCAAGAAAGTCTCAACCAACTCTTTCGCTTCTTCAAACTGCTCTAAAGCAAGATAGATCAACAATTTTAACTCAAGCAGAGTTAGCTGACCCCATACCGTATTGTCATCAAACTCAATCCCGATCAAGGTGGTGATTTCGGTGTAATCATCCAGTTCGCATTCTTCTAAACGCTCAACCAAGGCTTCCAATTGTTCGTCATCTAAACGATGTAGATTGAGAATGTCTTCACGGAATAAGATGGCTCTATTGGTATTGTCCCAAATTAGGTCTTCTACCAAATAAATTTCAGAATAATCAGGCACCAAGATACGACATGCGGTTGCGCCTAAGTGCTCATACACCGCCATGTAGACTTCTTTGCCCATTTCTTCAAGGATGCCGAACAATTCTGCTGCTTCTTCAGCATTTGAATTCTCACCTTCATTGGTGAAGTCCCACTCGACAAAGTCATAATCCGATTTGGCACTAAAGAAACGCCAAGAGACCAAGCCGCTTGAATCAATAAAGTGTTCAACGAAGTTGTTTGGTTCAGTGACTGCATTGCTTTGGAATGTCGGTTGCGGTAAATCGTTCAAACCTTCAAAACTACGGCCTTGCAACAATTCAGTCAAACTACGCTCTAATGCCACTTCCAAGCTTGGGTGCGCACCAAATGACGCAAATACACCGCCTGTACGTGGGTTCATTAAAGTCACACACATCACAGGGAATTGACCGCCTAATGATGCATCTTTGACGAGAACTGGAAAGCCTTGCTCTTCCAAGCCTTGGATGCCTGCCACAATACTTGGGTATTTGGCCAATACTTCATGCGGCACATCGGGTAATGCAATTTCACCTTCCAGAATTTCACGTTTAACCGCACGTTCAAAAATTTCAGAGAGACATTGAACTTGAGCTTCTGCCAAGGTATTGCCCGCACTCATCCCATTACTGAGATATAAGTTCTCAATCAGGTTTGATGGGAAATAGACAATTTCATCATCTGATTGGCGTACAAATGGCAATGAACAAATACCACGTTCCGTATTCCCTGAGTTGGTATCATATAAATGCGTACCGAGTAACTCATCATCTGGGTTATAAATTTCGAGACAATATTCATCCAAAATTTCTTTTGGTAATTCGCCATTTGGACCCGGTTTAAACCACTTCTCATCTGGATAATGCACAAATTCTGCATTGGCAATGTCCTCACCCCAGAACTGGTCGTTATAGAAGAAGTTACAGTTTAAACGTTCAATGAACTCACCTAAAGCCGATGCCAAAGCACTTTCTTTGGTTGAGCCTTTACCATTGGTAAAGCACATTGGTGATTGTGCATCTCGGATATGCAAGGACCAGACATTTGGTACGATATTGCGCCAAGATGCGATTTCAATCTTCATGCCTAGACCTGCCAAAATCCCTGACATATTGGCAATGGTCTCTTCTAATGGCAGGTCTTTACCCGCAATATAGGTGCTGCTTTCAGAGGCAAGGCTTGGCATCAATAAGGCTTGTGCATCTGCATCAATGCTTTCAACTTCTTCAATGATAAATTCTGGTCCGGTTTGAATCACTTTCTTAACCGTACAGCGATCGATTGAACGCAAGATACCTTGACGGTCTTTTTCAGAAATATCAGCTGGTAATTCAACCTGAATTTTAAAAATTTGTTTATAACGATTTTCAGGATCAACAATATTGTTCTGCGATAAACGAATGTTGTCCGTTGGAATATCACGCGCAGCACAATACACTTTGACAAAGTAAGCTGCACATAACGCAGATGAAGCAAGGAAATAATCAAATGGACCTGGTGCAGAACCATCGCCTTTATAACGAATCGGCTGATCGGCGATTACCGTAAAGTCATCAAACTTCGCTTCTTGGCGAAGATTGTCGAGATAATTAACCTTGATTTCCATGCGAGCACCTAAATATTCTTATGTGTTGCAAGTACATAAGATTGAAAATATTAATCTATAAGCCGAATCGTGGATCACAAATGGACTTAAAAAACTGTGGCTAAGGTCGTCTTATGACTCTATCTAAACACTGACCTTAGTATTGATGGGCGCTATTATAGAAGTATTTTGTGTAATTGATAACTTTTGTCTGTTTTTCTAGCCTTTTTATGAACAATTAAACAGGTTTTGCCATATTGACCTAAACTTAGAGCTGCATGGCAATCTCAACAAAGGCTTTTGCAATCGGTGTCATCTGTTGCTTGTTTTTGACCGCGAGTCCTATTGAACGTTTGGTATTGGGAGATAATGGCCGCTTTACCACATTGGGATATAGCTGAAGAATATTTTTGTCTAGGGCTAAATCCGCCACAATTGAAACGCCAGCACCGTGATTGACCATATTTAAAATCGACAGGATTTGCGACAAGTTATACTTAATCTGAGGCGTGAGTTGCGCAGCCTTAAAAAGTTCCATGACATGGTTTTGACTGCCCGCACTGGTCAGGATAAAAGGATGATCAATCAGCTCTTGCAATTGCACTGCTGGCTTTTGTGCAATCTCTAAATCCTTAGACAATAAAGCAACAAAGATATCCTCCAACAAAGCAAAGCTATCAAAGCGGGTTTCAGGCAGCACCACAAAGCCAAGATCAACTTTGCGTTCATCTATCCATTGCAATACTTTTTTATCAGTTCCTTCTAGCATCAACACCTCAACATCAGGATATTGCTGCGTAAATTGTTTTAAAATCATTGGAATCAGCACATTGGAAGATGATGCACCAAAAGACCCAATCCTTAAAGTTCCCGCTTTTAGACCCTTTAGATCCATTACTTCTTGATGAATAATGTTAGAAACATTCAAGATTTCATTTACATAAGGCAGTAAGCGTTGTCCTGCAGCTGTCAGTTCGACTTCATTGTTATTTCGATAAAACAGTTGGGTTTCCCATTTCTTTTCCAACGATTTAAGTGCATGCGAAATCGCTGACTGTGAAATATTCAGTAGTTGTGCAGTATGGGTAAAATTTTTTAGTTCCGCGAGTTTTGAAAATATTTCGAGTTGGGTTAGGGTCATCATGATGCATTCATGAGTAAAAGCTCATTTTACTATAAAAATAAATTAGTTTTAGGATTTGATTCAATTCTATATTGATTAAAAATTGCATGCGTCATTTAGCCATTTCTCTTTCGAGCTC
Source organism: Acinetobacter sp. NIPH1876 (assembly GCF_022808535.1). Classification (NCBI taxonomy): domain Bacteria; kingdom Pseudomonadati; phylum Pseudomonadota; class Gammaproteobacteria; order Moraxellales; family Moraxellaceae; genus Acinetobacter; species Acinetobacter sp. NIPH1876. The sequence goes on from NZ_JALGBR010000001.1 coordinate 276,389, forward strand.
CACTGTTTATTTTAAGCTGATCTGTGTTGCCATGATGTGGGGTGGTACCTTCATCGCAGGACGCATTGTTGCTGCGGAACTCTCTCCGAACTTATCTGCATTATTACGCTTTGGCTTTGCTGCGATCTTACTGGTCTTGATCTTGTTGAAAAGTACAGGAGGATTTCCCAATCTTTCTGTACAACAGCATGTCTATGCCATCTTGATGGGATTGACCGGTGTACTTGCTTATAATTTATTTTTCTTTGCTGCTCTATCCAGAATTGAAGCAGGCAGAACTGCACTGTTTGTGAGTTTATCCCCTATTTTAACCATCTTGGCAATGCGGATTTTCTTTCAGGAAAGGCTTCGGAGAATAAATTATTTAGGTGTATGTCTTGCTTTAATCGGCACACTCATCGTCGTGAGTAAAGGTGAATTTTTTGCTGCATTCACTCAATCTTTTGGCGCGGGTGAAATGATGATGTGTGGCGCGGTCTTCAGTTGGGTCATTTACACAATCTGCTTTAAGCAGACCCGTGCACCCGCTTTAACCATGACCACGTATTCAGTACTTTGGGGAACATTATTTCTATTCATCAGTCTTATGCCTGAATTTATGCAGTTTTCTCTGCCGCATATTTCTCTTCGTAGCGGGTTATCAATTGTATTTCTAGGTGCCTTTGGTACTGTACTAACTTTTGTCTGGTATGCCGAGGCGATTCACAGCATTGGTGCATCTCGAACCATCGTATTTAATAATTTAGTACCTGTATTTGCAGTCTTACTGGCATTTCTTATTCTGAATGAACCCATCACCTGGTCAATGCTGGTGGGTGGCAGCCTAAGCTTTATTGGTGTTATTTTAACCAACAAACAGGAAGAATAGAGCTATACAAACAGCAATAAAAAACTTAGCTAAAAAGCTAAGTTTTTTATTGCAAGATGAATATTTTTTGTGCAATACTTAGCTTTATGGCTAAGTATGATTCTAAACTCGATTTGTTATTCAGTGCTCTCAGTGATCCAACGCGCAGAGATATCTTAACGCGACTGTCTTTTGGGACAGCATCGATCACTGAACTGGCTGAACAACATGACATGGCCCTGCCATCTTTTCTAAAACATTTAAATAAATTAGAAGAAGCAGGACTTATTCATTCAGAAAAAAATGGACGAATCAGAACTTGTGCTCTGACACCCGATGCATTCACCCCCATGCAAAATTGGTTAAGTGAGCAACGGGCAATCTGGGAACAACGACTTAATCAATTTGATCGTTATGCACTCGAATTAAAAAGGAAAAGAGAAAATGAAACTGGATCCAAAAACTGATTTAAAACTAGAAAGAGTGATTGATGTGCCGCGTGAACTGGTCTGGGAATGCTGGACCACACCTGAACACATCCAACACTTCTTTATTCCTCGCCCGCACTCGATTAAAGCCTGTGAAATTGATTTACGAGTGGGTGGGAAATTCAACACCATCTTTGATGTGGATGGCAATGAAATCAAGAATGAAGGTGTTTACCTAGAAGTGATTGATGGCAAAAAACTGGTCTTTACCGATACTTATACTGAGGACTGGAAACCTGCTGAGAATCCATTTATGACTGCGATTCTGTTGCTTGAAGATGCAGGTAACGGAGCAACCAAATATACTGCAATTGCCAGACACCGTACTGCTGAAACTCGCCAGCAACACGAAGACATGGGCTTCTTTGAAGGTTGGGGAACAGTGATTGATCAATTGGTTGAGTATGCTCAAGGACTAAAAGCCTAATCTATTTACAGATAAAAAACGCCTCAAAGCCCAATCATTTACGCACTTTGAGGCGTTTTTTTATTGCTCCAATCAAATTCGCCCAACTTCTAAATACGGGATCAAGTTCTTATCAAAGTTTGGACGTGGATCACCCAGAAAACTAATAAAGCCATGCATGCCTGTTAATCGTTCACCTTTATAAAACTGATTCAGCTGAAAACGAGGATCTTGATGCGATAAGGTAAAGCTGACAATTCCTACACCGCGTTGCTTAGAGAGTTTTTGCGCATCTCCAAGCATTAAATGATGCAGTGCTAACTGCTGTGGATGGCACAATAAACTGTGTAACACATGATATTTTAAGGAATCACCAAGTTTAGGTAATGGCATGCCTTTAGTGACTTTGGTCAGTAAATTATAGATCGGACGTAGTACACCAATCGCTGAACTGTAATGCAAGATTTTGGTTTGTTTAAGGCCATGTTGATCCCATAACCCAAACATTCCGACGAGTTTCTCATCTTGAAAATACAGCTGAAAATCCGAAAGCTTCAAGCCAGTAAAATACTGATGCCCTGCGTGTAATTCTTCAAAATTATATGCTGGGATAAAATTATAATGCTGCGACATCTCTGCAATAAATCGATTCATAGCAGTAATATCTTCTGGCTGCGCTGCACGTGACTGAATTTCACAGTTCGCTGTATCAGCTTGAGCCTTCTGATCTAAGAAGGCTTTAATTTTTGCCTTTGTCCCAAGATGGGTCAGCGTTAGTGTTTCTATCAGTCCTTCATCATAATAATCAGGAATTCCTGTTTTTCCAGTTTGTATTGCCGCTCGTGCAGCATAATTATCATTAAAGATGATCATCTGGCTAAAATCAGGTTGATGCATGGTTTGTTTGACATGTACACCCAAAGCCTTGACCAATGATTTACCACGATAGTTTGGATCAACACGCAAATCACTGGCATAGCGTACATTTTGTACTGTTTTATCGACATAGCATGGACGATGACCATTGCTATAACAGGCGACATTTTTCTGACTTTGCGTATCTTCAATCACCACATGCAGCTTATGTCGATACAGAATATCCGAAGCCTTAAAATAACTGGGTTCACGCTGAAAACTGATTTGCACCCCTTTGGTGGTCATCGGCACCGCAATCAGCTCACGTAAGGCTTGATCATCAGCCAAGGTTGCTTCACGGGTAAGCAACGAATTATTTTGAGTATTTGGTGGATTTGTTTTCATTAATTATTCACCTGTTGTGTATTTTGTGTAGACACCAAATCATTGAGATGTCCCATTTGGTCTAAGAGCTGATACACAAAAACAATTTCATCCTGCTCGTTGACCGTTTTCTGAGTTTGAACATCCAATAACTTTTGTTCAGTATTTAATAAATCAAAAGTGGTTTTGGTGCCCAATTCAAATTCTTTACGGGTATAAACAAAGGCAATTGAAGCGGCATCAATGGCATTTTGTAGTGCGTCTTTGTTCTGACGGATGGTCTGCAACTGCGCATAGGTGGTCCGTGTACGTTGATTCAAATCCAGTTCAAGACTACGAATTTTTTGGTTGGCCAGATCAACATCCGCTTGTGCTTTACGCGTATTGGCGCGATTCAAGCCATCGTCATAAAGTGGCACATTAAGCTGCACTCCGACCATGTAATTATTACTTTCGGAACCAATATAACTGGCTTCGTGCTGCGCACCCGCACGACTGGTGAGCATAACCGTCGGCCATAGTTCTCGCTTGGTTAGGGCATATTGCTTTTCAGCTGCCTGCTTTTCATATTTGGCCCGTAATAAAGCTGGATGACTTTTGGTTTGCGCCAAAATCTCATCCAGACTGTTAGAAATTTCAGGGAGACGCTTAACCGGGCTTAGATTATCTGCACTTAGACCCGTAATTTGTGAAAACTGTGCTTCACTCACCGTGAGATTGGATTGGGCTTGCGTAATATCGGCCTGACCTTGTGCCACCTGAGCCAGCACTTGTGCCAAGTCTGCACGGGTAATCATACCCACATCAAAACGTCGCTGTGACTCATACAGCGAACGCTGTAAGTTAGACATGGTTTTTTTTCTCAGCTCCAGAATCGCTTTCTTTTTCAGTACATCGGTATAGACCATGACTGTATTCAAAATCGTTTCAGATCGTTGATCCGAAAGTCCTTGCGACTGCGCAGAAAGTTGATTTTTAGCAACATCAATTCCCAAGCGATGTCGTCCTGATGTGTAGATAGGGTAATCCATTTGTAATTGCAAACTACGACCTTTTCGGTTTCCTTCAGTTGGAAACATGACGTTAGTCGGCGTTTCAACCCGCTCATAATCAAGTTGTCCAACCAAATTCACTTTGAGTCCATCACGTTGTTTGGCCTGTTCAAGCATTGCTGTGGATTGATTGACACTTAAACGACTCACCTCCAATTGGCTCTCATGTCTTAAACTGGCGGATAATGCATCATCTAAAGTCATGGCATCCACCAGACTGGATGCCAACAATAGTCCCATACAAAGCGCGTATTGAGACTTTAAAAATCGATGGTTAAATTTCGTCATCCCTTTCTTCATAGTTGTTCCAAACTATTCAAGGTAACTTTCTTAAGTGGTTCAGGCTTAATATTACCTTCGATGATGCCATCAAACATCACCAGCTTTTTGTAGGCGTTCCAACCATTATTGGCTTGACGAATCTGAGGCTGATCTAACTGGCCGAGATTACGTGCCAGCTCATAATGAAAGTTTTGACGCAAAATCTGATCAATATAATCATCATCAATACTGTGATGAATCTCACCCTCGAACAGAACGCAGTAAAATGGTTTGACCTGCTGTTCTGTATCAATTGCCAACAACGAGATTGCTTTAGAGTCGGTTTCATTTAGTTGTGAAAGCAACTGTTGTGCCGTTTCTGGGGCAAGCTTCTCTCCCACTAAATCCACTCCAAAACGGCGACCTTGAAACTCAAAACACGGTACTTGTTCCAGAAAACTGGTCACCCGTAAGCAATCATCAAGGCAATAACGTAGTAAACCATTGCCTGATGTGATAATTGGACTGACCACATCCCCCATCTTCAGCTCCCAAGATGGAATGATTTGTCCCGTTTTTTCACCTTCTAAATATTCAAATTCATAGAAATGACTTTGATAAGCCAGTGGATAATGATCGTTATATGGAATGGTGACTACACCTTCGGTTGCCCATAAGCCTTTACCTTCAAATTGTACTGATGGAAGACGTTGTTTTAGTTTTTCTGCCCAAGCTTTGGAACCTGCGGTATCCCAACTCGACACTAAACTCAATATTGGCCATAACCTTTTAAAATCAATGTGTTCACCATTTGAACTGTCCATCAAACACTTTGCACTTTCTGGACTGAATGGCGCTTTGACTTCTTTTAATGAAGCTTGGCGCGCTCCCCATCGACCTGTTTCTAAAACTTCAATCACCTCTTGCTGCATGGCCTCTAAACGATCTAAAAGTTGCAAAGCAAAGGTTGGACTCCATACTGAAATCATGGCGAGATTTCGGTTGGCAACCAGATAGCAAATGGTGGCAAATAAAGCATCATCGGCATTGGCAGCAAAAGCCACATTACTTGGAACTGCTTGAGTAAATTTAGATAAAATACGCTTACCAATGCCCAGTAATGCACTGTCATCATTCAGATTTTTATCTTTTAGCACTTCACGTTGGCTTTCTGGCAACCATGAAACTGACCAATAATGAGTGCCTGAACGTAACTGTGGGCATTTGCGATAGAGACTGGCCATCCATGGTGCAATCGCGTGATCTAGTTCATCCAAAAATAGTTTGGTGTAAGGGATAAATTTAATTTGCTCACTCGAACCACTAGTCGGTTGAAAACGAACCAGTTTACTGCTTGAGAGTTGTAATTCTTGGTCTCGATAACGCTGAATATTCTCCCGCCATGCACTATAACGCGAAGCAGGAAAAGCCTGTACAAATTGCGCATAATCTTTGACATTGTGCTTTTTGGCAAAATGTGAGCTTTGCAAAATTAAGTTTAAAATTTGTCGTTGCGTCAGCTCTAAGCTGTTCGCATGCTTTTTAAAATCTCGATCTGAAACGTCACACCATTGTTTTAAAATTAGATGTGAACCTAAGGTTAACCACTCTGTATGCTTCATTGTAAAACTCCCCGGCGAATAGCAGGACTTTTTAACAAAGCTTCACATCGGCCTTTGCTAGCAGGCTTAGTCATTAATTTAACTGGGAACCGTGCAAGATCTTTCCACCCCAAGCGGCCAATACAAGGCAACTCAGTGCCCACCGTCCATGTCGGATTCTTTTGCTCAAAGAAATGAATATTGGGATTTTTTGTTCTCATTTCCTCAGTAATCGGCGCCACCTCGCCTTTGAGTGGTTGATAGTCATCGCCGAAATTCAATAATCCCGCTTCTTTGTCATAATATTCACCAAAAAAGTTTTCACAGTAATGTTCAATCACACTGGAAAGGTGCTGGTTCTCATCATTGATATTTGGGTAATACACATAATAGTTATTGGCAAGCAGTAAATAGGTTTTGTAGCCTTTAGAAATTAATAACCAATACAGCTCGTTAAAGGGATATTTGACACGTAATTTAATCATGAGTTTGAGCATGGTACTTTGCAACGTACGTGTGCCCCAATATGCTCTAAGGATAACGGTGTCACCACTAAATAGAACCGTGTAGTCCTTACCATTCAGATAAAAATGCTGAACAACCACAGTAGAAAAACCAACGATTTCATCGGTTTCCGAGTTAAAGATTAAGATGGCACCACTTTTCTTTTTGAAATCATCCGCAAAGATGGAAAACTTGGTATTTTCATAATATTGCTCGTAAATCGAATACATGACTTTTAGCCGATCAATATCGATCTGTTCTTTCTCGACATATTGACCATAGGTAGATTCTTTATTGTTGAATCTTGAAATCAGTTTATATGTTGTATTAATCATCTGCTTCAACCTCTAAATTTGGATATGCACGTTCCCCTATCTCATAAAGAAATATAAAAACTCATATCGCTGTTCTTTTTATGACGGGGTATGTTGTTGTATACGATGCCCCGATTATTTTTTCGTTATATGAAACAACCCTCTAGCATTGAATATCTACATGTCCATTTTCTTCCCCCTATCCATAAAGATGGTTAAGAAAGCCGCCACAAACATGATGATGGCCAGCATACGTAATAAATCATTGAAACTTGATGTCAGTGCTTGGTAATGAATATCTCGGTAGATCACACTGAGCGCGATTTGTTGGGCATTACTGCCCACTTCTTGGTATTGCGCTGTCAACTGGTCTAATCTTTCAATGAAAATCCAGTTCTGTGGGTTCATATACTGATTCAATTGCGTCACATGCACGGCAGTCAGCCAATCGAGCGATGAGTTGATCAATGCCAATCCAACAGCGCCACCAATATTGCGCATCAGGTTATAAATACCACTTGCATCGGCAACTTTAGCCAGTGGCAGCGTACTCATTGCCAGATGCGAGACCACGATCAAACAAATCATCAGACCAATGCCACGATAAATTTGTGGCCAGAACATAAAGTCATAATCGCTGTGAATACTGAGATGTGAATTGAGCCAAACGCCAAAACCCGCCAAAATCATGCCAACAAACACGGTTTTTCGGGTATCAAAGTTTGGAATCAACCATGCAAGGAAAGGCGCAAAACAGAACATCACAATCCCTGTCACCATCATGATATGTCCGATTTGACTGCTATTCATTTCTCGGACTTGCCCAAGAAATACAGGAATCATATAGCCCAAGCCATATAAGGCCATACCAATCACAAAAGTAATGATGCAGCTTAAAGTGAAGTTTTTGTTCTTAAATACACTCAGATCCAGCAAAGGTTTAGGCTGGGTAAAACTGCGTGAGAAGAAGATCATGCCACCAATCAGGCAAATGATAAATGCAACACGCACACCTGTATCGGCGAGCCAATCATGCCGCGCCCCTTCATCCAAGAAATACTCTAAACCACCTAAAAACATGGCCATACCAATCAAACTGAACCAGTCCATACTTTTGATCAGTGAATAATTGGCGCGGTCTATATTTGGTCCAGAGTAAATAATTGTCGCAATCAAAATACCGGGGATGATGTTAATCAGGAACATCCAGTGCCATGAGAAATTATTGGTCAACCAACCACCAATGGTTGGGCCAATGGCTGGACCTAAAGTACTGATCATGCCAAACATCACCAACGGCAAGGCACGTTTTGCTTCAGGAAACAGCAGGTATAACGCCGTCATTGAGGTAGGAATCATGCCGCCGCCCATAAAACCCTGAATGGCGCGAAATACCAACAGGCTTTCCAGATTCCATGCCAAAGCACACAGCAAAGAACTAATCGTGAATCCGATCGCACAAATGGTGTAATAAATTCGAGTCGAGAGCACCCGAGAGACAATACTGGACATTGGAATTGCAATAATTTCAGCAATCAAATAGACCGTTTGCACCCATGTCACTTCGTAACGACTGGCACTCATGCCTGCCTGCACTTCATTCAAAGAACTTGCAACAATTTGAATATCCAGAATTGCCATGAAATTACCAAAAATCATGGCAGCAAAAATCAGCCAAGCTGTTTTTGGCGCAAACTTCCACTCATCTTGGTTCGGTTTATTCATTTTCTTATATCCAAAACTTTTCTGATTAAGTTCTTAAATCAACAGTCGCGCTGACGGACATTCCAGGTTTTATAAGGTCAATATGTGGACTTGAATCAATGGCAATCCGCACAGGAATACGTTGCACCACTTTATTAAAATTTCCTGTGGCGTTGTCTGGTGGCATGAGTGAAAAGGTCGCGCCAGATGCTGGAGAAAAGCTTTCGATTTTCCCTGTATAAGTCAGACTTGGATAAGCATCAATTTTTAATTTAACTTCCTGCCCAATATGCATTTTCTCGATTTGGGTTTCTTTGAAGTTTGCTTGTACATACAAACTTTTCTCAGGAATAATTGCCATTAAACGTGTTTGTGGTGAAACACGAGAACCTTTCTGGATCGAAAGACTGCCGACCTTTCCTGTAACAGGGCTAATCACTTTTGAAGATGAAAGGTCAATCTGGTAAAGATCCAAAGTCGCATTGGCATTCTGAATATCTGCCAGTAGTTGTGCACGACTGGCTTGTAAACTGCCGAGCTGTGCCTCTGCGGCATTAACTGCAGCTTGGGCTTTACTCAATTGTGCTTGAGCCGTTAAATATTGGGATTGTATGCCTTCAAAATTTTGTCGGGTAATCACCCCGTCTTTGAGTAAATCTTGATAACGATTGAAATCTTTTTTCAAACGAGATAAATCTGCTTGGGCAGCAACCACACCACTATTGGCTTCACTAATCGATGATTTTGCAGACTTTTCATTCTGTTGCTGAACAGCAAGCGCAGCTTGTTTTAAGGTGACTACTGATTTCGCCTGATCATAACGTGCCTGATAATCACGATGATCTAAAATAGCCAAAGCTTCTCCTTTTTTCACAAACTGATTGTCATTAATAATCAATTCAACGACTTCACCTGAGATTTTTGGCATCACCCAAGTGACATCAGCTTGGACATAGGCATTATCGGTAGATTGATAGAATCGATAGACCAAAAAATAATACGCGATGCCTAAGATCAGAAATAAGATGAGTACACTAAACACAACCCAAGTTATTTTTTTTCGACTTTGGAAATTAGTATCAGTTTCGAGCTGAGCTACGTTATCCATATTTATTCCGCTATTTTGTAATATACAGTTTTTATTTTGAGCCACGGTTAAATGGTCATCTTTTCACGTAACTTTTCACTTAATTGTGTATAAATAAATAGTTACAATGTAATAATTGGCGCAAATTATCATTCTTAATGGAATAATATGTCATTGACCATTTGTGCATATCATTTTTCTATTTCTGCCAATTGTTCGAATGGTATAAAGCTTTTATTAAAGATTTGTGAAATTTTAGCACAAGCATAAATGATTCGTGTTTTCATTTGTAAAAAATTAAACCTATATTATTGTTTAATTTAAATAAATTATTAAATTCAGCTTCACTAATATTTTTACCATTTAGTTTAATCATCTTACTTTTCTAATCTATTTATGAGCATAAAAATAGTAAAATGCCAAAAAGCCGAAGCGTTATAGAAATGTAATTTTTGCAAAAAAAGTGATTTTTCTCCTATTAATTTTCATATTTTAATTCAATCAAATTGTGCACTATCGCACAAATAGTTTTTGCAAAAGTGAATAAAGTATTTAAGCTAAACAAATCATTAGAATTAATAACCTAAATGTGCTAATTCATTACTTTGCATAGTAAAAATTTAAAGTATTGCTAAATACTGCTGTTTATAGGTCTTGCTCAGATGTGAACTATATCAACTTAGATACCGGTAAGTTGTAATCTGATCAGACAAAACAACCAGAAAATTGGAAAAATAATATTGATCTAAAAGAAGGACTGCTTATGGATTCTGGACTAATCACACTTTTTCTACCGATCGCCTTGGCGATTGTCATGGCCGGGCTGGGTTTGGAGCTCACACTCAAAGACTTTGCACGAGTAAGCAAACATCCCAAAGCGGTGATCATTGCTTTGTTTTGTCAGCTTATTTTATTGGTCGGCATTGCATTTTTAATTTGTAAAATATTGGCTTTACCGCCGCTTCTGGCAGTCGGTTTGATGTTACTTGCCGCTTCTCCTGGTGGATCAACCGCAAATCTATTCAGCTATTTGTATAAAGGTGATATCGCACTAAATATTACATTAACCGCAATTAATGCCATTATTGCCGCCATCTTTTTACCGTTTATTGTCAATTTCTCAATTTTGCATTTTATGAATGAAGGCCAACAAGTCGGACTACAATTTGCAAAAGTCCTGCAAGTCTTTGCCATCATTCTGGTCCCTGTTTGTATTGGGATGCTAATCCGTCATTATGCGCCGCATACCGCAGAAAAACTGAATCGCCCTGTGCGCATCTTTGCGGTGGTTTTTCTTGTCATTATCATCCTTGGCGCAATTATAAAAGAACGAAATAACCTGATCGAATATATCGGGCAAATTGGCTTTGCAACTGCCTTATTTTGTGCAATTAGTCTATGTGTCGGTTATTTTGTACCACGACTGTTTGGAATCAGCTCTTATCAAGCTCGTGCATGCGCGTTTGAGATTGGTATTCATAATAGTACGCTGGCCATGACCATTGCACTCACCATTATGGCGAGTACCACCATTGCCATGCCTGCTGCGGTCTACTCAATTTTTATGTATATTTTCGCGACTATCTTTGGGACTTTGATTACACGATTTGGCACTCAGGAAACGATTAAAGCTTAACTTTTTTAAATCATCACCGCCATAGCATATAAAGAAATATGCTATGGCTTTTATTTAAATCCAGTTTTACTCACCGCTTCCAACTGATTTCTAAGTGCTTTGGCTGACCATGCTCTGGGTGTGATTTCAGCTTGTTTAATTAACTCAATCAGCTTTTGATTGATTGGTGCTTTTAAATTTAATTGCGTTGCTAAACGAACAACTTCACCATTAATCCAGTCAATTTCGGTGGCTCGCCCCGCCATAAGATCATCTGCCATTGATGAGCGTGCCAACGGATCAATCGCCAGCATTTTCTTGCTCACGATATTGAAAATAGAATTGGGCAGTTTTAATACAAATGGCACGAACTGTGCTGGTAAAGCGGTCAATTGTGCAGGCTTAATTTTTGCGATTTTAAGTAGCTCTAAAGCTTCAATCTGCGCCATTGCCAAGCATTGACGATAGGCTCGAATTGAAAGTTGCTGTTTGAGTGGTAGCTGAGATAACGCATTCACTGAATTATTCAGATTTAGTAATAGCTTTGCCCATTGAATTGCCTGCATATCATCTTCAAGTTTCAGTTCAAGCTGAGCGCTATTAAATGCGATGACAAGCTCATTCAAGCCCGCATGTTTTTTCACATACAGCGCCCCATCTGTACCTTGATGAAAAACCCCATTTCCCAAAGCAGCGACATTAAAAGGCACCATACCTTCAAGAATTGTATGTTCGGATAAAACCTGCTTTAGAATTCCGACGTTACTTAAGCCATTCTGAAAACTAATAATGATGGTATTTTTCTTAAGAGTTTCTTTTAACTCATGTGCAACTTGTTCGGTTGCGGCAGACTTTACACAGACAAAAATGATATCAGCCTGAGCAGCAATGTTTGGATCAGTACTAAGTTGCAGCTTACTCGCTGGAACACTATTCTTTTCACCTAGATAGTCCGAAACAGTCAGTCCATAGCATTGCAATTGTTGTTGTATTTGGGGACGCACAATAAAGTCAACATCATACCCTGTTGCTGCTAATCTTCCACCAAGATAACATCCAATATTTCCAGCCCCATAAATACATATTTTCATTGATTTTCCTTGCTGGATTCTATTTCTTAACAACATCACTTTAACCCAAAACATGGAGTTAAGTTGTCACTTGGCTGACAAATTTATTTCTAAGCACAGAATTTAAGATTGAGCAAAGTTCATTCAGGAACATCTTCTTTTTCTTTATTTTTTAGTGCCCCATGCCATTCTGCCAATACATAACCCATTCCATAAATGTTATGGATGAGTTTAGGAAGAAAATTACGGTCAATCTTATTTCTTAAACGACTAATCGCCACTTCAATCATTTTAGTGTCTGCATCGTGGGTTATATCCCAAATCTGTGAAGCGATTAATGCTCTCGGTAAGACCTCTCCACGTCTACTCATGAATAACTCAATCAATGCATATTCTTGAGCTGTAAGATTAATCCGTTTTCCCGCTCGGCTTACACTGCGTTTCCATAAATCAAGTTCAAGGTCGGCAACACAAATTCGATTGATTTCATGATTCCACTGCTCTCTACTCAATAGACCTTTGATCCTTGTGAGAAGCTCTACCAAAGTAAATGAAAGGCCAAGCCCTTTCATTCGCTCTTCAATTTGATCACGCGCAATCAAAAACAAAATAGGCATGGTTTTTCCATTCTTGCCCACATCATGCAAAATATTCCAGCCATTTAAACCAGCAAACATAACATCCAAGACCACTAAATCATATTCACTAAACAATAACGCAAGATGCTTACCTGTTATTTCATCTGTGACCCAGTCGACCATATAACCTGCTTCTGATAATGCTTGGTTAAGATAACTCCCTATTTTTTGCTCATCTTCGACTAGTAATATTTTCATCTTAAACCTATTAAAGCCCTGCTTAAGAAGATAATAACGTTGTACTACTTTAAATAGTTTTGAATGACATAAATGTAATTTTGGTGTCATTTCAATGTTCATTTCTGCAATAGATCAATATAAAAATTCAGCTTTTGAAGCAAGATAGATCTGCAAAAAGATGCTTTAAGACGTTTCGCCGAGTTCATAAAAAATAAAAGCCTAGCAATTAAGCTAGGCTTTTAGATATTCCAATAACAAGGTTTATTGAAGATTAGGATCTGCCAATAAAGTTGCCGCGGCAAGTTTTCCTAGATTATTTGAAGCCAATGGGCTATCACCTGTTAATAGTTTACGATCTTGATGAACCTGCCCTGTGATGCCTTTATTTAAGATTTCGACACCTAGCTTTTCAAGATTTTCCCCCACTAACCAAGGCAATTGTCCTGGCATATAGCCGATATCAATATTTGCACCTTTGTCTAGGGAATCAGGGAACACACAAATCTTGTAGTCCTTAAAAATATAATTCTGCGGATCTTCATCTACAGCTGCTGCAAGCAATGAGGCTGGCCCATGACATAACGTAATCACATATTTATCATTTTTAATGGCCCACTTTAATAGCTGTTTGACTTCTTTACTTTCTGGAATCTTAGCAAGAACACCATGTCCACCCGGAATAAAGATACCCGCATAAGGTGAATCTGTACTTAAAGCTTGTTCCAGAATATCTGCTAACTTCAACGGTGCTTTGAGTTGCTTTTCATATTTTTTATACGTATCTAAGACCACTTGTTCTTCATTCGGCATTGCCCACATTTCCAATTTAACTGGATTGCCCGAAAGTGTTGCCACATCAAAGGCAAAACCTGCATTATCCAAGTGGAACATTGGCAATAACATTTCAACTGGATGATTTCCCGTAGAAAAGAATTTTTCGTTTTGCATCAAGATATAACGTTCATCTGTTGCAATCATTAAAATCCGTTTGTCGCCTTGGTATGGATTTGGGTAAGTCGTGCCATCGTAATCTGTTTTTGCCGAGGTGTATTGGCTCAGCGAATATGGCGATGGGAAAAAAGCATTGTCTTCTGCATGGTCTGGACTTGGGTTGCGATCATCAGGATTTGTTGTCATTTTGAGATTCCTCATCAGGTCGTTATGTTTATATGCATACTGCTTGAGTCACCTGCCACACTCAAGTTTTGAGTATGAACAGGCATGGATTGAACACAATTAGGCAAATTCAGACTTAATTTCGAGTACCACTTTGCCCGTATGTTGGCTGCTTTCCAGACATTGATGTGCCTGAGCTACTTCATCAAATGCAAAAGTTTTATAGATCATTGGCTTGCATTGATCCGCTTCAATTAAAGGCCAGACAAACTGCTCAAGTTCTTGGGTAATTTGGGCTTTCTCAACATTGGTTCTGGCACGCATTGTCGAACCTGTGACAACTGCCCGTTTTAACATCAATTCTTGTATATCAAAGCCATCGACTTTTCTGCCACCCATAAAACCGATAATCACCAATCGACCATCACGCTTTAATAATCTCAGGTTTTGATTAAAGTAAGCGGCACCAATAATATCCAAAATCACATCTACACCTTGACCATCGGTTTGGGCCAAAACTTCTTTTTCAAAATCCTGTGTTTTGTAGTTAATTACCTGTGATACTGAAGCTAATTTTTCAACTTTGTCACCACTCCCAACAGTGGAGAAGTTCTTAATACCCATCGCATGACATAAGCTGATTGCTGTGGAACCAATACCACTGGCTCCACCATGGATCAGTACGGTTTCATTCTTTTTCAACTGTCCAATCTGAAATAAATTTGCCCAAACGGTAAAATAGGTTTCAGGGATAGCAGCCGCTTCGACAAAACTCAGATTCTTTGGGATTTTTAAGGTTTGGTTGGCTGGTACCGCACAGTATTCTGCATAGCCACCACCATTCGTCAGTGCACAGACCTTATCACCGACCTTGAACTTTGTGACGTCATCACCCACTTGACTAATTACACCTGAAACCTCTAGCCCAGGGATGGGAGTGACCCCTTTAGGCATTGGGTATAATCCTTGACGCTGTAGAATGTCAGGTCGGTTGATTCCTGTTGCGTAGACTTCAATGAGCACTTCATCTGCTTTAATCTCTGGTCGAGGTCCTTGAGTCACTTGTAATACTTCTGGACCGCCCGCTTGTGTAATTTCGATATATTTCATTTGTTCTACGCTATTTTGATTCATTTAATCATGACTCCATTTGAGTATTAGTATCGGCATGTTTTGGAGGAAAACCAAATTGCTTTTTGAATTCTCGGCTAAATTGAGAAGAGCTCTGATATCCAACAGCATAAGCCGCTTGAGCCACACTTTGGTCTGCGTTTTGCAACAATTGTTTTGCCTTATGCAACCGAACCACTTTCAAATATTGCAATGGTGAATATTGTGTGACTTGTTTAAAGGCCTTATGAAATGCAGAAGTACTCATATTGGCCTGTTCTGCGAGCATCTCAACTGTTAATTTTTCGGTAAAATGATGTTGAATATATTCACAAATTTTATAAATCGGTCTGAGATTGCCCTGAGCGACCAAGCCTGTTAAGGCATCCGCACCTGAATGTTGAATAACGCGATAAAGCAATTCCCTTTTAATTTGATCCCCCAAGATCAATACATCCTGTTCAGACGTCAATGTATTTAATAAACGGATAAGAACATTCGATATCGTTTGATCATACCGGATCACACTCATTCCTGTGGTGAGTGGCTTAAACTGGTAATTTTCAAAATAGGTTTTAGCCAGTAGCTCATTTACAGTATCTGCCTCTAACTTCATGCTGATCGCAATCATTGGTGCTTCTGGACTGGCAATAGTGTCACAATCAAAGGGCATGGAAACTGAGACAATTAAACATTCGCTTTGCTTGAATGAATAAGTCTCTGTGCCGATATAGCCACGTTTTTGCCCTTGCAATACAAACACGAGGGTTGGTTCTTGTAATACTGCAATCGGTGGTGTGTTGTGGTCAACACGCATCAAGGTAATGCCATCAATCGAGGTAGCAAAAAAACCTTCTTTATGTACCAGTTTTAGAAATAAATTGATCAGTGTTTGGTCATTCATCATGTGTCGTCTGATGATTTGAAATGTGATTTTTATTATTAAATAGCAAACAGATAAAAACTGTTAGTTTTATGCAGAATTAGGCATGGAAAAGAGAGTTTTGTGAAGCCTAGCTTTATCTCACTAAAATAATCTCCAAGTTCAGGCACTCTTTCCATACACCTGATGCTCCCCAGTCTTCTCCCTCAAAACCATGATTATTTGACCGTCTCCTAGCTTTCAGATAATTTAAAATATATTTGGTAGTTCTTAAAATATTTATTAATTAAACGGTCTTCCCATTCTTTTACATTATTGCAAGAGGCATCAATAGCTACATTAACACAAGAAAAAGGTGCATCTAGATATTTTGTAAAAACTACAGGAAATCCTTTTTCTTCATAGATATGAGTTGCTAGAACTTTTCCTAAGCCCTCCTCATAAAACTCGAAAAGTTCCAATTTTTGTTCTTCACAAAATTTATATATATTAAGCTCTACAGCTAATATTTCTTGATCGCCCTGCTCAGACCAAATTGATTCCGACATTGTTAACACCTTATTTATGTTATTCGATAATTTAGTTTAGATTTATCGTATAAATACTAACACCGTCAATCTAATAAAACTGACTCGAATCCAACATCTGTAAGGTAATCTTTTTCACTTCATCACGACTTTGCATAATATGCGCTTCAATCGCATTGATCGCTTGTTCAGTGTGTCGATCGAAAATAAAACCCAAGATTTTTTGATGTTCTTGATAAGTTGCGTCAATCCGATAATCTTTAGAAAAATCCAAACGGCGAATAATCCGAATACGCTCACTTAAGTCTCGATGAATCCGCGCCATTTCATTATTACCTGAAGCTCGGACCAAAGCACAATGAAAATCCTCATCTTGCTGAGAAAGTTGTTTAATGTCTTTTAAATACTCAGAAGGTTGTATTAACCAGAGGTCTTTTAACACCGACAGCTCAACCGAATTGTGGTGGTCAATCTGACAGAGTTTCCGAATTGAATCTTTTTCTAGAACAATACGCACATCGTATAGCTCTTCATAGTAACGAAAATTGAGCGGTCGAATCTGCCAACCGCTCCGAAAACTCACATCAACATAGCCCTCTTGTTGCAAGCGATACAAGGCTTGTCGGATTGGGGTCCGACTCACATCATAGGCTTTGGCAACTTCTGACTCAGTAAAGCGTTCACCTGGCATCAATTTGAAATCAAAAATATCATTCTTGATGCGTTGGTAAACCAGCTCAGACAAATTGTCTGAGCCTTTAGTTGTACTTTTTATGTTGATGTTCGCTTCTTTCATTCAAGCTTATTCCATATAGACCAATGGTTCACCACTGTGTACGGTTTGCCCTGCTCTACAAATAATGGCCTTAACAATACCATCCTCTTCCGCATAGACAGGTAACTCCATTTTCATGGCTTCAATAATAGCAACAGTTTCACCTTTTTTAATCTCTTGACCATGTTCCACAAAGATCTTCCAGATATTACCTGTCATTGATGCATTTAAAGAAGAAAGATGGCTGTAATCGACCTGATTGGCTTGTTCTACATGCTGTTCAGGTTGTGCAGCAAATTCCTCTTTCCAGCGACTCACCTCAGTACTAAAGGCCTGTTGTTGCTTCTCCTTAAATGCAGCAATACTTTCAGCCTCTTTGTCTAAGAACTGCACATAGTCGGCATAGTCAAACTCAGTTTCTTCAATCTGAATTTGAGCGCGACCATTTTCAAAATCTGCGCGCCACTCATTCAGTTCAGCTTCAGTCACAGGGAAATATTTAATCTGGTCAAAGAATTGCAAGAACCATTGTTTATCACCAAATTGCTTGTTCTTTTTAAACTTGTTCCAGATCGGCAACGTTCGCCCAATCAGCTGATAACCACCCGGTGAATCCATACCATAAATACACATGTACATCCCACCAATACCAACAGTACCTTCCGCAGTAAAAGTACGTGCAGGATTGTACTTAGAGCTGAGTAAACGGTGACGTGGATCAATCGGCACCGCACATGGCGCTGTTAGATAGACATCGCCCAAACCGAGTACTAAATAATTGGCGTCGAAAATAATGTCTTTGACTTCATCTCGATGTGCAAGCCCATTAATTCGTTGGATAAAATCAACATTATTCGGCAACCACGGCGCTTTAGCACACACACTTTCCTGATAACGCTCCACTGCACCTAAAGTCGCACTGTCCTCAAACGCCATTGGCAAATGTACAATACGCGATGGAATCTTAAGCTGGCTTAAATCGCCCATTTCATCTTCAAGTTTAAGCAATTGATGAATGAGCTCAGCTTGAGGAATCACCAGACCATCATATTTGATTTGTAGTGAACGTACGCCCGGTGACAGTTCCAAAACACCTGCAAGATTGGCATCACGGATCATTTGAATCAGTTGATGCACACGCAGACGAAGCGCCAAATCTAAAACATTTTCACCATATTCGAGTAAGATATAGCTATCACCTGCTTGGCGATACACAGTTTTTGGTGATAAATCAGTTGGTTCACGTTGAGCCAAAATGGTGGTAAACACGTCTTGAACAGGTTCAATGGTTTCAACGACTTTGGTGGCATCTGCAAAGTTCTGAATATTATCGATTTGCTTACGCTCTAACGCATTGGCTTGTTCCGCCGTGATAGGATAAAAACGGATTTTGTCATCGGCTTTCAGTTGGCCTACTTTCCATAACTCGGCTTTGGCAATGGTCACAGGACAAACAAATCCACCAAGACTAGGACCATCTTTTGCCAAAATCACAGGGAAATCACCGGTAAAGTTGATCGCACCAATGGCATATTCACAGTCATGCACATTGGATGGATGTAGACCGGCTTCACCGCCATTCTCTCTTGCCCAGCTCGGTGTCGGACCTGAAAGTCTGACCCCTAAACGGTTTGAGTTAAAGTGAACCGTCCACTCAGAGGCAAAGAATTCTTCCACATATTCAGGTTTAAAGAAATCAGGTGCGCCGTGCGGTCCATACAGCACTGCGATTTCCCATTCATTGCTGTATTCTGGAATGAGATCTTTGGATAAGGCTTGTGGTGTCTCCGTTGCCAGCGGTAATTCCGCACTGGCAAGTTCTGCATCAACCATTTTGATCATGTCGCCAACACGTAAAGTCCGTCCTGCATGACCACCAAAATTACCTAATGCAAAGGTTGATCGGCTACCCAAATATAGGGGTACATCCAGTCCATCACGCACGGCTAAGTAAGTACGGCAGCCGGAAGCCACTTGACCTATTTTTAAAGTTTGACCTGCTTTGACCTTAATCGGTTGCCAAAAAGCAATAAGTTGATCATCTAGCACAGCAGTACAGCTCGCGCCTGTGAGTGCAATGGTGGTATCAGCATGGAACTTTAAGCTTGGCCCCACCAAGGTAAATTCAAACCCAGCTGCTTTTGCATCATTACCCACAATGCGATTAGCCAGTTGGAATGCATAATCATCCATAGGACCTGATGGCGGTACACCAATATCCCAATAGCCTGTACGCCCTGGATAGTCTTGAATTGAACTGAGTGTACCTGCTTGGATCACTTCAATGACTTTTGGTGAATAGTCAAAATCATCCAGCATACGTGTCCAGATTTGCATGGATTCAAATCGTTGGTCAGAAACAATCGCACGTGCATAGTCCAAGTTGGTGCTGATGCCATTTAAACGTGTTTCAGCTAAAACCACTTTTAGTTTTTCAATCGCAGTAGCTCGATCTTCCGCATGCACAATAATCTTGGCAATCATTGGATCAAAATACTGGGAAATTTCGGTGCCTGTTTTCACCCAAGTATCAACACGAATACCTTCTGGAAATGAGACTTCTGTAAGCACACCCGGACTTGGCTGGAAATTTTTAACAGGATCTTCAGCATAGACTCGGACTTCAATTGCAGCCCCTTGCGGTTGGATATTGCTGAGATACTCCCAATCCAATGCATCGCCAGCCGCGACTTTGAGCATACACTCGATCAGGTCAAGACCTGTCACCATTTCCGTTACTGGATGCTCCACCTGTAAACGAGTATTCACTTCAAGGAAATAAAACTCATCCCGCTTGGCATCATAAATAAACTCAACCGTTCCTGCACTGCGATAATTCACAGAGCGCCCCAGTTCTACTGCAGCTTGATGTAACTTTTTACGGGTTGCTTCAGGTAAGTTCGCCGCAGGTGTTTCTTCAACCACTTTTTGGTTACGACGTTGCAATGAACAATCACGCTCACCAAACGCAACTACTTGACCTTTACCATCCCCAAAAATCTGTACTTCGACATGACGTGCTTTATCAATAAAGCATTCAATAAAAACACCTGCGTCTTTAAAGAACTGCTCACCTAGGCGTTTCACGCTTTCATACGCATCTGCTAGTGCTTGTGGGGTGTCGCAACGGGTCAGGCCAATACCACCGCCACCCGCAGTGCTTTTGAGCATGATTGGATAACCAATCCGCTCAGCCGCAGTCAATGCTTCCTCCAAACTGTCCAACAAGCCTGTACCAGGAGTCATTGGTACATGCGCCGCTGCGGCAAGTTCACGTGCACGGTGTTTTAGACCAAATTCTAGAATCTGTTCTGCAGTTGGCCCCATAAAGGCAATGTTATTTTCTTCACAAGCACGAGAGAAATCTGCACTCTCAGACAGAAAACCATAGCCCGGAAAAATTGCTTCTGCCCCAGTCTGTTTAGCGGCTTGAATCAGTTTTTCGATACTCAAATAAGTATCAGCTGGTTTTAAACCATCTAGTGCAATTGCGACATCTGCATCCTGTACATGCTGTGCATAACGGTCGCTGTCCGAATAAACCGCGACACTGGTAATGCCTAATTTTTTCAGCGTTCGAATTGCTCTAACAGCAATTTCACCACGGTTTGCAATAAGTACGGTCTTAAACATGATGATTTCCCCCTAAAAATTAATTGGCTGCATTTGCTACTTGGTTATTGCGATGTTGGATATACGCTCTCCAACCGCCAAAATGGCTGATATTCTCCGCATCGCCTAAGCCATAGGGTTCACAAATAAAACCTTTAACCCAACGGCCATCTTCAAGTTCGACATTGCCCATACCCAATGGGGTTGGAATTTCTGCTACAAACTCACCGAAGCGTGCTGTTGGTACATCCCAAAGCTCGACAATGATGCTTTGTCCATCTTGCTGACGAGCCAAACCTGGTTTTGGCGGAACCGTGCCATTCAAGGCATACAGCGCATAATCCTGAGAGGTTTTGGTGGTTTCGACATGCACGGCACCACGCGTGGTGAGTTGGAAATTCAGTGGCATTCCCGTTAGATGTGCCCCTACAACCGCAACACGAATATGGTGAGGAGACAGCAAAGTCGGTGCACTTGCTACAGCTAATGTCTTATCTAAAGCACCGAGTTTCAGTGCTAAATAGTTCTGCCATGCTTTGCCGAAATGCACCAAGGCTGCATCATGCCAAGCAGGTGCAATTAAGGTGATACCAAAAGGTAAGTTGTCAGCTCTAAAGCCTGCAGGTAATGCCAAGGCACTTAAATCAGCGAGGTTGGTGAAATTGGTATACGTGCCGAAATGCGCGTTGTATTCAATCGGGTGCTGTTGTATTTGTTCAATGGTATAAATCGTTGGTGAAGTTGGCACGATCAAGGCATCAAACTCAGCCAAGCTAGCTTGGATTTTTCGAGTCAAATCCTGTTTTAAATATTCAGCATTGTAGGCATCCACTGCTGAATATTTTTCACCTTGTTGAATAATTTCTAAAACGGTCGGATCAAAATCAGCAGCATTGGTTTTGAGGAGATCGGCAGCCGCTGCAGTGCGTTCTGCCACCCAAGGGCCTTGATAAAGTTGTGCTGCAAGTTGCTCAAAAGCAGAAAAATCAATTTGAGTAATTTCAGCATTTAAGCTTTCCAGTAATTGAATGGTGTGTTGAAAGGCTTTTTCTGCTTGCTCGTCACCAAAGAAGTTCAATTTATTCGGAATGGCAAATTTCAATTTGCTGGAAAAACGTGCAGGTACGTTTTTAGGATGCTGACGTGAATAGCTATCTAAAGTGTCATAAGCTTCGACTTGAGCAGCCACCAATTCAGCATCAGTCACTGTGAGAGCAAAGATTGAAATACAATCAATACTTTTTACTGCAGGTAATAAACCACGATTAGAAAAGCGCCCTTTGGTTGGCTTTAAACCGACAATATTATTAAATGCTGCTGGCACACGTCCTGACCCAGCGGTATCTGTTCCTAAAGAAAATGGAACTAAACCTCTTGCTACCACACTGGCAGAACCTGAACTTGAACCACCACTGACATATTCAGGTTTAAAACTATTCGGTACAGCCCCAAATGGCGAACGTGTGCCAACTAAGCCTGTGGCAAATTGATCAAGATTGGTTTTGCCAACGACAATCGCTCCTGCTTGTTTAAGTAATCGAACCGTTTCAGCATCTTGTGTTGCAACACGATTCAATGCCTTGCATGCTGCCGTGGTAACAAAACCAGCGACATCAATATTGTCTTTGACTGCAAACGGCACACCATAGAGAGGAAATTGTTTTTGCAGATTTTCCGCATCTTGAGTCAATTGCTTTAAAGATTGAATTTGTTGCTCAACTAAATCTGCACTCGCAAGAGAAATCCAAGCAACGTCCTTAGGATCAAGTGCTGAAACTAACTCCTGCAAAATATCGAGTTGAATTTCTTGCTTTAAATACGCTGTTTGCCATTCAGAAATTGTCCAGCCTAAAGTTTTTATTTCGCTCACTTTATGAATCCTATCTTGTATACAAGTTTGAATAGATAAAAGCAGAAAGCGTGCCAAAAGTATTTTTAATATATAAATCAATAACTTAGTAAAAAACTAAAATACTAGTTCGTTTGAATGGTTAATGATGGTGCTAAAAAGATTCGACAAAAATACCTATGCGCTATAACTCAGCAAATTTTTATTGAGAGAGAAAGGATCAAAACAAAGACCATGAAATACTATTTAAATTATTTATATTTATAAGATTATTTATTTACTTTTAGATAGTTAGCTAGATCTTCAAACTCAGTTGCGACAGCCTGAATTGCTTGCTGCTCCATGGCTCTAAACTTCTTGAGCACCACTTGCCCCAATTCGGTTAGCACTGCACCACCACCATGCGTTCCGCCTGTTTGGGTATCGACCAGATTGGAATGAAAGCATTGATTCATGGTATCCACCAATTGCCATGCACGGCGATAACTCATATCCATAGATTTCGCGGCTTGGGATATTGATCCTGTACGATGGATTGCTTCAAGTAGCTCAGCTTTACCTGGACCAAAAGCAATCTGCTCATCAGATAAGATTCGCACATGTAGCTTTAATTGTGCTTTTGACATTGCATATTACCCAAGATTTGATGATGTATTTCACACCATCAAATCCTATCATTTTTAAATTAGAAGTGAATCACGGTACGAATCGACTTACCTTCATGCATTAGGTCAAAGGCATGATTAATATCGTCCAACGGCATGGTATGCGTTACAAATGGTGCCAACTCAATTTCACCTTTCATTGCATCTTCTACCATTTTCGGTAATTGGCTACGGCCTTTTACCCCACCGAAAGCAGTTCCCATCCATTTACGTCCTGTCACCAACTGGAATGGACGTGTTGAAATTTCCTGACCTGCACCTGCAACCCCAATAATCACCGATTGTCCCCAACCGCGATGTGCGCATTCCAAAGCTGAACGCATCACATTGGTATTGCCGATACATTCAAAAGAATGGTCAACGCCCCAACCTGTCATTTCAACAATCACTTGTTGAATTGGCTGATCATAATCTTTTGGATTTAAGAAGTCAGTTGCACCAAACTGCTTTGCCAGTTCAAATTTATCTGGATTGGTATCTACTACAATAATACGTCCAGCTTTGGCCTGACGTGCACCTTGTACTACAGCAAGACCAATACCCCCCAAACCAAACACAGCAACGCTATCGCCCTCTTGTACCTTCGCCGTGTTATGTACCGCACCAATCCCTGTGGTTACACCACAACCGAGTAAACACACTTGTTCATGGTTGGCTTCTGGATTAATTTTTGCCAAAGACACTTCTGCAACGACGGTATATTCACTAAAGGTTGAACAACCCATATAGTGATAAATCGGTTGTCCATTATAAGAAAAACGTGTTGTGCCATCTGGCATCACACCTTTACCTTGAGTTGCACGAACAGCAACGCATAAATTGGTTTTTCCCGATTTACAGAACAAACATTCCTTACATTCAGCGGTATACAACGGAATCACATGGTCACCGACTGCAACACTGGTCACACCTTCACCAACTTGCACCACTACTCCAGCACCTTCATGACCCAACACTGCTGGGAAAACACCTTCTGGATCATCACCTGATAAAGTGAAGGCATCGGTATGGCACACTCCTGTATGGGTAATTTTAATCAGGACTTCACCCGCTTTAGGTGGTTCAACATCAAGCTCTACGATTTGTAATGGTTCGCCTGCGGCAAAGGCAACGGCTGCACGAGATTTAATCACAATGACACTCCTGAATTTTACTTTAAATAAGATTTAAGAATTTTACTGACTTGAATGAGCTCTTGACTGCGTTGCAACTCGGACGATTCACCAACAACTAAGGTATCTTTGAGGTGAATTTCGAGAAGTTCCGTCATCAAACCATTTAATGCTCCACGAACTGCACAGATTTGCTGCAAAATATCAGCACATTCTGTGTCATTTTCCAATGCACGTTCCACACTCTGAACCTGACCTTGAATTCGTCTTACACGCGTGAGAATCTTTTTTTTATCCTCTAACTGTTTAGGCATAATGTTGACCACATTAAATCTAAAAATATACTATACACCAGTATAGTACTTAAGCTCAATATTTGTTGATCTAGATTCTATTAAGGCTGTGTCCATTGGAGTGTATTTACATAGAAAATTAGATTATTGAAATGATAACCCATTGATTATCTTTATAATTACATTTCACCCTTGGAACAAAACGGCATTTAGATATATAAGAAAATCAATCATCTATACATTACTGTTGGATCCACACGCTTGATCAATAAAATGATAAACAATTCATACCATTTTAAGATAATGACACTTGTTATCATGTTAGGAATTGGTGGCTGTTCTTTGCCACCCAATCAGAACCATGATCGGAGTAACTCCTTGCATACGAAAACAAAGTGGATGAATGATCCACAAGCCGATCTTAATATTGAAAAAGGTTTAACTGCATTTTTAGCATTGGATGATGCCTTTTTAAGTATTGCTTCCCGTATTCATTTAATTCGAAATGCCAAGCATCAATTGGATTTACAATATTATATTTGGAATGACGATGCCATTGGCAACATGATGCTGCATGAGTTGCTCAAAGCAGCTGATCGCGGAGTAAAAGTCCGTTTATTGATTGATGATCAGAATGGCATAAAACTAGATAAAACCTTAAAAGCCCTCGCCCAGCATCCAAATTTTGAAATCCGTATTTTCAATCCTTATAAGTTTAGGCACTTACGTTTTATTGATTATGTATTTAGACTGAAACAGATTAATCATCGTATGCACAATAAGCTCACTATTGCCGATCATTCAATCGCAGTAACGGGTGGGCGCAATATCAGTAGTGAATATTTTGAGGCTAGTGACCAGTTTCAGTTTAGCGACATGGATATTTTGTTCTACGGTAAAGCCGTTGATCGAACAGAACAGGTCTTCGATGAATTCTGGTCAGATAAACTCAGCTATTCAACACAACAATTAATGGGTTCTGGTACGCCTCAACAACTGGAAAGTTTAAGAAATACTTATAAAGCCTTAGATCAAGTGGATACACCCACCGAAGATAAACTCGAAGCCGCTCAAGATTATTTAAAATTACGTCTACAAAATTATCCAATCCAATGGGCAAAAGCACATTTTGTCGCAGATCATCCGAATAAGGCCTTAGGACAAGCCAAAGATCAGGAGCTTTTATATGCTCAAGTTCTGAACATTATGGGTAAACCAGCACAACATATGGAATTAGTCTCGGCTTATTTTGTTCCTACAAAACAAGGAACCACCTACCTCAATCAGCTCTCCAAAGATGGTATCCAAGTCCGTGTATTGACCAATAGCTTGGTGGCCAATGATGTCGCCGTGGTGCATTCTTTTTACAGCCAATACCGTAAACCACTTTTACAAAATGGCGTACAACTGTATGAGTTTAAACCGAATATTGAACGTAAAAAACGGACTTGGTATGAAATTGCGACAGGGAGCGTGATTCCTGTAAAAGGTAAGAACCGTTCAAGTTTGCATGCCAAATTTTTTGATGTTGATGGAAAAGTTTTTATTGGTTCGTTTAACTTTGACCCACGCTCTGCCCATTTAAACACTGAAGTTGGTTTAGTAGTGGAATCTGATCATTTACAAGACCAAATCACCGCCATGCTGGATCAGCATTTATTACAAGTGGCTTATCAGCTCAAATTAGATCAAAACGGCAATATTGTGTGGTATGAACATAAAGAAAATGGTGAGGTTATTGAGCACCATCACGATCCTGAAAGTACCAGATTCCAACGTTTTACCATGCACTTTGTGTCTTATTTTCCCGTTGAATGGATGATGTAAATCATCCATTCAATAAGATTTAATTTGCTGAATTGACCTCTTTTTTCATTCTAAAGAGCGATATTTTTTTAATTATTTTGTGCTAAGTTACGATTATAATTAACATAAAAGATAACCATATGATTTCGGAAAAAGATTGGAAAAAATATTCAGCAAGTATTTGCTGTTGCACACAAGTCATCTTTACATGCGTCTATTGCAACAGTAGATCCTTCAGGGCAGCCGACCATCACCCCTATAGGCACAATCTTTTTAAATGACAACCAAACCGCTTATTTCTTTGATACATATACTGAAAAGCTAAGTGAGAACCTTATTCAAAACACCCAAGCTTGTATTCAAGCGATTAATACCAATAGGTGGTTCTGGTTAAAGTCCTTCATCAAAGGTCATTTTGATCATCATTTTGGCATACGCTTATATGTCGAAATTGGTGATTTACGTCCAGCCACGGAACAGGAAAAGCTTGCCGTTGATCGGCGGACTAAACCGCTACAATCGACAAAAGGAAGTCAATTGATTTGGTCTGAATTTACTCATGTAAGAGAATTCAAAATCAATACGTTTAGATGGGTTAAATATCCTCGGATGATGGCACATTTAACTTAACCCAAAGTCATTTCAAACAAACACAGCCCTTCTATCTCTAACGGCATCTTAATCTGTGTAAAAGATGCCTGTTCAAGTGCATCCAAATGCTCTTGTTTGGTCATATAAAGCTGATCATTTTGCATCGCATGTGCTGCACACAAATGATCACACACTAAATAATAGCCTTGAGGTTTTAATAGGGTTTTTACGATTTTATGAAAATCGGTTGCATAGCATTTATGTCGAAGCTCATGTAATGCTTGATGGATAATAATCAAATCATACTTCTGAGAGAATGTATTCTGCCAATCAGCAGCTTTAAAGCTTCCAATAATATAGGTTGCCTGTGCTCTTTCAACAGTATTGAGCTTTTCTTGTGCTAGTTGATGCATCGCTTCTGAAAAATCAAAAGCAGTATATTCAATGTTAGTAAGCTGTGAGAGCAAATGTTGGGCTAAAAAACCAGGCCCAGAACCAAGTTCTAGTACCTGATATTGTTCAGAAACATGCTGTCTAATGAGATTGGCATAATACTCAAAGAAGTCCTTGCGCCACGGCCTTTTTATATTCGCCGTTTCTTGCCATTCCAAAGCATCAGCGAAATTTCTTAAATCAATTGGGCTTGCGACATCCTGCATTTATTTCCCCCTTATTTATATTTATACCAAGCCAATTTGTTCAAAAAATTGCTTATAGGCTTCAGCTTTCTTTTCCAGTGCTAATGGATAGGCTCGCGATGATGACGGTAATCGGTATAAATTCAGCTCTCGATCAGCATAATTTACCTGCACCGACTGTCCAATCATAGGCTTACTAGCTTGCTCTGGAAAGTGTAACATCAGCGTATCTGTTGCTTTATCGCCTGTAGTCATGATGGTATGGCACATTGGAATTTGTTCCAGTAATTTGGATAAATCTGTAGGCGTGACAATTTCTAAAAATTTATCAGAAGCATTACCTTGCAAACGTTTCACTTGATAGGCTGTGTCAAAAATTCCTACACCAATTTGAGTTAAGAACTCACGAATCAGTTGCTCTTTAAAGTTTTTATTGGGCAAATCTAAAAAGTGATCTTTATCATTAAAAAAGATCAGACCAAAGATTCGCCACATATCATTTTGATAGTTCGGATAGTAAAAATCCATCTTCCAGCGAGTTTGCGGCGGCGGAAAACTGCCCAACATTAGTAGCTTTGCAGTCACAGGTAAAAAAGGTTGCAATGGATGTGTTTCTATTTCTATATCAGTCATTTATATAAAGAGCCAAATTTTAAATTGAGTGAAAAATCTTTTGAATTTATTATAGTAAATTACATTGTTTATGAATAATCAACTGCTTAGCTACACTTTCTCTTTTATCATAATTATTTTCGCTCAAGTCATTCACTAATTGATTGGTTTTATTTTCTATCTCATTTTGTTGTTTACCAAGCAAAAAACCAGCATACACATCATTGTTGATTTTATAGTGTGTATTCAAATCCATTAAAAATTGATCAACTTTTTTATCTTTTTTTAATTCTTTAATTGTAAATTTAGAAATTTCAAATCCGTGAGCCATAGCTATTACACCTAACCTTTTTGCATTATTATCATTTTTTGCAATATTGTTTAATTCTGAACAACTAAAAGCTAATTTTATTAATTCTGATTTCATAAAAAACTCATCTTTAGTCAATTCTTCTTTACCATAAGTCGACTGAGCCATAAATAGAATTAATATCATTAAATTTTTGAATTTTGCATTCATCTAATTTGTCCTAAAAAACACGATAATTTTTAAGGAAATGTAACATTTTTAAAGTTTAGATGATATGGATTAAGTGTTTATACCTAGATAATTTTTCCACAGATATCTTTTACTCCTGTTGGGTAGATATTCTGTAATTTAGAGCGGTCAGTGACCAGTTCCGTATAAAATTGATTACTTATAATATTTAAAGTGGATGGAATATTTTTACTCCTAGGCCAACTAAAAAATTTTCTTCTGCTTTTTTTTGAAATATACACCGATACAACCTAAGTCACATCCATTGAATTCCACAGCAACTTATTGAATATATTGATTAATGTAAAACCTATCTAGGCTCTATTGTTCAAATCAATATTGCTAATCTCACCTTTATTTATCAAGTATTTTTAAATTGGGTGAATTAACCTTAAAAAATCTTTCTTTACTAACGAACTTGCCTCATAGTTTTTATTTATTCCAAATAAAACAGCAATCTCTAAAACTGGCATTTTATTAAATTAGGGACTTACAACATCTGCTTTCTTAAGCATTAAATTGTAATTGAGTCAATCCACCTAAATAGAAAATGAATACCAATAATATTTCTGTTCAGACATTTGTTATTCTCAAGTTTAATTATTGAGCTAACTTTATAGCATAAAAAGTAAAGAGGCTTACTCAAAATTCATCACTTTTTTCATATAACATCCAAAAAATTAAAGAGTTTCAAAAAACAAGTTATTAATATTTAATAAATTTATTGGTTCTTTTCACCCAATATTGAGAACATTAATGGTAATTTTTTGCCAAAATGCTCAATCCTGTATTTTTCATTCTCTTTCGTCATATTGGCAAAACAATTATAGAATGAGTAATCATATTCTTTGAATTCCAGAACATTTATTCCATGATTGATTAAACTTGTAAATATTTCACTCAGGCTATGATTCCAAGTGATTGCTTGATAGTCTATTTCTGCTGATTTATCTGCATAAGAGCCAGTAGATGTTTCACTTATAGGGTCGTTTTTGAAGTAGCTATATGTTATATTTTTAATTTGATCATCAAACATCCATATGATTGGATGAAATTCAACAATTAAAAATTTACCTCCAATTTTTAAGAAATTGGATATCACCTTAGCCCATAAATCTAAATTTTCTAACCATCCTATAACGCCATAACTCGTAAATACGTAATCATATTTTTTGTCTAAAATATTGGGTAGTTCATAAATATTAGAGCAAATAAAGTCGACATTTAAACCCAGTTCATCGTTAAACTCTTTAGCTTTTTTAATGGCTTCTTCTGAAAAATCTATAGCTGTAACATTAGCTCCAAGTTGAGCCAAAGACATAGAATCTTGTCCGAAATGACATTGTAGGTGTAGTATGGATTTTCCTGAAATATCTCCTAAAATACCCAGTTCTATTGGGTTTAGCGTGTTTCTTCCTCTTAGAAAGGAAATATTGTTATAAAAATCGCTCTTGATATGCGCATTTGTTTTTAAATTCCAAGCATGCTTATTGATACTGATATAGTCACTCATCTTTTACCCTTTTAAGAACTTAAAAGTTTGTTTTAATTATAAAAAGAAAGCCCTGAAGGGCCTTCTTTTACATCTAACCTAAGCATTAAATTGTGATTGAGCCATTTCACCTAAATAGCAAATTGAGATCGCAAATAAATTCTCTGGCTGAGCCGTAGGATCATTCTTTTGGATCCACTCGGCGCCAATGACGCTTAATTCATTCAATTTAGATTTAGAAACTGGTGGCAAGAATGTTTCTAGCGGTAGCTGAATACTAAAATTTCTGGTATTGCCATTATTACTCTTATCATTAAATGTATAAGCAATTAAGTACCAATGATATTTCTGTTCAGACATTTGTTATTCTCAAGTTTAATTATTGAGCTAATTTTATAGCACAAAAAGTAAAGATGCTTACTCAAAATTCATCATTTTTTTCATATAAATAAAGGACTCGCAACAAATTGAGATAATCTTTGATACATCAAAAGATCATCTCAAACTCCATAAGCCTAAGCTTTCAGTAAGCCTCTGTCCTTTAAAATCGGTAAAACATGATCCCTGAAATATGGAAATTCTTGGGTGTAGTTGAGAAAAGACAAGGTGCTACCTGAAAAACCTGTTTCACCTAACAGTATCAGCCCTTCTGCCACTTGTTCAGGCGTCCCAACCAACGGAAAACCACCATGACCTACGGCAATACGTTGGCGTAATTGTTCACGTAAATCAGCTGGAAAAGATTTGCAAAACGAAAATAAGGTATCCATCAATTGCTCTATCGCACCGTGATCAGCATTATTTAATTGCCGATCCCACTCAGCTTTGGCTTCTTCTTCAGTAGCGCGGCAAATCACATGGGCAAAGGTCAGGACTTTAATTTTCCGACCTAATGTTTCGGCTTCATCTTTAAGTTCTTTAATTTCTGTCATTGAACGCGCTAGATCGGCAGCGGGCGTAAATAAAAAATCTGAATTTTTAATGGCGAACTCACGTCCTTCTTTTGAACCAGCGGCATTAAAAATGGGTGGAAAAACTTGAGGAGCTGGTTTTCCATAAGTGCCTTGCGTTTGAAAAAATTTACCGTCCCAGTTGAATGGCTCAGTGCTTTGCCATGTTTTTTTAATTAATTCATACCATTCTTGTGCATAACCGTATCGTGTCTCATGATCATCAGGCAATTGTAAACCCATCGCGTCGTATTCAGGCTTATTCCACCCTGCGACGATATTTAAACCGACACGATTATCACTGACTTGGGCCATAGTTGCGATTTGTTTTGCGACCACAATTGGATGATTCAGCACGGTATGCAAAGTAGCGAAGATCTGAATATTTTTAGTTTTTGCCAATAATGCAGATGTCCATGTCACGGTCTCTAATACTGTTCCATGAAAATCCTTTTTGCCACCATGACCAATAAAACGTGCCGCGGATAACATGAAATCAATTCCAGCATCATCGGCCATTTGCGCTAATTCTAAATTTTGGCTCCAGCTGGCATCCCAGCCATCATCTAGAGTTGAAGGTGTTAAACCTCCAGAACAATTAGAGGCAAAAATGCCCAATTTAAAATGATCAGATAAATTGAAGTTGTGTTGATGCATGTTTTTTTCCTTTTTAATATATATCGTTAAAATGTGGAATGGGAAAATCAACTTCCCAAAAAAAACCAACCTTTATCAAAGTAAGGAGTTATTTCTCTATGTTATAAAATCGGTCTTGCTGTAGTTAAATTTTCTATAAATTATGTGAAATTTAATTTAGCTTAGCAAAATAAATATCAATTAGAAAAGCCATTTTATAATAGAATATCAAACTAAATTCAAAATAATCGTCAGATAATGTGATTGACAAACATTCAGTAATTCATCTATAAATTATTATAAATTTCATATATCTATAAAATCTAGGAATAAGCACAATGGAACATCAGAATGATCTTCATCCTTTGGTTGCTCCATTAGCAGTGCTTAACTACCTACATGAAGCACATCAATACATCGATAAGAACCTAACAGTGATGCAAGTTTATAATTTAATGACAGGACATCCACCCTTTTGGTTACGTATTGCATTTAAAATCAGAGATTTTTTAAGTTTAAGGTTAGGAGGTGTCCAACCGATCAGCGGCTTTGATTCGGTTAAACCCGAAAATGTTCAGATCAATGAAAAGTTGGATTTTTTTGATGTGGTGAAAATTACGGACAAGGAATTATATTTACAATCTACAGATAAACATCTCAGCGTATTGGTCGCATTACAGCTTCAGGAACATAATGAACAGGAGAATGAGTTGACCGTCACAACCAGTGTGATTACTTACAATCTTTTTGGAAAGATTTATATGCTTCCGGTCTCCTTGGTACATGATCTAATCGTCAAAAATTCATTAAAAAATTTAAATCAATCGTGTTAAGTGGCGACCACTGAAAGCGCTTCTTGCGATTTTCTTTCAGTGGCCAGATTTATATCACCTTATATCTTCATACTTACACCAAGCTGAAAACCACGCCCTGGCAATGGTGCAATATATTTCAATGGGGAATTATGCGGTCTCGCCTCCTCATTCAGTAAATTTGAACCGTTTAGGAACACGTCAATATCAGAGTTCTTTAATTTTAGATGCTTGCTAATCTGCATATCGACCATATTGAAGGCTGGCAATGGCTCTTCCTCCGAAACATTCTTGCCTAGGTATTTCGGTTTATCATAATAAATACTTGAGAGACGTGCCGCCCAATCCCCTTTACTCCACTCTACGCTTGCACCGTAGCGACTGGTTGGCATGTTTGGTAAATAATTGCCATCATTAAACAAGCTCGTTCGATTCGGATTTAAATTTTTATTTTTCACAAAATCAGCAAACACGCCTAGGGTAAAAAGCCCCAAATGCTGTGTATTAATTTTTTGTTTTAGATCAACTTCATAACCTGTGATTTCAGTATCTGTTTGAGTCCAGTATTTGAGTGGTAAGCGGTTCGCCGTTTGCATGCCAGAATGAGTGAGATAGAGATAGTTTTCAAATTTCATCTTATACACGGTAGCCTCAAGATTAAAATCTTGATAATTGAATAAAGCGGTCAGCTCTGTATTTTTAGATTTTTCAGGCGCTAACTTTTGATTTCCTTGCTCATTAACCATGATCGAATAGTGATTACCACTGGCATAAAGTTCATTCAGCTCAGGCGCACGCTCCGATACTGAATATCTAAGCTTCATGCCTAGATAGTCATTCATTCTGAGATATGAACCAAAACTATAGCTTTCTAAATCGAAATTAGTATCTTGCAACTTAGAATTCGGCGAGTTGCGAGAGACTTTAAAATCACTGTCTTTGATCGAGTGATCAATACGTTCTTGGCGATAGCCTGCATCGAAAGAAAGCCAATCTAGATCAATTTTCTCTTGAACAAAAATGGCGTGTGTCTTGGTATTTACATTGGGTAAATAGCGTAGTTTCCCCTGTCCTTCAACAGTTCGATTACTCTGACTCAGCCCAAGTAGACCATTTAAATACGGCAAAGGTTGATGTCTGAATAGTATTTCAACTTGTTTGGTATTAAAGCGGTAATCATTTGCTAACTGTGTCCCGAGATATTCACCTGAACGATTGATCACTTGATTCGCTTTGAAGTCGATTCCCTTAAAAAATGGTGTATCAAAATTATATTGACTATCCAATGTATATTTTCGTTGATCCGTCTTTATTCCTACAGGTAGACCATCATCATAAGAAGATTGAAACGACTTATTTTCTAAAGAAAAGCCTGGTACACCGTATGCATTTTTCTGGGAATCTGCACTCAAGCCAATATAGCCATTTTGCAGAAAGTAAGTACTTCCGATCGCATAATGCTGATTTTCCAAATAGCTATTGC
The DNA here is from genome assembly GCF_022808535.1 of Acinetobacter sp. NIPH1876. Classification (NCBI taxonomy): domain Bacteria; kingdom Pseudomonadati; phylum Pseudomonadota; class Gammaproteobacteria; order Moraxellales; family Moraxellaceae; genus Acinetobacter; species Acinetobacter sp. NIPH1876. The sequence goes on from NZ_JALGBR010000001.1 coordinate 310,895, forward strand.
CTAGCTTTCGATTGTAATTTGGTGTCACATCGTTATTAATTCTGTTTTCTTTAAACTTGGGTGTATCAGCAATATATTCAGGATTTGCTGGGTTGATATATGTCTTACCACTCCAAACAGATGACGGCTTATCGGTATAGAATGAAAATTTCCCATCTGCCCAATCTGGATTTTCAGTCATAAATTGGTCAATATATTTTTGCGATGCGGTGTTATAGATCTGCTGTATGCGCGTATCTTTTTGACAAGCATCTGCCAACGCTGAATTCACACCACCTGTTGCAGGAAATACTGCGCTATTACATTGCTCAGCCTTGCTGTCACCTGGAATTTTATAAGAAGAAATGTCTTGTTTAGAAAATAAAAAATTGGTTGAAAAGTTGCTTTGATTATTTAAATTCAGCTTAAAACCATGTGCATCTGTATTATTCCAACCTTTTCGCACAGCCAACTCTAAATTATGATCTTTCTTGGGAATTTCTTTGCTAATCAGACCATTCTCTACATTTACACTACCACCGATGGCATTTCCGCCGTATCGCACACTATCCGATGACTTATTTACCTGAATAGATTGATTAAATAAAGGATCAAATGAAATGGCAATATTACCACTGATAGCATTCATGCCATAAATCGATAGTCCATCCTCAAGAATTTGTACACGATTGCCACTTAAGCTGCGGATAACTGGTGCTCCTGCATTGGGACCAAAGGCACTACTCTGTACACCTGACACCTGCTTGAGTGCATCCCCTAAAGTTTGATTTTGTGTATTTCGATTCTCTACAACAATATTGTTCCCGATTGAAAGATCTGTTTCTGCTTTTAAACTGATTTTTGGCAAGATAACAGGACTATCCTGCTCATTTGCAGATGCTTGCTGATGAATGAATAGAATGGCTATTGCCAGGGCTTTGTAACGCACATTGAACTCCTTATTTTCAATTGTTATGTTATAACATAACAATTAAGTGTTCAAACAAAACCTAAGCTTCATTTTTCATTCTTAATGTGCGAGAAAAGACATCGTTCAATTCCCTTTGAACGATTGAGTGTGTGATGATTAATTAAAATAATTCAAAGGTAACTTTAAATAGCGAACCCCATTAGACTCGGGTTCTGGGAATCGGCCTGCATCCATATTGATTTGAATTGCCGGTAGAATAAGCTTAGGCATCGACAAAGTTGCATCACGTGCTTGACGCATTTGTACAAACTCATGCTTCAGTGTTTTTGCATTTAAGTGAATATTGCTTTGCTTCTGTGCCCGAATATCTGTTTCATAACTATATGTATCACGACCTTCTGGTTTATAGTCGTGACATAAAAAGACACGTGTAAGTTCTGGCAATTGATACAGTTTTTGCACAGAATCAAATAAGATATTCGCACTGCCTTTTGGGAAATCACAACGCGCCGTTCCATAATCGGGCATAAATAAGGTATCACCAATAAAAACAGCATCACCGATCACATAACTTAAGCACGCAGGTGTATGTCCTGGTGTCGGTATGTTATATGCCGCTAAGTTTCCGATACGGAAGTGTTCATGGTCTTTAAACAGATAATCAAACACTTGATGCGTATTAAAATACTTCATATCCATATGATAAATTGCACTAAATGTTTCCTGAACAATGGCAATTTTCTCACTCATGGCAATCTTGCCGCCAAGCTTAGATTTCAGATATTGTGACGCCGTTAAATGATCGGCATGAACATGCGTTTCCAATATCCATTCAACGGTAAGGGCTTGAGATTCAATATAAGCAATGATCTCATCTGCATGCTGTGTAGATGTTGATGCCGAGGCAGCATCATAATCCAAAACACTATCAATAATTGCACAATGTTTTGTTTCAGCATCATGTACAACATAACTAAAGGTATTACTTTGCTCATCAAAAAAGGCTTTGACTGCTGGATATTGCACTGCATTTCTCCTACTGTTTGGCCCAAAGACGATGGATCAACATGCCGAGCAGCATTGCTCCAATAAAATACCAAACTTCAAAATAACCCAGTCCGATCAGAGTAATTGCGGGTGCTGGGCAAATGCCTGCAATTCCCCAACCCATACCAAATAATATCGCACCTATGATCAACTTCTTATCAATTTGATTATTCTTTGGTAAAACAATCGCCTCACCTGATAATGTTTTTGGATTGCGTAAAGCTTTCTGAAATGGGAGAAATGCAACTGCAATTGCACCAATCATCACAAACATCAAGCTAATATCCCACGCGCCAAAAATGTCTAGAAAACTTAATACCTTCTCAGGATTTGACATTCCAGAAACCAAGAGACCTAGCGCAAATAGACTGCCGAAAATCAATGCAAATAAATTCTTCATTACGCTGCTCCCAGAATATGACGCACCACATACACCGTAACAAAACCAGCGATCATAAATGTAATTGTGGCAACCATTGAACGTGGCGATAAACGGCTAATCCCACAGATTCCATGTCCACTGGTACAACCTGAACCTAAACGTGTCCCAAAGCCTACCAACAGTCCAGCAATGATCAAAGCGAGCGGAGACGACTGCATAATAATTTCAGGCTTGACAAAAATTTGATAAATAAAGGGTGTAATAATCAGGCCTAATAAAAACCAAAAAGCCGAACTAGGCAAAAATGTTTTAGGCTGTAATAATTGGGCAATCAAACCACTCACACCCGCGACACGCCCATTGACGTATAAATAACCAACAGCCGCTAATCCAATTAACGCGCCACCAATCAAAGCTAGAATAATACTTGTCATCATCCTCTCTCACCATTCAATATATATTTTTATAATATATTATTTTAAATAACATTTGAATAAATCTATTCAATATTAGCCTCTAAATCGTGATTTATACGAAAAATGGCACATCTTGGTAAATATTTTCTAAAATTAAGTAAGTTAATTTGACTCTTGAGCATAAAAACAGGATGTGAACAAGCATCACATTTCTTGAATAGACTGACTATTCAAACTCAGCAAGTACTCTTTCTGCAAACCAAACAGGAAAGACTGTCACGATTGGATTGATTCTTAGTCGATCCGCTTGTTCAATTTCTGCTAAAAAAGCTGCTTTTTCACCATCAGAAGAATTATCAAATATAAAAGCTCGATCACTCACCTCAATGGCTTGCATGAGTAAGTCCATGCTACGGTAATAACGATCACGAATTTTGGGTTCTGCTACAGCATGTCCACCAGTACTTACTCGATACTGTACCCGCGCAATATTGATTTCAGGGTCAATCGTTGAAACATAGTACAGATAAGTTTTAAACCCTTGCTCCTGAGCCATTTTCAGAAACTCAACTTTGCTGATATGCGACATAACTGTTTCAAAGGTAAAACTAATTTTTAAGCTTAGAAATTCCAAACGGATAAAGTCGATAATTCTGGCAGCAAGATATGAATCAATATCTTGAATAGCAAAAAGAATAAGGTGCTCACTGAGTAATTCAGGTTCTTGACTTAATAACTTACAGGTTTTTTGATTCAATTCTTTCTTTTTGGTTTTTAAAAAAGCAATCAATTTTAGTGCGTCTAGAGACTCATGATAAATCTTTAAGTCCAAGCGATGAGTTTGATTTAAGGTTTTTTCGAGTTCATCTGCATTTAAATATGCCCCAATATGTCGGGGCAATAAATATTCTTTAATCGTACTTTTACCAGAACCGTTTGGACCAGCAAACATGCGAATTCTAGGCGTAGACTGTCGCATTAACTTATACAACAGCCTGCTTTTTTTTACGCTTCAATAGAGTACGCGATGCTTCAATAGTAGTATAAGCGCCTGAGATATCCTTGATCACTTCAGTCTCACCAGTTGGATGCTGTTTTAACAGTTGACGACCTTTGGCATAGACCACAGTAGAGGATTCACTAGCTTCTTCAAACGCATTACGGAATGCTTCTACAGCAAGCTTAGGAAGAAGACTTTCCTCTTGCGTACTCATTTTCATGATTGTAAAAGCTGTCATTAAAGACTCCTCCACCTGATTGCGCTTATACCTATACTAGCATAACTGCTAGTTTTGTCTATTTTTGCAGCAGTGAGCTTAACGAACCAGATCGTCAATACCGATCAGTTTAGGTAATTTATCAATTACCTTATTCAACTCAGCATTTGCCGGAGAAATACAACCTGTGTAATGGCTAAGCTTTGTTACAGTTCCATCAGGCTTTTTCCATGAGAAATAAGCACTTGGCTGGTCGGTTGCTGTTTCTTCACAACCAGTTGTCTTTACATTTGAACCCGTCGCAGGACGATAGGTTTTTAGCTCTTGTTGTAATTTCTTATAAACGGAAGGATCAACAGTTAAATCCTGAGTACCTGTTACTTTGGTGTATTGTTTACCATCGAAATGAACAGCACCTTCAGGTGTAATCTCAACAGAATAAATTGGGCATGCACCAAAACATGGACTAGATGAATAGCGGATTGTTTCTTGCGCCGTATCCTGAGGTTGTTGAGGTGTTGTTGCGCAGCCAACTAAAGAAAAAGTAAAAAGGCCCGCAATGAATAATTTTTTCATTTGTTGTTCCGTTATAAAGTATGTTATTCAAATTTAACAAATCATAGAAATTTTGTCATTTAGATTGATGTAAAAAAAATGGAAAAATCACTTAAATTTACTTAGGCTATTTTGAGCTAAACAAAAAAATAAGCACTTTTATATGGGCTAATTAGGCTTAGTTTTGAGCTTGAAGAATTAAGCGAGCAAGTTCTAAATCGTCAGCATAAGTAATTTTGATATTATCTGAACGTCCCTGCACCACGTGTACAGGCTCATTCACATATTCCAAAGCACTTGCTTCATCAGTGATCACGATGTGATTGGCTAAAGCTTGTTCAATCGCATTTTTAAGAACGCCGAGTTGCGCCATTTGTGGCGTTTGTGCTTGCCACAATAACTCACGACTCACAGTTTTATCGATCTGATTTTGCGGAGCCACTTGTTTTAGCGTATCACGAACTGGAATAGCCAAAATCGCACTTTGATTTGAATGTTGTGCTGATTCGACTAACCTTATTAGACAGTTTACAGTTACGCATGGCCGTGCAGCGTCATGGACCAACACCCAATCATCTTCATGAGCAATGTCAGATAAATAGATCAAGGCGTTTAAAACTGAATGGACACGCTCTGTACCACCCAAACAAAAATGTAGTTTATCTTTGTGCTGAAAAGAGAGAGTTTTGGCGAAATTATCTTGTGCACCAATGGCGAGTACACAACCAGCCAAATCTAAGGTATTTAGGCGATTAACCGTATGTTCAAGTACAGTATGATCTTGAATATACTGATATTGTTTTAATTCAGTTTTTGAAAAACGACTGCCAGAACCAGCTGCTGGTACAACCGCCCATAGCTTAGTCTGGGTTTTCATTGGTTGCAGTGTCTTCTTTTGCGTTTGGATCGATATAAATTGGTTTGTAATGGGTACTAATGGTACTCATTTGTACGAAGGTTTCATTCGGCTTGACCAAACCTAAATCTAAACGTGCATGTTCTTCAATGGCTTCACTGCCACTTTTTAAATCAAAAACCTCTGCAGCTAAAATACGATTTCGCTCTTTGAGCTCAGTATTAATTTCTGCTTGCTGCGTAATTTGTTGAGTTAAAGCTTGGTGAGGAAAATACCCTCCCTCACCTAGCCAAAATTGATACTGCAGGCTTGCCACCAGAGCGATGACAAGCACTAAAATCAATTTACTCGAGGTCGATCGAAACATCTCTATCATGAAAAATTCCCTACATCCTTCTTACAAGGAAGATCATCTGCAAATTCTATAGGATTATGAATTTGCAGAGTTTCTGTCTTTTGTAAAGAAAGATGATCAGAAGTATTCAACATAGATAAATTGACCTTAGTTTAGACCTTTGAATTCAGCTTTACCGCGGTAAGCTGCGTTCGTTAATTCTTCAATACGAAGCAATTGGTTATATTTCGCTACACGGTCAGAACGGCATAGTGAACCAGTCTTGATTTGACCAGCTGCTGTACCCACTGCCAAGTCAGCAATTGTTGAATCTTCAGTCTCACCTGAACGGTGTGAGATTACAGTGCTATAGCCATTTGCTTTTGCAAGGTAGATTGCATCTAGAGTTTCAGTCAATGTACCAATCTGGTTATATTTGATCAGAATAGAGTTACCTACTTTCTCATTAATACCGCGTTGTAAAATCTTAGGATTAGTTACGAATAAATCGTCGCCAACCAATTGGATTTTGTCACCAAGGATTGATGTTAAGTAGCTCCAACCTTCCCAGTCAGATTCATCTAAACCATCTTCAATCGAAATGATTGGGTATTGGTTTACAAGACCAGCTAAATAGTCAGAGAACTGGTTGCTTGTGAATGCTTTATTACCTTCACCAGCAAGGATGTACTGACCATTTTTGTAGAATTCTGAAGAAGCACAGTCAAGTGCCAACATAATATCAGAACCAGCTTTGTAACCAGTTTGACCAATCGCTTCAAGGATAACAGTGATTGCTTCTTCGTTTGAACGCAAGTTTGGCGCAAAACCACCTTCATCACCCACAGCAGTATTTAAACCTTTTTTGTTTAAAACTGATTTTAGTGAATGGAAGATTTCAGCACCTGCACGTAATGCTTCAGCAAAAGAAGTGAAGCCTACCGGTTCAATCATGAACTCTTGAATATCAACATTATTGTCTGCATGCGAACCACCATTGATGATGTTCATCATTGGTACAGGCATGGTCAAAGTCGTTTGACCACGAAGATCAGCGATATATTGGAAAAGAGGAATTTTCTTTTCATCAGCAGCAGCGCGCGCAGCAGCCAATGAAACAGCTAAAGTTGCGTTAGCACCTAATTTTTCTTTGTTTTCAGTACCATCAAGCGCGATCATCGTATTATCGATGTCTTTTTGTTCAAATACTGATTTGCCCACTAAAGCGTCACGGATAATGGTATTTACGTTATTAACCGCAGTTTTAACACCTTTGCCCAAATAACGTGCTTTGTCGCCATCACGAAGTTCTAAAGCTTCACGAGAACCAGTTGAAGCACCAGATGGTGCACATGCACGACCAACAACCCCAGATTCTAAAATAACGTCTGCTTCGATGGTTGGGTTACCACGAGAGTCCAAAATTTCACGTGCGCGGATGTCAACGATTTGGCTCATGAACAATTCCTCTGTTGAATGAAAAACAAGATGCAAATAATTGCATCAATGGGTGTCTAACTTTTTGAATCCTTTAACCAAAGTATCCAATTCTTTTAATTGCGCCAAGAATGGCTCAAGCTGAGATAAACGCAATGCACATGGTCCATCACATTTTGCGATTTCTGGCTCTGGATGTGCTTCCAAGAATAAACCAGCCAATCCTGTTGCCATACCCGCACGCGCTAATGTCGTGATTTGGGCACGACGACCACCAGCAGAATCAGCGCGTCCACCTGGTGTTTGCAATGCATGGGTAACATCAAAGAATACCGGCACATTCATTTCTTTCATGGTATCGAAGCCTAGCATATCAACAACCAAGTTGTTATAACCAAATGCTGAACCACGCTCACAAAGAATGAGTTTGTCATTTCCAGCTTCCAAACACTTATGCAAGATATGACGCATTTCATGTGGTGCTAAGAATTGTGCTTTTTTGATATTGATAATGGCTTGAGTTTTCGCCATTGCTTCAACGAGATCAGTCTGACGACTTAAAAAGGCAGGAAGTTGGATGATATCAGCAACTTCAGCAACAGGTGCTGCTTGGTAAGGCTCATGAACGTCAGTGATAATGGGCACATTAAAATGCTTTTTAATGTCAGCAAGCCATTCAATCCCTTTTTCCAAACCCGGTCCACGATAAGAGTTTAGGCTTGAACGGTTTGCTTTATCAAAGCTTGCCTTGAATACATAAGGAATGTCTAGGCGTTTGCAAATATCAACATAAGTTTCAGCAATTTCAAATGCTAAATCTCTTGATTCCAGTACGTTCATTCCGCCAAATAATACAAATGGCAAATGATTTGCCATTTGTATATCGCCTAAACGTACAACTTCTTGTGGTTTTAATTGTGACATTTAAACTTTCCCAGTTTATTTAAAACTTAGTACTTACTTTTGATGCTGTTTTTTTGCAGCTTCGATGAAGCTAGCAAATAATGGATGTCCATCACGTGGTGAACTTGTAAATTCCGGGTGGAATTGTACAGCAATAAACCAAGGATGTTCAGGAATTTCTACAGTTTCAACTAAATGTTGTACTGATGAATAACCCGAAATTTTCATCCCTGCTTGTTCAAGTGCAGGAATAAAACGATCATTCATTTCATAGCGATGACGATGACGCTCAGTAATTTCAGCTTTACCATAGACTTCACGTGTCTTCGTGCCTTCAACCAGTTCTGATTTTTGAGCACCTAAACGCATTGTGCCACCCAAGTCAGACTCAAGACTACGTTGCTGTAATTCACCACGTTCATCTAACCATTCAGTAATTAAACCAATCAATGGATATTTGGTTGAACGGTTAAATTCTGTTGAACTTGCTTCTGGCATCGCTGCAACGTTACGCGCATATTCAATCACAGCCAATTGCATCCCTAAACAAATACCAAGGAATGGAATCTTGTTTTCACGTGCATATTGAATGGCTTTCATTTTGCCTTCAGTACCGCGCTCACCAAAACCACCTGGTACCAAGATCGCATCAGCAGTACTTAAAACACTAATATCTTGCTGTTCAAGCTCTTCAGCATTGACATAATCAATCTGGACTTTAACAAGGTTTTGAATCCCTGCATGTAAAAGTGCTTCATTCACAGATTTATAAGCATCTGGAAGCTCTACATATTTACCGACCATTGCAACACGAACTGTGTATTCAGGGTTGAGTAATGCTTCAACGACATTGTCCCAATCTTCAAGGTTTGCTTCTGGAAGCTCATTAAAGCCAAAACGCTCACAGATCAAGTCATCAACGTTTTGCTCATAGAATGTACGTGGAATTTGATAAATCGTTTTCGCATCTTTACATACCACAACGGCACGCGCTTCCACATTTGTGAACAATGCAATTTTACGTTTAGTATCAACATCGACATCATATTCAGTACGGCAGATTAAAATATCTGGCTGAATACCAATTGAAAGAAGCTCTTTCACTGAGTGTTGAGTTGGCTTGGTTTTGAGCTCAGCCGCAGATTTGATATATGGCAACAAAGTTAAATGCATAAGCATGGTACGTTTATGACCAAGCTCTACCATCAATTGACGTACTGATTCCATAAATGGAAGTGATTCGATATCACCAACTGTACCGCCAATCTCAACGATTGCAACGTCGTAACCTTCACCTGCGCGAAGTACACGTTCTTTAATGTTGTCTGTAATATGTGGAATAACTTGAACCGTACCACCTAAGTAGTCACCACGACGTTCTTTATTTAAAACGTCTTGATATACGCGCCCACTGGTAAAGTTATTCAGTTTGGTCATTTTCGCACGACGTAAGAAACGTTCGTAATATCCCAAATCTAAGTCAGTTTCAGCACCATCCTCTGTGACGAAAACTTCACCGTGCTGAAATGGGCTCATGGTACCTGGATCGACATTAATGTATGGATCCATTTTTACCATAGTGACTTTTAAGCCACGAGCTTCCAAAAGTGCAGCAACAGAAGCAGCAGAAATACCTTTACCTAGTGATGAAACCACACCACCAGTGACAAAAATAAAATGGGTCATTGAGTTTCTCGTACAATCGAGCCGAAATCGGCCTACAATGTTGGGCAATTTTACTGTACTCTGCCCCTATAAAGCAAAGTCAAACCGCATCAATTCAAAGAACTATAAACAACTGGCTATTCTATCAGCATTTTCGATAAAAATTTACGGGTTTTGTGGATTTTTCATCCATAAATTACGTTTAACAGGCCAAAATCAATTAAAGCGATACCTAAAATCTTGCATTCATCACTTTTAAATTCTTTGCTGCTCGTCTGTTTAATTGCAAGCATTTATAAAATATAAACAAACTCAACAATTCACAGGGATTTCTTCACATAGATTTACTGTTATAATTGCTGCTGTCCTTATTTAATATGTTGTTTTAGCAATGGCGAATAAAAAACTTTTAATTTGTGCAGCACTTGCGACTGGTCTTTTATTAACTGCTTGTGTGAAAAAAGAAGAACCAAAAAACGAAGAGCAGCAAGAACAGACCGCAACTGAGACTCAAACCCAGCCCGAGCCTGAAAAAATCCAAGAGTTCGAGTCTTTAGAAAGTGTCGATAAACACCAAGCTCCAGCACCGGTTGTAGAAACAACGCGTGAAGAAACACCAAATACAACGACCGAGATTCGTCGTGAGACTCGTCCGGCTCAAACAGAAACGCCTGCTGCAACACAAACACCAACTGAAGCTCCACGCGCAGAAGAGCCGAAACCTGTAAAAGCTGAACACAAACCAGCAAAGACAGAACAGCCTAAAGCAGAACAACCTGTGAAAACTGCAAAACCATCAGCACCAGCTCAAAGTGAAGATGACGCTGTCGCTGCCGCAATCGCTGCTGCAACACCTGCTTTAAATAACTAATTCATTCGTGAAAAGTAAAAAGCCAGTTGCTTTCAACTGGCTTTTTTGTGTCTATAGATTAGTAATTTTTAAAAAAGTCCGCCATCAAACGGGAGGCCCAAGACTTCACCGTTAAACTTTCATAGAAACCACAATGACTTCCCTTTTTGGTGGTTACAACTGCAATATTGTCCATTTGCTGAATGGCATCTTTATAAGGTTCTAAGTTTTTAATTGAACAAACTGGATCATCTTCGGCATTGAGAATCATCAATGGAATTTTGACATTTTCGAAGACATAGATTGGATTAATCGCTTGGCAATAACTCTGATAATCCTGAAATCCTGCCATTTCAAAATATTCTTTTTCAAACTCTTCCAAGCTTGTGGTCGTCAGCACTTTTTCTACAGATGCAATTTGATTCCATGTATTCTGATAAGGATAAATGAAGTATTTAAATAACTTCTTGGTCATCATTTTGCTATAAAACGGATGCACATTTTTAAAACCGATTTCAGTGTTATAACCAGGGCACATTGCAAAAGCAGCTTTGAATGGCGTATCCACCCCTTGCTCGCCTAAATAGCGGACCAAAAGCCCCGTACCAGCTGAGGAACCAACTGCATATAAATCGGATTGTGGAAACAGGTTTTGAATATGCGCAAGTTGTTCTTTCAGATCACTGGTTGAACCAAACAATGAAATACGAGGCACTGGCATTGGCAGTCCTGCATGGCCACGGCGCAAACAAAGTGCAATTCGCCAACCATTATACTCATGCAAATCTTTGACCAGTTCGCGCATACTTTCAGGTGTCCCTGTAATGGTATGCATAATTACAACAGTTGGTGTTTCTACTGGTAGGTCATATCCATACCACGCAACGGCGGTAATCCCTCCATCCTGCATGATCAAACGATCAACACGGTCATATTCAAGTTTAATGGTTTTCTTACGAATCACATCAAAATACAATAAATGTAGATGTGTATTACTCAGCCAAGGCGTAGGACGATATTTTTGCTTTAACTGCGGTAATTTTTCCAAAACATCTTTAATTTTCCCTTTCGGGTCATAGTACATTTTGGGTTGCTCAGCACCGAGCACTGAATCAAGAAGCTCTGAACCTAACACTTTGATTTTATCTAAAGCAGATATACCCATATTCAATAACCGCCTCTATCTACGCATGAGTAAATGTTTGTCGCACCAAAGTTGCGACCTGTTGTCCCCAGATGGCATAGATTTCTTTGCTTGGATGAAAACCATCGCTTGCCATCGGCAAATCCATTGCTTGAAAAGCTTCAATATCATATTGAATAAATCGAAATTGAGATTGTGGTGCCAACCATTGCTGTAATGCCTGATTCATTTGTTCCGCATATTTTCCAAACAGCCAAGCCAAAGGATTAGGTAAAGCCGGAAAATGCTGCATTGGTGGTACACCGGATACAATAATGAGTTTAGGTTGAAACTGATTCTGTATATAAGTGAATAGCTGTTTTTGTTGTTTGAGCCAAGATTTTGCAGAGGTCAGTTTAGTCACATCATTCACACCAATTGAAGTGATAACAACATCATAGCACTGCTGATCTAACTGTTGTACTGCTTGAAAAACCTGTTGAGTGGTATCGCCTGTTTTAGCATGCAATTTCCATTGCAACTGATATTCATTCTGCAACTCAGCAATAATCGCCCCAGATAAAGCCTGTTGTTGGGTTTCAACACCAACACCCGCCGCTGCCGAATCGCCAAGAATGAGTAAAGAAAGTGGCTGACCCTGACCCACGATACCGTGGCGGTCGCCACTTGCTTCCCAAAGACGTGGTGTATTGTTACGAACTTTCATACCCTGTACGACTAATACAGGCAGTAATGCAAAAGTTGAAAGCTTTAACCACATTTTAATTCTCTTAATATTACTTAGGCTATTTTACAGGCATTAATTCGGTTGATACTTGGCAAAGCGTGCACCCATTTTTTCTGCTAATGCGGCCAAACCACTCATCGGGCGAATCATCACTTCAAAATCAATGATTTTGCCTTGTTCATTAAAGCGAATCATATCAATGCCTTTAAGTGATTTCCCGCTGACATTGGCGCTAAATTCCAACACCACATTTTCACCATCTTCAGTATAAAATTCACGGTGATAGGTAAAGTTTTCAAACACCTGAATCACATTCGTCAAAATAAAGAAAACCACGTGTTTCCCTTCATAAGGGTTATAGGCAACAGGCGAACGAAACACAACATCATCGGCCAGCAAATCATTTAAGTTGGATAGGTCACCTGTTTTAATCATCTGATGCCAGTTTTCTAAAGCTTGTTTTGTTGTTTCCAATGTCATTGTTATTCTCCCTTGAGATTTAATGGATAAGTCGGGAGCACTTCCTCAATAGAAATGCTCCCGAGCATGTTTACAATGTTGCTGCTAACTCAGCACCTTGGCGAATTGCTCGTTTAGCATCCAACTCACCCGCTTCTTTGGCGCCACCAATCAAGTGAACACTTTTACCGTCCGCTTTAAGCTGATCAAACATTGCGGTATACGACTCTTGGCCTGCACAAATCACCACATTATCGACTTCAAGCACACGACTTTGACCATCAACGGTAATATGCAAACCTTGATCATCCACCTTGTCGTAGCTTGCGCCGGCAATCATTTTTACATCACGATGTTTTAAGCCTGTACGATGAATCCAGCCTGTGGTTTTACCCAGACCAGCACCAACAGATGCACTCTTACGTTGTAATAAGTAAATCTCACGTTCAGACTTTTCTAACTCAGCCGGTTTTAAGCCACCTACATGCTCGTAAGAAGTATCGATCCCCCATTCTGCATAGAATTTTTCAGGATTTAAGCTGCCACTATCACCTTCATGGGTTAAATATTCTGCCGTATCAAAGCCAATACCACCTGCACCAATAATGGCAACACGCTTGCCTACAGATACTCGCTCTTTCAACACTTGGATATAGCTCAATACTTTTGGATGATCGATCCCTTCAAATTGCAACTGACGCGGCGTCACGCCAGTTGCAACCACGATATCATCATAGTCAGTTTGGCTAAGTTCTTCATAAGTCGCTGTGTGGTTCAGTACCAACTCAATATTCGGCTGCAATTCAATTTGACGTTTGAAGTAGCGTAAAGTTTCGTAGAATTCTTCTTTACCTGGAATGGTCTTGGCAATATTGAACTGACCACCGATTTGATTGCTTGCATCAAAGACCTTAACTTTATGCCCACGACTTGCTGCATATACTGCAAAGCTCAAACCTGCTGGACCCGCACCAATCACCGCAATATTTTTAACCGCATTGGCTTCTTTAAAGATCAGCTCAGTTTCGTAACAAGCGCGTGGATTGACTAAACAGGTGGCAATTTTCATTGAGAAAATATGGTCTAAACAAGCTTGGTTACAACCAATACAAGTATTGATTTCATCGCTACGACCTTCACTGGCTTTTAATACAAACTCAGGATCGGCCAGCATTGGGCGTGCCATAGACACCATATCTGCATGACCAGAAGCCAATACATGTTCTGCCATTTCAGGGGTATTAATACGGTTCGAGGTAATCAATGGGATTGAAACTTGACCTTTCAGTTTTTCAGTCACCCATGTAAATGCAGCGCGCGGTACTTTAGTTGCAATGGTTGGAATACGTGCTTCATGCCAACCAATCCCTGTATTGATAATGGTTGCGCCAGCTTTTTCAATTGCTTTCGCCAGTTGGATGACTTCTTCTAAGCTTGAACCACCTTCAACCAAATCCAGCATCGATAAGCGATAAATAATAATAAAGTTTTCGCCGACTAAATCACGGGTACGCTTTACAATTTCAATCGGGAAACGGATACGATTTTCATAGCTACCACCCCATTCATCATCACGATGATTGGTACGTGCCGCAATAAACTCATTAATTAAATAACCTTCCGAGCCCATGATTTCGACACCATCATAGCCCGCATATTGTGCCAGCTTGGCGCAGTTAGCAAAGTCATCAATGGTTTGCTGTACTTCAGCTGAACTTAATGCTTTAGGTTTAATTGGATTAATCGGTGCCTGAATCGCAGAAGGTGCAACGATCTCAGGCTGATAAGAATAGCGTCCTGTATGCAAAATCTGCATCGCGATTTTACCACCCGCATCATGTACCGCTTGGGTGATCACTTTATGTTTTTCTGCTTCTGCGATGCTATCTAGCTTAGATGCATGTGCAAAGGTAAGACCTGCATCGTTTGGAGCAATACCACCTGTGACGATTAATCCAACATCACCTTTGGCACGTTCTGCATAGAATGCAGCCATACGTTCATAACCTTGATGCGCCTCTTCTAAGCCAACATGCATAGACCCCATCAAGACACGGTTTTTTAAGGTGGTAAAGCCTAAATCAAGTGGCTTTAATAAATGTGGATAAGCTGACATGGTTTCTCCTTTGGCTCGCACTCTGCTAGCTAATGCAACTTGTTGCATAAAGTTATAAACAAGATTTGATTTTTATGCAACATATTGCATAATTCTGATGAGTCATTTTTTATTATGGAACATCATGTCACTCGCCCATGTTTTACTGACCAGCTTATTGGAAAAACCAAGTACAGGTTTTGACTTGGCTCGTCGCTTTGACCGTTCAATGGGCTTCTTTTGGAATGCGACTCATCAGCAGATTTATCGTGAACTCAACGGGATGCTGAAAAAAGGATGGATTTCTACATTAGAAGAACAAGCTGCCAACAGCCGTAAAAAAACTTATCAAGTTGAACAACTTGGAAGGATACAACTGGCATCATGGATTGAACAACAAAGTGAACCTGCTCAACTCCGTGATGATCTCATGGTTAGATTAAGAGCTGAAGCTCAACTCGGTGGCAATAATATTTTGCCCGAATTAGAGCGTCACTTAGTATTGCATAAGGAAAAATTAAGCCTTTATCAAGCTATTCATGATAAAGATTTTAAAGATAACCAACCAACCAATCGCGTTTTGTTTATCCATAAGATGATTCTAGAACTCGGTATCATTAAAGAAAATGAATGGATAAAATGGTTGGAACAAATGATTCCTCAACTGAAAAAGTTTGAAGAAGCCAACAATAGTGGAGAAAAATAATGCCGTTCTATAGCATGCCCGATCAAGAAAAATTATTTGTGCGACGCGTTGGCGAAGGCGAACCTGTGCTCGTCTTATCCGGACTGGGCATGCAAAGCTGGCAATGGCTCCCTTTCTTATTTGCCAATCGTAAACAATATGAATTTATCATTCCCGATTGGCGTGGTTTCGGCGGTTCAAAAAATTGTGCAATTCCAGAGCTCGATGCGATCTCAAGTCATTGGAATGATGTAGACTCGCTGATCCAACAATTAAAGCTCGATCAATTCATCCTGATGGGTTATTCCATGGGTGCAACTACAGCTATGCATGGTATGAAGCATGGTGGCTTAGCTGAGAAACTCAAAGCCTATCTGCATATTGATCAAACCCCTAAAATTGCAGTTGATGATTCTTGGCAATACGGATTGTTTGGTCCAAAGCATCCTCAATTTAAAAGTTTATTGCTTGAGATTCAAACGCTATTACTCGACTATAAACATGCTCAGAAACTAGAGGACTTACCCGATGATATCCGCTATAAGCTGGTCAGCTTGTGGGGTGATTTCATTGAACTGCAAGGCAGCAACAACTATAGCCCTAAAATTTTCAAGCTCGCTCTAAACCGCCCATTCCTGCAAAAATACTTACTGCCAATTCAGCGTTTAGACTATTTACTGTGGTATGTCGAAAATTATCTTAATCATAATGAAGACTATCGTGAAGCCATCAGTCAACTGAATTGCCCAACCACTTTCTTTATTGGTCGTGAATCTACCCTTTACCCAGAAACTGGCCAAACATTGATTGCTGAAAGTCTAAGCAATGCTACAGCGATTTATTTTGAACGTTCTGGACATACACCACTGATTACTGAACCAAGAAAATTCAGCCAAGAGATTGGCCACTTCCTTGCGGCTCAATCGACCCAAGCAGCTTAAGTCGACCGTAAAGAAAAAAGCCAATCAATTGAGATTGGCTTTTTTATGTCTGGTTTATTTTTTATGTCGCATTTTCTCAGCAACATCCAACAACACTTGTGCTGTTTTATCCCAACCTAGGCAACCATCCGTAACCGACTGGCCATAAGTCATATCGCAGGAAATTTTTTGATTACCATCAACCAGATGACTTTCAATCATTACACCACGCACTTTCGATTCAGCACGCTCTGCAATAATTTGCTGTAAAACCTGTGGTTGTAGTAGTGGATCTTTACCGCTATTACCATGACTACAATCAATTACCAGTGCAGGTAATTGTTTATGTTTGAAATGCATCGCTTGAATCGAAGCCAAATCATAGTTGGTACCCTGATTTGAACCACGTAAAATTAAATGCGGTAATGGATTACCTTCACTATGTAAAATCGCAGGCAAACCTTGCTGAGTCATTCCCAAGAATTGATGACCATGCAGTGCTGATTGAATCGCATCCAACGCAATTTGAATCGAACCATCGGTACCGTTTTTGAAGCCAATGCTGTATGGCATATGGCTGGCAATTTCACGATGAATTTGCGACTCACTAGTCCGCGCACCAATTGCGCCCCAAGCCAATAGGTCATCAAAATAACCTGTTGCCATTGGGCTTAAAATCTCACTTGCGATTGGCAAACCTTTCTCGATTAGCTGCAAGTAAAGCTGACGAGATTTTTCTAAACCGAGTTGTAAGTCTGATGATCCATCTAAATTTGGATCATATAAGAAACCTTTCCAACCCACCGTGGTACGCGGTTTTTCAATATATGCACGCATCACCAAGAATATTTGATCTTTAACCTGTTCTTGTAATAGTTGTAGGCGATCAGCATATTCAAGTACTGCGATAGGATCATGAATCGAGCAAGGACCAGTAATCACCATTAAGCGATGATCATGTCCAGATAAAATATTCTGAATCGTTTGACGATGTTTTGAAATTTGCTGCGCTAAAGTGGCAGACAAGGGATACTGCGCTTTGAGTTGTGATGGCAAGCTAAGCATTGATTCTTTTGTATGTGTTTGTGGTTGTGTCAAAGCAGTATTTAAAGCATTCATTTTTCAATTCCTTTGGACTGACCTTCTTCGCAGTCCTATCATTTATTTGAGCAAGTGTGATCTAAGCGATGTTGATTTTTTTGCAAAGTAAAACCAAGAAATCTTGCTAAAATATGAATAATTAAATGTATACATGGTATTTCTCCTAAAATCATGATTGTTAAAGCATAAAAAAACCTGATCGGTGTTGCCGATCAGGTATTAACTGGTTGGGCAACCTTTTTGCTGCCCGAAACGCATCAGGCAACGATCAATATTGCCAAAAGTAAAAGTATGCGTTGGTGTTTACAGTATGCTTTAACATATTTATTTCAAATATCTAAAAAACGGTGTCTAACTATTAAATTACGCACTATTTCAGCATTTGACAAGCACTTTTTATGTTTTTTTAATCATCTCTTCAAAATCTTAAAATTTGACCTTTCATCACTTCCCCCATAGAATAGTGTAAAAATAAACCAATTTGAGATCACGCCAATGAAGTAAGTTCTATTTCCATCATCAAAGTTCATTTTTCTTTTTGATGTGCAAAATAGACTTAGCTATCGTTTAGCGCTGCTTTATTCTAAAACTTATCTCGATCTCTCTATTTTGCATATCCTGTTTATGAGGTTTCTTATGACTCAACAGGCATGTATTGTTTCCAACTTATCCCTTGAATTCGCACAGCGAATACACTTCGACTCGCTTTGCTTTCAACTTCCATTACATCAATTCACAGGATTGATTGGATGCAATGGCCAAGGGAAATCACTATTGATGTCTCTTCTGCATGAACAGACAAAATTCAAGCTCCCTTATTCAGGCCAAATCTCATGGCAGTGTCCGCATCAATATCTGGCTCAACTTCAGCGTGTACAAGCAGATACAATCGCTCAAGCCTTGCATATTGAGGATTTATACCAATGCTTCGAACGGATCCAGCACGGTACTGCAGCTTTTGCCGATTATGACCAAGTCGAACATCTGTGGCATTTACCAACAGAATGGCAACAACTTTTGCAAAGTGCGGATTTACCGATAGATCTTGATACACCTATTCAATATTTGAGTGAAGGCCAAAAAACCAAACTCGCACTGTGTCGCCTATTTCTACTCAAAGATCATTATCTATTACTGGATGAACCGAGTAATCACTTAGATACACGGGGACGAGAATGGTTGATTGAGCAAATGTCTCAACATCCTACAGGTGGACTCATCATTAGCCACGATCGGCAACTACTGTCTCACGTACAGGGGATTTTTTCCTTAAATCAGCTGGGACTACATTATTATGGTGGCAATTATGCGCTATATCATCAGCAGTATCAGTTACACGTCGACGCATTATCACACGCAGTACAGCAAGAAAAACGTGAATTAAAACAGCTGAAAGAGCAGCAACATCAAAGTCAGATGAAAGCCCAAAAACGTCAAAAAACAGGTGAAAAGTTAAGGGCTTCTGGTTCACAAGCTCCCATTCTACTGGATGCTAAAAAAGAGCAATCAGAACAATCTCTCTCACATCTTCGCAAACAACAGAGTAAGCAGCTTGCAGATGCAAAAGACGAATTGCAACAGAAGCAAACTCAACTGGAACATCTCAAAACACAATCTTTCGAATTTGCACATATAGCCAGAAAGTCAGGAGAAATCTTACGTTGTCATCAATTACAACTCCCTTATGCGAAGACAAAACCCATTGATCTTGCAATTATGGCTGGGGAAAAATTGCATTTACGTGGTGCAAATGGAACTGGCAAATCAAGCTTATTAAAAACCCTTCAAGGTTTAATCCCACCACTTACAGGTGAAGTGTATTGCAAAGTAACTTCTATTTATCTTGACCAGAGGCTTTCGCTACTTGATGACACTATTTCAGCACTTGAATATTTACAACATATTGATCCCGGACTAACGGAACAACAAGGGCGAACTTTATTAGGTAACCTTCAAATTCGAAGAGATAAAGCACTTATGCCCATCTCCAGCCTAAGTGGCGGTGAACGCTTAAAAGTGGCTTTGCTTGCCTTAAAGCAACAAGCAGTTGAACTGTTATTTTTAGATGAACCCGAAAATCATCTCGATATCGAATCTCGTGAATTACTGGCTCAAGCAATTCATTCTTTTAACGGTGCTGTGATACTGGTGTCGCATGACAAAACTTTTGTTGAAGCATGCGGAATGACAGCAACTTATATCTTGGTATAGTTTTTTATTTTCAAATTCAGGCATGGCAAAACCATGTTCATGCCTGAACCCAACATTCATCTAAAGCGATCTGATTATTTTATAATTTAAGCACTCGTATCAAAACTTATAGTTCAGAGTTGCCATAAAATTACGTAGCTCCCCCCAAGTATTGATTGCCGTTCTTTTATAAATGGTATTTCCGACATTATCAACATTGATCGCAAGACTGAGATCTGGATTGATCTGATATCTCCCCCTTAGGTTCAAGAGAACATAGTCATCTTGTCGATTAAACTGAGTTGCTACGCCGCGTGCACGTGTATCAAAAATTTCACTTTGCCAATTCACCCCAGCCCCTAATGTCAATTTATCCCATTGATAATTTGTGAACAATTTCAGAGTCTGCCGTGGAAGTGAACTTCCTGTAGCTGTTGTTAAGGTTTTTCCATCACGATCTTTTGCATCTGTGTAAGTATATCCAGCAGAAATATGCCAATCAGGACTCAATTCACCAGCAATCGATAACTCCACACCCTTTACCTTAGCGCCATTCACTGCAATATAAGCAAAATCACCATCGGTCGTAAACTTTTCACCATCCCGAACAGCAAAATTATCTTGCTTGGTTTCGAAGTAAGCAAGGCTGGTATTTAAGCGTTGATTAAAGAATTCTGCTTTTAAGCCTATTTCTGCACTATTTCCCTCTTCTGGGTCTAAGAATTGGCCTGTAACATTTTTTCGAGTAGATGGATTAAAAATAGAGGTATAACTTGCATAGGCAGAGATCTGATCGTTCATATCTAAAATCAAACCCACATAAGGGGTATAGATGTTACTTTGTTTTTGTTCAGTACCTGTATTTTTGCGTTCCCAAGTACTCAAACGTGAGCCTAAAATCAGTTTTACTGGATCTGCTAACTGTAGTTTGGCCGAGGCAAATCCACCAATCTGATATTCATCGGATATCGTCCGCCCAATAGGCGTCAAGTTGATATAGTCTCCCACATCACCATGGTAGTTTTGGATCGGTCTAGATGAAAATTGCCAGACTTTATAAGCAGGATCATTGGCATTTACTTTGTATCCATTGATCCCAAAACTTAATTCATGCTCGCGACCAAGTGCTTGAAACTGCCCTGAAACAAAACTATCAATTGCATGAACTTCAGGTGTATTGATAAACTTACTGCCATGAACACTCATTTCCCTGGGCTTTAAGATAATCGGGTTACCCTCCCAGTCAGTACCATTCACGATACCCTTTTCATCTTGATAATTTAAAGTATAGCCTGCTATGTTTCTAATTTGATCGCTGTCCGTTTTGGAATAACTATAGTTAATCACCCCTTTCCAATTTGAATTAAATTGATGCTCTACACCCAATAATGCATATAGATTATTTACCGCAAGATTTGAGTTGTGAGTTGCTGGATTATCTCTTGGTCCAAAGGTCGTCTGCTTCAAACCATCTCCACTCACAAATGGAAAACCATGTTGTGCAGCATTATAGATTTTATTTTGTTGCAAACTTAGTACGGTTGTTAATGTCGTCTGATCACTGAGATCATAATCTACCGTACCATAGAGTAAGGTTGAATCTTTATGATAACGATCTTGCTGATTACCTCCTGACGAATGTGCCGCAATCAATCGCCCTTTAAGCGTTTTATCTGCGTTCAATCCACCCGATACATCAAACTGACTACGATATCGTTCCCAGCTACCCGCCTGAACTTTAATGGAACCTTGTGTATCTTCGGTCGCGCGTTTGCGTACATAGTTAATACTTGCACTCGGATTACCAGAACCGCCAAGCAAACCTGATGCACCTTTTAGAATTTCGATACGGTCATAAATAGCCGTGTCTTCCATACCAATGTTATAAGTTCCACCAAAAGATGCCGCACTGGTTGGAATACCATCTCGCATAAAATTATTAATCTTAAAACCACGAGCATAATAATCTGAAAAGCCAGCGCCTTCTTGTCCATGCTGACTTTTACTTACCCCAGGTGTTTCCTCTAAAACTTTGCTGATATCTGTTAAATTTTGATCCTCTATTTGTTGTTGAGTAAACACAGTTAAGCTCTGTGGAGTATCTTTTAAATTTAAATCAAGTTTGGCTGAACTACGGCTCGATTGAACAGTATAACGATCACGATTGTTTTCCGCTTTAACCGTTATTGTAGGCAATGTATTGGCAGTGTCGGCTGCCCACACATCTGAACCAATTACCAAGGAAATCGCTGATACTAAAATTCTGGGAGAAAATAATTTTCTGTTGAAAACTAAGGATTCCATGAACACACTCGATTGTAACAATGAAAATAAAAATCATTATCAATCGTAGCAGTATTCTGTCGGCCTGATTTTCATAACAGGCCGTAAATGTAGCCTCTTTGTGCCTATATCATTCTGTCTTGAGTTTGTATAGCACACTTGAGGGTTATGCATTGCTCTTAGCCCTAATAAAAATTTGGACAAGAACTATCTGAATGAAATTTGATTTTCTGTATGAAAAACAGGTGCCGTAATCGAAAAAATCACTCCATCTGGTTTAATCAAGCGCCATTGATCAGAGTCAATTAAATTCAAATGCTCAATTTCATGCTGTTCAATATAAGTCAACCAACAATCACCAAAATCATCATCCGTTCCAATTTTTTCAACTTCAACCCAAAAAGCAATGTAATTCATTAACTTTTGCTTTAGCACTGGGTCAATGATTTCTGAACACTCAATAGTCCCAAAAATATTTGGAAAATCAGTTTCATTCAATATGAAATCACCAACTTTAATTTCACCAAAGAAAATCTCGCTTTTTTCCATTCTAATTCAATCTATAAATAATTTACCGCACCAATCCTTGCGGCTGCAAAATGATTAAGCCAGCCCCACACAAAACCACAAGACCACCTAGAATATCCCAACGTGTCAGCATCACTTGATCAACATAGCGCAGCCACAATAAAGCAGTAAAAATATAGATACCACCATAAGCCGCATAAATACGACCTGATGCTGCAGGATGCAATGTCAGTAACCAAACAAAGACCGCTAAACTTAATGCAGTAGGAATCCACAACCAATGTGATTTTCCTTGATTCAAAATAAGATAAGGAAAATAACAACCTAGAATTTCAGCAATCGCCGTAACGAAAAATAACCCAAATACTTTAAGTACTTGGGTTATTGAGAAAGACAATTCAAACATTAAGCAGGTTCAGCACTCGGGTTAATATGATCTTCAAACACTTCCAATTTTAAGCCGACGTCTTTGCCATTTTCTGTTTTCACAGAAACTGCAACATTGCCACCATGCTCTGCAAGCTCACCAAATAAAATCATCTCAGCAAGCGGCTTTTTCAAATGTTCTTGAATCAGACGTTGCATCGGACGAGCACCCATGAGGCGGTCATAACCATTAGCAGATAACCAGTCACGAGCACTTTGATCAACATCGAGAACTACTTGTTTCTCGTCGAGCTGTGCTTGCAATTCGGTTAAGAATTTGTCTACCACTGAATCAATGATTGTCGTCGGAAGTGCTTTAAATTGAATCACACCATCCAAACGGTTACGGAATTCAGGAGAGAATGCGCGTTTCATTGCATCTTGGTTATCTGCGCTGTGATCTTGCTCAGTGAAACCAATACTTGCACGAACAATACTCTCTGCACCAATATTGGTGGTAAGCACAATAATCACATTTCTGAAGTCAGATTTACGACCATTGTTGTCAGTCAAAGCACCATGATCCATTACTTGCAATAACAAGTTAAATACATCTGGATGCGCTTTTTCAATCTCGTCAAGCAACAGGACACAATGTGGATTTTTATGGATCGCATCGGTCAGCAAACCACCTTGATCATATCCAACATAACCTGGAGGCGCACCAATCAAGCGAGAAACCGCATGACGCTCCATATACTCAGACATATCGAAACGAACCAGCTCTACGCCTAGCAATTTAGCCAGTTGTTTAGTGACCTCGGTTTTACCCACACCTGTTGGACCAGCAAAGACAAAACTACCCACTGGTTTATCTGGTGCTTTTAAGCCTGCACGAGATAATTTGATCGCTGATGCAAGCGCTGTAATCGCCTCATCCTGACCGAATACCACACGTTTAAGATCACGTTCCAAATTCTCAAGTACAGACTTGTCATCTTTAGAAACAGTTTTCGGTGGAATACGTGCAATCTTAGAAACGATATCTTCGATATTCTCAACTGAGATCGTTGTGCCATCCACTTCTGCTTTCAAGCGGCGTTGCGCGCCAGCCTCATCAATCACATCAATCGCTTTGTCTGGCAAGAAACGATCATTGATAAATTTAGCTGACAACTCAACAGCAGCAACTAATGCTTTATCATCATATTCAACATGGTGGAAATCTTCGAACTTGTTTTTCAAGCCACGTAAAATTTCAATTGTTTCATTGATGCTTGGTTCATTCACGTCAATTTTTTGGAAGCGACGCGATAAAGCATGGTCTTTCTCGAATACTTGACGATATTCTTGGAAAGTTGTTGAACCAATGCAACGTAGGCTGCCATTTGCCAAAGCTGGTTTGATTAAATTCGATGCATCCATGGTACTGCCCATGCTTGAGCCTGCACCAATGATCATATGAATCTCATCAATGAATAAAATTGCATTTGGATTCTTTTTCAACGCATTCAACAATTGTTTTAAGCGCTTCTCAAAGTCACCACGATATTTAGTCCCTGCAACCAATGCACCGATGTCTAAGCTATAAACTTCAGCATTGGCAAGTGGTTTGGGTGCTTTGCCATTGACAATCAACCAAGCCAAGCCTTCCGCAATCGAGGTTTTACCTACACCCGGATCACCGACGAGCAACGGATTATTTTTACGGCGACGGCATAAAATTTGTGCTGCACGCTCAATTTCTTTTTCACGACCAATTAAAGGATCGGTTTTACCCTTTTGTGCTTCGATATTTAAGTTCAACGTATATTGTTCAAGTGGTCCAGCATTTGCTGAAGCCGCACTTTCACCCTCAATATCTTCCACTTCTTCTTCAACCTGAATCTCATCTTTGCGTGTCCCATGAGATAGGTATTGAGTCAAAGTTAAACGGTTAATTTGATGACGTTTAAGTAAATAAACCGCGAAAGAATCTCGTTCTGAATACATTGCAACTAGAACATCTGCACCTTCAACCGTACGGTCACCACCGCTCGATTGAACATGGAAAATTGCACGTTGCAAAATTCGATCAAAGCTCTCAGTTGGATGAGGGGCCTGTTCACTATTATCACCAAGTTTTGGGGTATGTTGCTCTACATATTCCTCTAATTCTTTACGCAAGGTAACAATGTCCGCACCACATGCTTTTAATGCATTTACGGCGGAGTCGTTATCGAGCAAGGCAAGCAACAAATGTTCAACTGTCAGAAACTCATGTCTCTTTTGACGAGCCATGCTAACAGCCAAACGTAACGATACTTCTAATTGACGACTGAGCATGTAACCCCCTTATATCTTGGGCTCTATCAAAAAAAGAAAATCTTTTAATGAAAAAGCGAATTATTGACTTGATCCGCTGAGCTTCTGTAATCGTGATTGGATATACGTCTACAAGTCTCTTTGCTTCATAATCTACTGTTAGCATTAGTTGACTATCTTGGTCAAGATTCAAAACAAAGTATTGTTGTAAAAATTCAATTACAAAGAGAGTAAGACTTATCTAATCGTTCAAAAAGACAGCGAATTTGTTATTCATTTATAAAACAATATTAAACCTATGAAAAATTGTAATACTGCATGATCTTGCTTAAAGCCTAACAAATCATTCATAAGTTTAATATATTGACACACAGTATATTGTTTCATGTTTTTAGCACAAAACAAGATATGCCTTAATTTACCGCTTAAATCACATATCGAAAGATAGCCTTACTTTTTCAAGACCCACTCGCAATATATGATTTCCCAAAGTTGATATTCCGCAGCTTTTCTTACGCTTTCACTCGTAATTTATGAGCCATACTATGGTGTGCAAGAGCGTTACTTTTCTTAACGATGTTACTCGCAACGTAGTTGCTCGTCTTGCGCATGAGGAATGAAATTCCGCAAGAGCGTTGCTTTTATTAACGCTGCTCAGGCTCGATTTGGCATAACAAAGGATGACCTTGAGCTCTGGCATAGTTATTCACCTGATTTGCTTTTGTTTCAGCAATATCTCGTGGATAAATACCCGCAGTGCCTTTACCTTCATAATGAACTGTTAACATCACCTGACTGGCCTGATCGAAGTCTAACCCAAAATAACTTTGTAGCACTTCAATAACAAAATCCATCGGCGTGTAATCATCGTTCATTAAAACAACTGCATATAACGGCGGTCGTTTTAATTCTGGAGGGGCTGTTTGTACAACCACCTCACCCTCATGATCCTCTTGCGAATCACTTAAACGTGGATTCAAGTGCCAATCGACAAACCCAGATTGATGAAAAGAATTTTTCACTTCACTTAAATTCATTTGACGTTTATATCTTCGCATATTGAGTTCTTAATCTAAAATTTATTGAGCATTTGCTTCAGCTTGAGGTATTTCCGACACGAAAGCAGAACCTGCATCAACCGGTTTACCTCTTTGCCAACTAAAGCGTTTAATTACAGGTGTGCCAGCGCCTGTTAAACGCACTTCAATGAATTGAGGCGTAAACCCTTTGGGCATTGTCCAACGCCCCGTTAGGCGCTCAAAATCATCGAAATTGAAGTTTTTATCTTCTAAAGGCACAACTAAGATTTCAGTATCTTTAATTAAGCGCAACTCAACCGAACCAGAAGCACGGCGTTTATTTGGGCTTACTTGAACAAGATCAATCTGATATTCAAAGGCATTTTCCGGTAAAGATTTAATTGCCATATTTTGAATGGTTAAGCTTACACCACCACGTTGTCTCAAAATATCACGATAAATCGCATTCATCCCTTCAAATTGGGTCTTATCCGCATTGGCTTGATTCACTGCTTTGAATAAGTCATCCGCATTACCCACAGCCATATCACGCTCTTGAACAGCAGCATTCAAACTCTTGCTGACCGAATCCAATGCAGTCTTTTGTTTCTGAACCACATCTACCAATTGCTCAGCATCTGCATCATAACCAACCACAGTTAAACCTTGACGGTGGCCGACAGTATAACCAAGCAAAAAACTGCTACCGATAAGAACAGTAGCACCAATAATCAAAGGTAAATTCGTTTTTAAGAATTTATTTTTTTCAACGGAACTGTCTGGTGAAGTAGTCGGTTCAACGTTTTCCATCATCATCTCTATCGTTATGATCTGCATCAAAGCACACATTAAAATCGAAATTTAAATGTGTGTGAAGTAAAAAAGCGTTTTTTATGGTAATAAACCAATACCTTCCAAGCCTGCAGCCTCATCAAAACCAAACATTAAGTTCATATTTTGAATCGCCTGACCTGCAGCGCCTTTGACTAGGTTGTCTTGAGCAACCAAGATAATCAATTTATTGGCTTGTGGGCGGTAGAGTGCAATTCTAAGCTCGTTCGCACCGCGAACACTACGTGTTTCTGGAGAACTATTTGTAGGCATGACATCAACAAAGCGTTCATCTTTATAGAAATCTTCGTAAAATGCTTGTAAGTCAAGTTGCTGACCTTGTTCGGTTAGGTCAACATAAATCGTACTCAACATGCCACGAATCATTGGTACAAGATGCGGCACAAAAATAAGCTGATCAAACTGCCCTTTTTGTCCTGAAATATTTTCCAGCGCTTCAACAATCTCGGGATGATGACGATGTCCAGCAACACCATAGGCTTTAAAATTATCAGCGTTTTCACTGTAAATCATACCTAGGCTTGCTTTACGCCCCGCCCCAGACACCCCTGACTTTGCATCCACAATAATACTTTGTGTTTGGATCAGTTGGTCTGGATTTTTAAGTAATGGAGCTAAGCCTAATTGTACCGTAGTTGGATAACAACCAGGATTACCAATCACTTGTGCTTGCTTGATCTTCTCACGATTTAACTCAGTTAAACCATACACAGAATCTTTTAAGATGGCAGGACAACTGTGTTGCATACCATACCATTTTTCAAACTGAACCAAATCCTGCAAGCGAAAATCAGCCGCAAGATCAATGACTTTTGTACCTGTAGCAATCAATTTTTCAGCATGTTGCATCGCTACACCATGTGGCGTTGCAAAAAATACAACATCACATTGTGCTAATTGATCTAAATCCAGATCTGAAAACTCGAGTGTTGTATGCCCGCGTAGACTTGGGAACATATCTGCAACACGCTTTCCTGCTTCTGTACGAGAAGTGAGAATACGAACCTGAACTTGTGAATGTCTTAATAAAAGACGTAATAGCTCAACCCCAGTGTATCCAGTTCCACCAACAATACCAACAGAAATCACGCGTGACACCTCAAGCTTTCATTTAGATAAATAGTATGGCAGTTTGACCCATTTTACACAATCTTCAAGTACCTAACTTTTAACAAAATAAAAGTACTGTCAATCTTGATTAAACACTCAAAAGTTTATGAGAGAATACAAATAAACTCATTATATTTGGATTGATTCTACCATTGGTCAAGAAATACTATTGAATCATTTCACTATTCGAATAGAATAAAAAAATTGCGGTAATAATAAATTTCATGGATGCAAAATTTTTTGGAGAGCTGGAATGCCTTCTTTGATGTCAAAACAAAGACTACATCATCATATTTGCTTAGGGCTTAGTACACTTCTACTTAGTTCGGCATTAGTTGGTTGTGGAAGTGGTGAAAGTAAAGCGAAAGTAGAAACGACACCCACAGTATCAGAACCAAAACCGAAGAGTTTCAAGGTCAAAGCAGCAGTTGAAATGCGTGATGTTGTTCTTAGAATCTACGATAACTTTGATAATACATTAGTTCTGGAACAAAATTTAAGTACAACCTCTGACGTCAACATCACGTTACCACGCGTTTTAAATAAAGAACGCTTATACCGCATTGAGATATCAACAAACCCAAATTCTTTGGTTTTTGACTTTCAAAGTGGCCAATACCAAAATATTTCTATGACTCTACATAGTCTTGTAGAAGTAAATACCAGTAGTCTCACGCAAACGATTTATATCAATCCAAGTTCAGAAGCAATCTATCAACGTGCCCTAGTCCGCTCTGGAGGACTGCCGACGGATAGCAATATAAACCCAACAAAAGTGAGTGCTTCTCAATTAAATCTCGCAACAGAAGATGTGAACTCAGCATTAACAAGCGCATTCTATCAATTGGATATCCCGAATTTAAACCCGTCTTATCTTTTAAATGCTTTCTCACCACAAGATGCGACGTTAACATCATATGTATACATCAACACTTATCTCAGTTTCGGTTTTATTCAGCAATGGGCAAATCTTTACCCCAACAATAGCTTTGTTGAATTTACCAAGAATTTAGCAGTTGATTTAAAAGACGGTTATCTTGATGCAAAAAAATTACGCGGTGATCAAAGCACACTGACTTCATTAGTGATTCCGACACCAGACAATGTTGATTCAGCTAAAAATAACTTGATATTTATTGCAGAAAATCAAAAGAATGCAAGAGATACCTTCTCTAGTTCTTTAAAGCAAGCGGTACTACAACTGGCGGACAACTATCGTCAGGCTTCTTTAAATCCACAGGGTTACGCCTTATTACAGCAAAAGTCCTATGCAGGAAATAGCCCTATAAATAATACAGCTAATGCTTTCCGAGTCATTGGTGCTGGTGACTATCGTCGTGCTGTCGGGTTTGCAGATACCACTGAAACATGTAATGGTTCTCTTTATCCATGTAAACAAGGTATTACAGGAATCAATATTGTTAGTGCTGGCTTGCCTTCAATTGAATATTTAATCGGTAGCTATAAAGATTCAACTGGTAATTGCCAACTCAATATTCGTGGTGATGGCTGGTTAGAACTCGTTAAAGATGGTCAAACTTTTAGCTCAAAATTGGATGGCGATAGCACTGATAATTTATTACAGGTAGATAAAGCCAATGCTGAATACTTATTAAACAGCAGCTCAACTGAACCAAATAATAGCACACTGCAATATAGCTTTATTCAAGTAAAAGTAAAGAAAAATCAAGTGTTAAGTGCTAGTGCTGGTTTAGACAATCGTAAAGCGCCAGATCAGCTACAGACCACTCAATTACAGTGCAATTTCTCATAGTTCAAGCTAAATTAAAACATTGATGTTTAGCCAAAGCGTTAATGTCCAAATCCAAAATAATTTTGCCGATTCCAATAAAACAACAGCTTTAACTAAGCTGTTGTTTTATTTTAAATCTGTTATTTCAATCTTAGCTTTCTTCTTCGGCTGATATACTGCTTTAATAAACTCATCGATCTTATATTTAATGCCTCTTAAGTATCAAATCCCTACACTTCTTGTTTATTCCAGATTGCTGCTCGGCTTTCTAATTGTCGTAGTAACACTATTACGGCCTAGCTTTTATCCTCTTTATACAGTCGTATTTTTAACACTCGGACTAATGAGTGATATCTTTGATGGCATCATTGCAAGACATTTAGGCGTGTCAGATGAAAAACTACGTCGCTTAGACTCCAATATTGATCAAATCTTCTTTATTTGTGCAATCGCATCAATTTACTTACAACAACCTATTTTTTTTAAACAATACATTTGGCCGATTCTGGTTCTAATTTTATTTGAAGTGGCGATTTATATGGTTAGCTTTATTAAGTTCCGTAAAGAAGTGGCCACCCATAGTCTTGGTGCAAAAATTTGGACCTTATTTCTCTTTGCCTTATTGGTACAAGTGACACTTACAGGCCAAAGTCAAATTTTATTTTGGATTGTTTTCTGGCTAGGTCTTCTGACACGTGCTGAAATCATTGCCATTATTTTGGTACTCAAACAATGGCAAAATGATGTACCTAGCCTAAAACAGGCTATACGTATTCGGAAAGGTTTAACTATTCAGAACAATCGCTTTTTTAATGGTTAAGACAAAACGTATATTCTATTATTTTTTATAGTACCAACTCGGCAATTGAGTCTGTTTCAATTGCTTTCGATGCTCAAGGTAATTGGTATCATGCTTTTTCACTTCATTCCAAAACGCAGCACTATGATCAAAATGTTTGGTATGTACTAACTCATGTACACAGACTGATCGTACAATATATTCTGGCATCAGCACCAATGCAGCATGTAACATGATGTCATGTTTAGAACTACAACTACCCCAACGCGTCTTTGGCTTACGGATACTACATTGTTGGTAAGACAAACTGATTTGCTGGCTTACTTGAGCTAAATATTCAGGTAAAAACTGTTTTGCATAAGCCATGACAGCAGCTTGTAAAGCCTGCTCGGACTGTTCATGCCGAATCAGTAATTGTTGTCGCTCGAAATCAAACTTAAAAATATGTCGTTGCTGTTGTTGAATAATTTTAAAAGGCTGCACATGGTGAAACAATGTCAACGATTCAGGAAATGCCGTCGTTTGATTAAATTGCTGTTGTTGTTTGCCCCACGTTTCTATCAACCATTGTTCAGACTGATGCAGAAACTGCTGAATCTGTCGTTTGCTACAGAACAAAGGAACTGTGAGGCGAATACCTGTTGGCTCAACACGCAAGCGCAAATTTCTTGCCCTTGCATGTCGAACAACTTTAATTTCAGGTAACAGCGTTTCTAATGAAACTAATGGCATTATTGTGCTGTACGCTCTTCGATACCACTGTCAGTTGCTACAACAGCAATGGTTGCTGCATTTAATGCAAAGATACCATTGGTCACAACGCCTGGAATGTCGTTAATGGTCTTTTCCAACTCAATCGCATTTAGAATATTCAGATTAAATACGTCTAAAATCACATTTCCATTATCGGTTACAACACCTTCGCGATAAACAGGATCACCACCCAAGGCAACAATCTTACGGGCTACGGCAGAACGCGCCATCGGAATCACTTCAACAGGAAGTGGGAAATCACGTCCTAACTGATCTACCCATTTTGAATCATCTACAATACACACAAATTTCTTTGCAATTGAGGCAACAATTTTTTCACGGGTTAATGCCGCACCACCACCTTTGATCATATGCATATGACGGTCAATTTCATCAGCACCATCCACATAAGCATCTAAACCACCGACAGAATTCATGTCGACCACTTCAATGCCTAGTTTTTTTAGGCGTTCAGCTGTTGCAGTTGAACTTGCTACTGCTGCTTCTAATTGCAATTCAGGCAATAAATCAATTAAAAAATTAACGGTACTTCCTGTTCCTACGCCCAAAATGCCGCCTTTAGGCAAATGTTTCAAGGCTGCTTTGGCCGCAGCTTGTTTTTTTTCATCTTGGGTTGCATATAGACTCATGACTTCACTCAACTATTTTGACATTTGCTTTAAGAAAACAGCGCAAATGCACAGGGGTTTGCTACAATGATTGCCTATTTTAAACTGTTATAGGGAAGATGAACATGCTGTCTCGTGTGGTACGACAAATTTTACAAGCAACGGTTTATGATGTTGCGATTGAAACACCGCTTGAAGCAGCTCCACGAATTAGTCAGAAAATTAATAATAACATTCGATTTAAACGTGAAGATTTACAGCCTGTATTCTCTTTCAAGCTACGCGGTGCTTACAACCGAATTAGCCAATTACCAAAAGATCAGCTTGATCGTGGTGTTATTTGTGCATCTGCAGGTAATCATGCTCAGGGTGTCGCTCTATCAGGAAAAAAATTAGGGATTCATGCCATCATTGTCATGCCAAGCACTACACCTGACATTAAGGTTCAGGCAGTTAAGCGTTTAGGTGGCCAAGTTGTGTTACATGGCGACAGTTTTGATGTTGCAAATAAATATGCCAAACAGCGTGCTGAAGATGAAGGCTTGGTTTTTATTCCACCTTATGATGATGAACTGGTGATTGCGGGACAAGGAACCATTGCCAATGAGTTATTGCGTCAATGGCGTGATGTAGAATACGTTTTTGTTGCTGTCGGCGGTGGTGGTTTAATCGCTGGGGTTGCAGCCTACTTAGGTGAAGTTGCACCACATGTCAGAATCATTGGTGTTGAATACGAAGAATCCGCGTGCTTAAAAGCTGCACTTGAAACCAATGAACGTGTGATCTTACCTCATGTTGGTCTATTTGCTGATGGTACGGCTGTTGCACAAATCGGTGAGTTACCTTTCGACATTATTCGTCTTCGTAAATCAGATAATTCAGGTCCAATCGTAGAACCAGATATAGTCACTGTAGATACAGATGAAATTTGTGCTGCAATCAAAGACACTTATGACGAGAATCGCAGTATTGTTGAACCTTCTGGTGCAATGGCCTTGGCTGGGATCAAAAAATATGTCGCAGAGCACCAACTGACTGGCAAAAATATGGTCTCAATTGTTTGTGGTGCTAACATGAACTTTGACCGTTTACGCTATATTGCAGAACGCACTGAGTTGGGTGAACGTCGCGAAGCGATCTACGCGGTAACAATTCCTGAGCAAAAAGGTGCATTTCTGCATTTTTGCCGTGCTCTACAAGGTCGTAACATCACTGAGTTTAACTACCGTGCCAGTGATAGTAATCTCGCTCAAGTCTTTGTCGGAATCAGCCTCAAAGGTGGTGAAACCGAGCGTCATGAAATTCATGAGATGTTGAAACAACAATATGAAGTGGATGACCTGTCTGATGATGAGGTTGCGAAACTGCATATTCGTTATTTGATTGGTGGTCATGCCAATATCGAACATGAGCGTTTATTCCGTGTTGAGTTTCCAGAACGTCCAGGCGCTCTGTTAACCTTCTTAGAACGTTTAGGGCCAACCCACAACATTACCTTATTCCATTACCGTAACCATGGCGCTGCGGAGGGTCGTGTACTGGTTGGCCTACAAGCAACCGATGCGAAGCAAAATCCAGATGGGTTAGTCGAAACTTTAGAGAAAATCACTTATCCTTATGCCGAAATCACAGATAATACGGGCTATCGTCGTTTTCTTAAATAAGCTTTCTAATACTATAAAGCCGACATTATGTCGGCTTTATTTTTATTCGATGTTTTGCTTATAAATGTGTAGCGCAAACAAAATCATTACAAATGGAAAGTTATTCCATCTTAAAATGAATAAAAAGACATTTTTATCATTTAGTTAAGGACAGTTATGGCACAGTTTGCAGTCATTGGTTTAGGTAGTTTCGGGGCAACTGTTGCATTAGAGCTGACTAAACTGAATCATGATGTCATTGGCATTGATACCATTAAACGCAATGTTGAAAGTCTTGCTGATCGTATTACCCATGCCGTGATTGCCGATGCCACCGACGAACATGTTTTAGAAGAACTCAATATCCAAAATTGCGATGCTGTCGTTGTTGCCATTGGTGAAGATATTGAAGCCAGTATTCTCTGTGTTTTGAATCTCAAGAATCTTGGTGTTGAGAAAATTCTGGTCAAGGCTAAAACCAAAGCACATCACACCATTCTTTCTCATTTAAATGTCAGTAAGATTATCCATCCTGAAGAAGATATGGGTGTTCGGGTTGCTCAGGCATTAAATTACCCGATGGTAAGCCGTTATATGGCGCTTGATCATGATCATTATATTGTCAAAGTGCCTGTGCATGAAAAGCTCAACAACGTAAATTTATCTGGCATTTTAAAACAAGAACCGCATATCAAACTTTTATTGTTAAAACGAGATCAAGAAATTCTCTATGAAACAGACGGCAACTTCACTTTAAAAACAGGTGATGTCCTCATTCTAGAAGGTTTACTCAGTCATCTCCGAAAACTTTCAGGATGTTTCGCATAATATGGCATTCAAAATAAACTCCCAGAAAATTTTCAACCTCAGCCCACCGTCTTTACTCGCGATTGGGTTTCTTAGTTTTATTATTATTGGCACGATATTACTAAAAATGCCGATTGCAAATAAAGGCAATGTCAGTTGGATGGATGCCTTGTTTACAGCAACTTCGGCTGTGACCATTACAGGTTTATCAGTCGTAAACCTAAATGATTCATTCAATCATCTTGGGCAGTTTATTATCCTTTTGTTGATTCAATCGGGTGGTTTAGGTTTTATGACCTTCGCTATATTGGCAGCCTTAAGTCTTGCTCCAAAACTGGGGCTAAAACAACAAATGATGGCGCAAGACAGTTTAGGTCAAACCAGCCTTTCTAAAGTCACCTTTGTTGCCAAAGGCGTCGTGCTGTATACCCTGTTCTTTGAGTTGATTGGCGTCATTATTCTGACAGCCTCGTTTGCTCCAATGTATGGTTTTGATCGCGGCCTTTATTATGCTGTTTTCTATAGTGTCTCAGCTTTTAATAATGCAGGTTTTTCCCTGTTTGATAACAGTCTGATTAACTTTCAAAGCCACTATCTGATTTGTCTCACCATCAGTATGTTATATACCTTAGGCGGGATTGGCTTCTTGGTTCTGATTGATGTTAAACAAAATAAACGCTGGAGCAAGTTGACCCCGAACAGCAAATTGATCCTCAGTACGATTGCAATTTTAAATCTTGTTGCATTTATCTTAATTTGGTTATTAGAGTCAAATAATCCGCTTACCCTAGGTTCGATGAGTTTAGGTGAGCAAGCCATGAATGCATGGTTTCAAGCAACTGTGCCACGGTCTTCAGGATTTAACACCATTGATACAGGTTCAATGGAACATAGTACGGCTTTATTGACCATGTTATTGATGTTTATTGGTGGTGGTTCACTTAGTACGGCTGGTGGTATTAAGGTCGGTACTTTTGTAATTTTATTGCTCTGTGTAATTTCCTTTCTACGCCGTAATGAAGAAATTCGGATTTTTAACCATTCAGTTTCACAAGAAACGACTTATAAAGCACTTGCAGTGACTGCCATTACAGGCATGCTCGTTTTTGTGGGGTGCTTTATTGTTTTCCTGCTTGAGCCAAAATTAGATGTGCTCGATCTGATGTTTGAAGTGGTCTCTGCGGCATGTACTGTAGGACTGTCACGAGGTGCAACAGGTCAGTTGCATGATGGAAGTTTGTTTGTGCTGAGTTTGCTGATGTTTACGGGACGATTAGGGCCGTTAACACTGGCTTATTTAATCGCGACGCCGAAGAAGAGTCGCTTAAAACATGCCAATGCCAATATTCAGATTGGATGATGATCTAAAGGCTGTTCAATCACAATCACTTGTCGACAAATTTCATCACTTTGACGTTGTTGTTCAAACACTGTTTTAGACATCACGTCAAAATGATCACAAAAACTAATGTCGTGTTCATCAATTGAATAAATTAAGGATTGGTTCCCCATACCTTGTAATGTGTCATAAAACACAATCACGAAATGGCCTTGTTCAAAAGCTCGCTGAATCTCTGAATAAGTTAAAGCCGCCTGAATGGGAATCTGAAGACGCTGCGCATCAAGATAACTTTGCTTTTCCCTTTCATCAATATTAGGGTCAGGTGCCGTATAGAATGACACGTCAAACCCTAATTTTTTCAGTGCCACAGCCAAAGCAATGGTAAATGTTCCATCTTCTCGGTCATGACCAGACAAGCGAATCAGATCAGCAATATCAATATGGGTATGATATTGCTTCACGATTAACCAGAGTGCAAAGACACCACAATTTGCTTCAAGCTGTAATAAGGACTCTGGAATATTTAAACTCATTTAGTACCAGTTCATTAAAGATACACCCAAGCCGACATAGGTCGCTCGGTGGTTATAATCAATCAAGCTCTCGCCATAGCCATCAAATATTTGAAAATGACCGCGTAATTTATCTTTAATTGGGAAAGCCCAGTCAAACTGAACCGCACCATGTGAACGATCACCACCTTTTAATGAATGGCGTAACATCAAAGAAAAATCATTATTACCCTTACGGTAAAATGCGGTTAAATCACCACGACCGATATAATCCTTAATATCAGGGTTATTATCATCTTTGGCTTCTTCCTCTACCCGATACCAAGGACGAACCATCAAGGCGAAATTATCTTTTTCAAACCCAAGATTGAAAATGACACGATTCCAACTACGCGATAAAGGATCAGAACGACCATTAGACTGATGGTTCAAGGTCACACCAAGCAAACGAGCATTGAGACCTAAAATTTCATAATTGGTTCTAAACATCAAACTCGCTTCAGGCTCATAATTGGTCTCACGGAATGGTCTTGATTCCTCTGAGTTATAAACTTGCCAACGTGAAGATTGCGTATAACCCAACCAGAGATCACCATTATTACCAAAGATGTTTTCCCAAGCTTTGGTCTTAAACGAAAGCTGGAACTTTGCTTCGCTCGAGGTCAACTCTTGCTTATTTTTGACGGTATTTTCAGGGTTCGGACTGCTTGGAAATTCATTTTTATCACTGGTCCAGAACACTGGTAACAGATAAACCGGTTGATAAGCACGAATATTCCATACCCCCAATTTACTTTCTTCTGACAATTCCCAACGGCGATCGAGTAATGAAACATTTGGATCAAATTTTGGTGCAGCGCCTAATATATGCAAGTCACTGACCTTTTGAACCACCTTATCTTTCAACGACTCTGGTTTGGCTGGTTCACTCGATTCAGCCACAGGCATAGCGGCTGCAACCATAGGTGCGGCATCGGTCTGAACTTGAGTTGGAATAATGGTCGGCGCTTTAAAAAGGCTGTCATAACAAGCCAGACGCTCAGCATTTGCGGCCAAGGCCACACAGGCATCAACGGTTGCAGGACTTGCCGGTGCTGTCGCTTCAGCATGTGACAACGATGTCGCTAAAGAGCCAAGTATCGCAAGGATACTCAGCTCCAAATGACTACGTTCAAAAGATTTGAACGCCATAGATTTCTCCGATTTTTATTTTACTAATTAACTTGCTGGATATTAAATCCAAGTTTCTGCAATTCTTCACGTTTCGCAAATGGCGCAACCACCGCTTTCACTGGTTTTTGAGCCAATAGATATTGCTTCGCAACACGCTGCAAATCCTCCAAGCCCACGTTAAGTAAACGTTCTCGTAAGATTTTACGGAATTTTGGCGTACGTGCATGCAATAAGGCATAACATGCGGTAATTGCTTCCCCGGCTGGTGAGCCTGGTTTATCCATACCAGCCACTAACCCTAGAATTGCTTCTTCGAGTTGATGCGGTTGTTGTTCGGTATTAAGTAACCATTGCACACTGGCTTCAAAATCATTAAACGTTTCCGCTAGACGTGGATCACGATAGCTATAGAAACGGAATGAGCACGCATTGCCATCATAACTTGCACCACCACCATATGCACCGCCTTTTTCGCGAATGGCACTATGCAAGAAACCATTACGTAAATAAGCTGCCAATACCATCAAAGGTGCTGCATCAGGGTGTGCGACATCAACTGCTTGATAAGCAGATGAACAGAACTGAACATTCGCTTGAATTAACCATGCTTCATCATCTGAAGTATTGACCTGTTCTACTTGCGTTAAAGTGACAGGTGTTTTATCAACAACCAACTTATCCCAAACGTTTTGAACTTCTTCAACTAAACGATCAGATTGATGTTCTTCACATACCAACAAGAATTGTTTAGGTGCTTGCAGCAACTTACGATGAATCGACTGTAATTCAGTAATCAATGCTTGATAAGCGCTATCATCTTGATCAATTTTCGCAACCAAGTCACTGAGCCAGTTTAATGCGCCTAAACCCGTATTGTGATAATCACGGCGAGCAAGTGCGCTCATTTGACGTGAGGCAGCTTGCATTGCATAACTATGACCAGAGCCAGATAAACGTGATTGCCAGCGAGTTTTGCGTTGCTGCAATAACTCGATGATACGGTCTTTCTCATCAAAACGGAGTTGCTCAAATGCCAATTTTAATAATTGAATTGCATCTAGTTTTTGCGTCAGTGATTTTGTCGTCAGCGTGAGCCATGCACTAATACGGTCTTTGTCATCGACCTTGCTGCGCAATGATGCCCCCATACCTAAACCACCACTTACTGCGGTTTGGATTTGCTGGAATTCCAAATAATCGTACTCACCCGCACCAACTTCTCCCATTAGAATTGAGAGTAAATTGAAGTATGGAGATTGCACGATTTCATCAGGAATCTGAATCAATACTTGTTGGTAATAAATACCATTGGTTCCTGCATGATATAAATTCAACGGCGTATCTAAGCCATTGCAAATAATTTCACGTAGTTGACCTTGCACAATTTGCAATTCAGCAGGTACATCTTCTAAACCAACTTTTGGTAACAATTCAAGATCATCTGGTGTGTCTTGGCGTTGCTTTAATGCAGCCGTTTTTTCTTGGATTTCAACTTTCTGCGCATCCGTCAGATGAGCTGTAATCTCAGCCAAACGTGCTTGTTCAGCCTGTTGCTCTTTCACTGATTTCGTTGCATCAGGTACTAAAGTCATTTGTACACGGTGCGGATTATCCAACAAGTGGGTTTGAATCAAGTTTGATAACCACATCGGGTCTTTTAACTCTTCTTTCACTTGTTCAATCGCAGAGTCTACATCCCAGACATGAACTGGATCGCTATGATGAATCGCACTACCTAGCCCATTCAAAATCAGACTGAGACCATACGGTGTTCCATCACCATTGATTTCACGTTGATGTAATTCAATTTGATGAAGAATGGCATCAACAAAATCAGTATCTACTGGCTTAGAAGCAACCTCTTTCAGAATATCGAGAATGCCATTTTTAAATGTTTCTGCATGTTCAGCATTAGAGCCTTGAACTCCACAATAGAAGGTCATTTCAAAGTTGCTGTCATCAACTCCCATTAAAGGACCTGTTGATTGTGCATAACCACAAGTTTCTAAGTAATGGCGTAAAGGTGAAGCAGAATTTTCTAATAGAATTCCCTCAACCAAACGCATACCTAGACGTAATTTAGTATCACTGGTTTCAGGTAGCAACCACGACATGACATGGTAAGTCTTGTCTTTCAGATCTTCACTATCGACCGCATAGCTTTCAGTTACTTCTACAGGTGCAGTTAACCGCTTTTCTGGTTTTGAATATAAAGTTGTCCCTTGAGAAAACTTATGTAGAGCTAATTTCTCAAATTGCTCTTGCAGGTCATACGCACTTTGATTGCCAAAGGTCATGAACACGGCATTACTTGGGTGATAGTGAATTTTATAAAAATCCACCAACTGCTCATAGCTTAGGTCTGGAATATCTTTAGGATCGCCACCAGAATTGTAGTGATAGGTCGTTTCTGGGAATAAATGATGTGCAAGCTGATGATATAGCTGATCTGAAGGAGAGCTCATCGCTCCTTTCATTTCATTAAATACCACACCTTTATAAACGGCTTGATCATTTTCCAGCTCAATACGGATGCCTTCTTGCGCAAAATCCAAAGGATTTAAATTCGCGGCAAAGGCAGCATCTAAATACACAGACAATAAGTTTTGAAAGTCTTTTTTGTTCTGTGTTGCAAAAGGATAAGCCGTCCAATCTGCTGCTGTGAATGCATTCATAAATGTATTCAAAGAACGACGGATCATCAAAAAGAAAGGATCACGTACAGGGAACTTTTCAGAACCACAGAGTGCCGTATGTTCTAAAATATGTGCAGCGCCTTTGGAATCCATCGGCTGCGTTCTAAATGCCACCAAGAACACATTTTCATCATGCGTTGTGGCTAAATGGTAGTGAACTGCACCAGTCACTTTGTGCTTATATTCTGAAACTTGAATATCGAGTGCTTCTACATGGTGTTGACGTAATAGCTGAAACGCGGGATGTGTGGTTTGAGTAATGCTTTCAGTAACATCTACAGTCATGTGATCTCCAATTTATCTCTATTAAATTCATTACAATTGATTATAGAGAGTCTACCGAAGAATACGTATCGATATCCATGTAAATTACTATGTTTTTGTAGAAAAATGCAGCGGCTAATCCAAAACAGCGTTTCATAAAATCTTATAAAAATTGCAATGTACCGACACGATAGATTGATATCCCCGACTTTGATAGAAGTGAGCCGCCTGTGTGGTATCTGTGAATAGCTCAAGTCGCTCAAAATAAGTCTTTACGTATTGTTCAATATGCATCAATAAATAAGTACCTATTTTTTTATCACGATAATCTGGATGGATATAGAAACGACGTAAACGCCCAACTCGCTGCGATTCGGCAAAAGGGTCTTGATTCAGTCCAGCTACGGCAATCAAACGATCATGCTGATCATACACAACAAAAAGTGCTTCTCCGATCTGATCAAAACAATTGGTACCTGATTGAAATTCTTGTTTTAATCTATTTAAGAAGCGAAAGCCCTGACGTTCTGAATATTGGATCAAAACATCGATTTGTGCAGGCAATTCCAGGCTTCTTTCAATCCTAAAGTGGTCTGGCCTCATTTTCTTCCCTTTATTTATTTCACGATGACCCTATGCTTTGCTGAATTTTCTTCAACAAACTACTGTAATCCGTAGCATTCGTGTAAACTTTGCTTTTTGATTTTTACTGTGATGACAAACATGGCAACTGTTGATCTTTTTGCAATTGGTAATGCACTCATTGACCAAGAATTTAAGGTTTCAAATGAGTTTCTAACGCAACAAGGATTGCCAAAAGGTACAATGCATTTGGCCGATGGTGAAACACAGGCAAATTTATATCAAAAATTACAAGATACTCAAAGCTACAAGGGCCAAGCCAGTGGTGGTTCAGCTGCGAATACAACCGTTGCTTTTAGTGCCTTAGGTGGTACTGCATTTTATGGTTGCCGTGTAGGGAATGATGAACTCGGTCGCATTTATCTCGATGGCTTAAACGAAGCAGGCATCAAAACCACAACACAATCAATCAGTGAAGGCGTTACAGGTACTTGTATGGTGCTGATCAGCCCAGATTCAGAACGTACCATGCAAACCTATCTTGGGATTACCGCTGAATTATCCGACGAGCAAATCGACCTTGAACCGCTTAAAACCGCAAAATGGCTGTATATTGAAGGTTACTTATCAACCAGCGATACCGCACGTGTTGCAGTTAAGCAGGCACGTGAACTGGCTAAAGCACACGGCGTTAAAATTGCATTATCACTCTCCGATCCTGCAATGGTGCAATATGCACGTCAAGGTTTGGTCGAACTCTTAGATGATGGTGTAGATCTGTTATTCTGTAATGAGCAAGAAGCGCTCATGTTTACCGAAACAGACAATCTTGATGCGGCAATTGAAAGCCTAAAATTAAAAAATCAACATATTGTGATTACACAAGGCGCTAAAGGTGCTGTGATTGTTGATCAAGTACACCATTTCCATGTCAATGGTCGTACAGTTGAAGCCGTAGATACCAATGGTGCTGGCGATGCATTCTCTGGTGCATTTTTATATGCAATCAATGCTGGTTTAAGCTTGGAAGCTGCAGCACAACTTGCTATTTTGATCTCAAGTGAAGTGGTTGCTCAATATGGACCACGTTTAAGCGTGGACAATTACGCTAAACTCTTTGAACAATTCCAAAAAGCTCAACAGGAATGTGCATAACATGGAAAAGATTTGCATGACTGAAGAAGTCCCTGAACGTGAGTCTCGTGCATACGACACCATGAAAGGGACCACGATTTTTATTACTCAAAAAGATGGCAGCTTCTATGCCTATCAAAATGTTTGCCCACACTTGCAAACTGAACTTGAGTATTTAGAAAATCAGTTCTTGGACCAAGATAAAGAATATATTCAATGTTCTACTCATGGCGCACTATTTTCAGTCGAAACAGGTGAATGTATTTCAGGCCCATGTCTAGGTGAATTCCTTGAGAAAGTAAATTTGGAAGTCCACTCAGAT
Source organism: Acinetobacter sp. NIPH1876 (assembly GCF_022808535.1). Taxonomy (NCBI): domain Bacteria; kingdom Pseudomonadati; phylum Pseudomonadota; class Gammaproteobacteria; order Moraxellales; family Moraxellaceae; genus Acinetobacter; species Acinetobacter sp. NIPH1876. The sequence continues at coordinate 353,659 of NZ_JALGBR010000001.1, forward strand.
GGTGGTATCTATATTGATTAAGCCCTAGATCATGAATTCTGCGATGACTGAGTTTTTCCTCAATTACTATCTGATGCCATTTCATATGAGTGTCGTGGCTTTAATTGTGCTCAGCATTGCAGAAACCATCGGGATTGTCATTGGCTTAAGACCAAGTCAATTGGTTCAAAAGCTCACCCCAGATTGGTTACTGAATTCACCTCTACTCGACGCGAAATTTTCTAAATACCTGATCTTTGTTTTTTTACTGATTAATTTTAGTTTTGCAGGCTATTTTCTGGAACTGTCGTTCTTTGCTTTGCAGCACTACTTCATTTCACCTTACTATTTATTTGTTCCAGCACTGATCATCGATATTTTCTTTACCGTATTTATGATTCACTGCCTAGATCAGGTGATCAAACCCAAAGTCACTCATACCCATACCAATTTGGTTGGTCGGTTAGCCACAATCTCAACTGGAAATGCGCGCCCTGGTTTCTCAGCTCAGGCACGTGTGCGTGATGAGTTCGGACAACTCTATTATGTACAAGTTGAACCTGAGTACGGTGAATTGGAATTACAGTCCCAAGTGTTGTTAATTAGCCAAAAATCAAACTCACACTATCTGGCGAAAAAAATATCTCTCTCAAATAACTTATTCGCACCAGACTGATTTTTGTCTCAAAATTGCGATTGAGTAGAGAAAAACAGTAATTTTTACATTTTATTACAAATATATCCTGCAAAAGTTTTGAATTTAGCTCTTCCCTTCTTGTTGTTTTCATGATCTCACTGGCACAAAAAACACAACAGTGATACCTATCACATTTTTTAGAATAATCTCTACCTATACACTAGGTTTTGTAGAGACTTCATTGTAAGAATTATTTAATTATGTAATTAAAACGATAAGTCACTGTATATATTATTAATTTTATATTCATACTATTTTAGTTGGTTTAATATTTATTTAATTCAGTATAAACCTTATCTTTTTAATCAGATTTAAAAATATAAATACAACCGTTTCAATCAGATTTAAAAATTAATCCAGATTATTTTAGTTGGTTAAAATAATTATTTTAAATATTTTAACAAAAATAGAATATCCATATGATTTAAAACAAATATTTAATTTTAAATTATTTAAAAATACTAAAGGTTTATTTTCAATGAATTTTATTTAATAATGTTTTACATCTTCTTTAAATATGAGGCTAGGTTCTATGAACACGAGTTCTCAAGATCCAAATCGGCGACTCATCAGAGAAATCACGATTATTCTTATTATTAAAGTTGTACTTCTCTTGGTGATTAAACACATCTGGTTTGATGCGCCAACGATTCCAAAAGATTTTAACAATGAAGTTGCCGAGCGTATTGCTGGCGACATGTCCAAAACTCAGGAGACACGTTGATGATTTCTGAAAGCGTGGTCGATCTTTCGCGGTTCCAATTTGCAATGACCGCAATGTATCACTTTCTTTTCGTCCCTCTAACTTTAGGTCTAGCTTTTATTCTTGCCATCATGGAAACCACCTATGTGATTTCAGGCAAAGAAATTTATAAAGATATGACCAAATTCTGGGGGAAACTCTTCGGGATTAACTTTGCCTTAGGGGTAACCACTGGTCTGACTATGGAATTCCAGTTCGGTACCAACTGGGCTTATTATTCTCACTATGTAGGCGATATTTTCGGGGCACCGCTTGCAATCGAAGGCTTAATGGCTTTCTTCCTAGAATCCACCTTTATTGGTTTATTCTTCTTTGGCTGGGATCGTCTATCTAAAGTACAGCACTTAGGTGTAACTTGGTTGGTGGCGATTGGCTCGAATATGTCTGCCTTGTGGATTCTCATCGCCAATGGTTGGATGCAAAACCCAGTCGGTGCTGCATTTAACTACGAAACCATGCGTATGGAACTGGTGGACTTTGGTGCGCTGATCTTTAACCCTGTGGCGCAAGTCAAATTTGTACATACGGTTTCTGCGGGTTATGTCACTGGTGCAATCTTTGTACTCGCCATCTCAAGCTATTACTTATTAAAGAAACGTGATTTACCTTTTGCACGCCGCTCATTCGCCATCGCTGCAATCTTCGGTTTAGCCTCAACATTATCTGTAATTCTACTCGGTGATGAATCTGGTTATGAACTCGGTGATGTTCAAAAAACCAAACTTGCTGCAATCGAAGCAGAATGGCATACCGAGCCTGCACCTGCTGCATTCACCTTATTTGGTCTCCCAAATCAGCAGGAAATGCGTACCGACTATGCAATTAAAATTCCTTATGTGATGGGGATTATTGCAACACGTTCTACCGATAAAGAAGTAACGGGTTTACGTGACTTGATGAAAGAACATGAAGTACGTATCCGTAACGGTATGGTGGCCTATAGCGAGTTAGAAAAACTGCGTGCAGGTGACCGTTCTCCTGACTTATTGGCTTCATTTGAGAAAAATCAAAAAGACTTAGGTTATGGCCTACTCTTGAAAAAATATTCTCCAAATGTGGTTGATGCGACTGAAGAACACATCCAAGCTGCAACTAAAGATACTATTCCAAACGTCGCGGCACTGTTCTTCTCTTTCCGTGCCATGGTTGCTTCTGGCTTCCTCATGCTGTTGTTATTCCTGTTCGCGACGTGGGCTGTGGCAAAACGTAATGCCGAAGATAAACCTTGGTTACTCAAATTTGCTTTGTTTGCTCTCCCTCTCCCATGGATTGCAGCTCAAACAGGTTGGTATGTAGCTGAAGGTGGTCGTCAGCCATGGTCGATTGGTGAAATCTTACCAACACACCTCTCTGCATCAAGCGTCAGCGCTGGTGATGTGTGGGGCTCGATTATTGCGCTTGCAGCGTTCTATACCGTACTACTCATTATTGAAATGTACTTAATGATCAAATTTGCTCGTTTAGGTCCAAGTTCTTTGCATACTGGTAAATATCATTTTGAAAAACTAGAAGCAAAAACTGGGGAGGCTCAATCATGATCGAATATGAACTCCTAAAAATTATCTGGTGGGTGCTCGTTGGTGTACTACTGATTGGCTTTGCACTTACCGATGGTTTCGATATGGGCTCAATGGCACTGATGCCATTTGTAGGTAAAACTGACTCTGAACGCCGTGCTGCAATCAATACCATCGCACCACACTGGGATGGTAACCAAGTCTGGTTTATTACAGCAGGTGGTGCACTGTTTGCTGCTTGGCCAATGGTCTATGCAGTTGCCTTCTCTGGCATGTATTGGGCCTTATTACTGGTGCTATTTGCCCTGTTCCTGCGACCCGTCGGTTTCGACTATCGCTCTAAATTAGAGAATACCCAATGGCGTACCTCTTGGGACTGGGGCTTATGTATCGGTGGTGCTGTTCCAGCGCTGGTGTTTGGCGTAGCATTCGGTAACTTGTTCCTCGGCGTACCCTTTAGCTTAGATGACACGTTACGTTCGCAATATACTGGTAGCTTCTTTGCACTATTGAATCCGTTTGCACTGATTTGCGGTATTGTCAGCCTATCAATGCTATGTGCGCATGGCGGTGCTTGGTTGATGCTACGTACCGATGGCAATTTGCATAACCGTTCTGCCAAAGCAACACAAATCATGGCAATCGTGTTCCTTGTGTGCTTCTTGGCTGCGGGTGCATGGTTATTGTTTGGCAATATCTCAGGTTATAGCTATGCAACTGCGGTCAATACCAACGCTGCGCTGAATCCGCTTGCGAAAGATGTGGTGACCAATGCCAATCATGGTTGGTTAAACAATTATACAACGTATCCGATCACCATGGCTGCACCTATCGCTGCGATCCTCGGTGCGCTATTGGTCATTGTCAGTGCAGCGAAACATAAAGCGGCTGTGAGTTTTACTGGTACAAGCCTGATGATAGTTGGTGCAATTCTCACTGCTGGTTTTGCCTTGTTCCCATTCTTATTACCATCAAGCATTGATCCAACTTCAAGCTTGACCATGTGGGATGCTGTTTCTAGTCATAAAACCCTTGGGGTAATGACCGTTGCTGCATGTATCTTCGTTCCTCTCATTTTGATCTATACCTCTTGGTCATATTACAAAATGTGGGGTGTCATCACCAACAAACATATCGAAGAAAATTCACATAGTTTGTATTAATTAGGAGATATGACATGTGGTATTTTGCATGGATTCTAGGCGTCTTGATGGCATGTTTCGCAGGTGTACTCAGTGCACTGTATATCGAACATCATCAAGATTTAGATGAGGAATAATAGAATGGCTGAAGCAATGACAACACCGAAGAATAGTAAAGCGCAAGTACTTGCAATGACCATTTCGTTTTTGTTGGCATTGCCGCTTGCTGCTATTTTACTGGTCCATCCATCGCTGATGTTGGATGCCAACGGACATTACAATCATAGCTTGCTGATGTTGGTGATGATTGGGATTTCTGGTGGCTTCGTGCATGGGGTTGGGTTTATACCAAGGTTCTGGTTATGGAAATGGTTATTTAGTCCTTATATCGCTTGGCCATTAATGGTGTTGGGCTATTTTATTTGGATTGGAAATTAACCCCTTACACCGACCATAAAAAAAGCTGCCCGTTAATCTGGCAGCTTTTTTTATTTACGAGACACTCAAAGCTAAAAAATTTGATCAAGCTTAAACTGACTCATTCTGCCTTACTCGATGTTTGAGCTTGCTCAACATTTTCAGACTGATCAATTTGAGCCTGTTCAGTGTGATCAATAGCTGTTGCATCAGAAAACTCTTCAGTATTTTGCTCTACCTGCTTCGGTGTATCTGTTATTTGCTGATACTTTGACACTGCACTTTCTTTTAAGTTCTGAACTTGCTCACTCTCCAAAATGCGTTTACTTGTATCTAATGCTTTATTGGCAAGTGCTTTTGAACCATCAACTAAACTGGTTTTTGCTGAACCCAAAAGTGCTGTTAAATGCTCAGCACTATCGGTATGAAAATCTTTTAGAATGTGTTGTTCCGTATTTTCAACTGAAAAATCCAAATAGGGTGCTTCAGAAAATTTGAGTGCATTCGCAATAAAAACAGTTGGGATAGAACCTCGTTTGGTATTGTATTCTCGAACGTAATGGTTAAACGTTTCGCGTTGATGACCAATCTCATCTTCAACAGCTTTGATACTTTGCATTAAACTTTGATATTGTTCGTTTGCTTTAAGATCTGGGTAACGCTGAACTAGACCCTGAATTCCCATCAAAGCCACCTGAGATTCACGCTGCCCAGAAACAATCTCGTTTGCCTTGGTTGCATCTTTAGAAATAGTCAGATGCAAGAGTTGCTCCCCATCTTGATAGTTCTTTACCACATCAATTAACTGATTAATCAGATTCACTTTCTTTTGCAAAGATACAGAAATATTTGAAAGACTTGATTTAATAAACTCTGCTTTCGCTTGCAAACTATTATATGCTTTGAATAGCAGATAAATCACAATTAAAACAACAAACAATACAATCCAAAACATACCACCCTCAATCTATTTTCTCATTATTTAAAATCATGCAAAATATTCCATCAATTGAATCAATATTTTAAATTTTCATGATCATCTTAAATAAAGCAAAGGGATAAAACCATCTCAAACATGAGCACTGTATCAAGTCTGTTTAATTTCAGAGTGATTAACAAAATCAGCATAAATACCTGTATTAACAAATGCTTAAGTCATTAAAAAAATCAAAAAACAAGACTTTTTCCAGCCAAAATTAATGCAAAAAAGTCCCATAATGTAAAATAAAATCTAACTTAATATTTTTATCTACTGCTATTTTTATATAAAAGGCTGCCAAATTTGAAAGCCTTTTTTTATGAGCACCTATAGGATTTCACCACTGGCTTCGATTTCAGAACCATTCGTTTTTGTTCTATTCAGGCAATATTCTGTGGATTGAAACACGCCTGCGTAAACAGAAGAATGAACCTACCAGCACCACAACAGCGTAAAGATGTCATGTTTATTGCCAATCTGACCATAGGTGCTTGCTTAGGTTGTATGTTAGCGATATTTACCAGTATGTTGATTGGTTGATGGACCCATATCATACCATTGCAATTACAAAGTCATAACTATGTATTTATGTATAGCTACTATTTAGCATTTGTTGCTTGTATTTCATACAGTTTTATTATTGGTGCAGCAACGGCTTTAGCTCAACTGTTCTTCGCCATTGCGCTTGTTTTATTACTGATTCCTGCGACTTCTCTACTTGCCTATGTGTTTCCAATTCAAGGACTTTGGTATTCAACAGCTCATTTGATTTGGATTGATATCGTTGCTTTGGTATTTGCTTTAATATTTATACGTTTTTATCAACAAGCCAGAGAGCGTGCTCAAGCTACACCAGTTGGTTCAATTTGGTCTACGCAAAAAAGTTGACCAAGTACCATCGCTTACTGAAAACCAAGCATAACCTCCTGTTCTTAACGCCATGATTGTTCCAATTCATCATGGCTTTTTTATGCATTAAAGAGATTTTTTCATTTCAATCAGTTGAATAGGTACAATGGGTTGCCCTACATCAGCCTCAATTGGATATTCGCTTTTCCGTCCCGTTATTTGGTAACCACGGCGCTGATAATACGCCAACAGTTCAATACGAACATCCAGAACATGCATGACTAAATCACGAATCTTTGGATAATTTTGTGCAATATATAACTCCGCATAATTGAGTAATTCACGCCCATAGCCTTGATTCTGTATGCTTGGATCAATCGCAAAAGTACCTATCTCTATACAATCAGCATTCAAGCTTAATCCAATGCAGGCAATAATCTCATCATTACCTAGTTCACCCACCAATAATTCGAAATTTAGTTGCTGCAATATTTGTTCTAATTGAACTTTACAAATGCGATCGCCTTGTACATACGCTTTTTCAGTTGTCCAACTACGTTCTGATTGTTCTCTATAAGCGATATTAATCAGCTTAACCAATTGTTCCAAATCACTATTCTTTGCTGTTCTAATCTTTAAAGACATTTTTATTTTATTCCACACAAAACAAAGCCGATGAAAACATCGGCTTTGTTATTAAATTTTAGATTAGTTTGTTTGACCAGCTAACCAAGCCATAAATTTTTGGCGCTCAGCTTTAGATGCTTTCTGCCACAATTCTGCCAATTGTTGATCTGTGGTTTTTGCTGTACCGGCTGCCGCTGCTGTTGTTACCGCTACAGGCGCAGTTGCAACTACTTGTGCTGTGGTTCCTGCATAAACAGGTGCAGGTTGATTCGCAGCATTATTCTTATTCTTTTGGGTTAAATCCAAAGTACGGCTTAATAAATTACTGCCAGTAAACCATGGCTGTGCTTCATTATTTGCACCTGTTTGCTGTACCACCAATTTTTTATTTTGATCATACAAAGCAACAGTAGGTTGATCTGCATACTTCTTTGCGGCATCGAAGTTTTTAGGTGCATTGACCAAACCTAGACTATAAGACTGATTGTCTTGTAAATCTGGTGCTTGAATGGTCACAACGCCTGATTTAACGATGTCATGTTCACCATTTAAATGCTCAAAATATTCACGATAGCGAACATTAACAGTTAAATTGCCTGGATCTACTTGATAGTTATTCTTCTTTGATGGAATTAATCCACTATTTACTTCTTGACCATTTACAGCAAGAATCACGATTTCTTCAGGGGCAGTAATAGTGACTGCAGAAAAAACTGAACTACTTAATAATAAACCGAAAGCAGCAACACCAACTCTTAAAGACATTAGACTCTTCTCAGTATAAACAATTTATGAAATCGTAAGCACTATGCTCCGCGATTATGACCATTTTATGACAAAAACCAAAACTGTCTATTGCAACAATTCGGCTTATTTAAGATATATACATCATATATATGGCAAAAGAAAATGACTTTATCTAACATTTTGTTTTGTAAAATAAAAATAACAAATTTTTCTTGTGCCTGCAAAATTCTGACAAAACTGTTAGTTGTCATAAAGCCAAACTATTGTTTTACTGGATCTTCTACAGATAGCTTAATCAAATCTTTTGTGTGCCTGGCGAATTAGTTCATCATATTCATCTGATGTTAGATCCTTCCGTCGATAGATATATATTTCTTTCTCTGAATTAAAACAAAATTTTGTACTGCACCAAAATATTTCTTCAGTCATTGATTCAACGTTGATGAAAGTAAACTTGCTATCATTTAAGTTTGCAAAGAAAACAGATTGCATCATTGAGCCTCAAAATTTCACGTTAAATAGGTTTTTAGACCTTCCAAGCACCTTAGTAAATCCTTAGATTCTTTCTAAAAGAATAGATTTACAGAAAGTTTTCTTCCAAATATTTATCTGGTTAAACAAAAAAATCCCATCAAAAAATTAATCTGATGGGCAAAAGGGGTTCAATTTCAGTCATGTCAGTCTCAACTAAACCCATCGTACTGTAATCAGCTCAAAACAGTACGACTTGTAGAATTTAATAAATAAAATTTGAGCCAACAAGCGTATTTCAAAGAATCTGACAATTACAGAACAATGATTACTGAATGTTTACAGCAATAGTTTTGCCAATAAAAAGCCCCATCAGTTGCAGGGCATAAAAGAAAACCTCCCGAAGGAGGCTTTCTCTTTTTATTGGTTTTTCCAAAAGGCAAAATTTATCGCCCTGTCATATGCTTGCTCTTGTAATTCTGTATATACAAAGAAATGCTGCTCTTCTTTGGTTATAGGATTAATAAGTTTCATTGGTATATAACTATGAGTATCTAAATCATTGGGATCAACATCGAATGTATCTAACTGCTGTTCTCTCCACTCACCACTTAAAACACCACCAACACAAAGCCATTTAGCTGAATTGCCTGTCATATATCACCCTTATAGTTGGTGATAATTTATACCACAGAAAAGCAAAAAGCCCATCTTTTGATGAGCTTTGCCGTTAACTAACTTATTCCCCAATTGGGATTGAGAATTTAAGTTGATTATTTCTCTGATCCAATGGCACCGGATTATGTTTTGCAATTCTTTGCTGATAATCTTTTTCAGAAATTAAACCTCTATTCTTCGCCTTCAAAATTGAGTTGAACTGTTGCTCATGTCCTTGTGCATTCAAAGCATCGAAATGTCTATGTTCCAGATAATATTGGGACCTATCATGAGGACTCATATTAGATGTATGCTGTTGTGCTACGTGCGCTTGCTCTAATTCATAATTACGTTGATTGACACGATCTTGTTCTTGTTGCTTCATCGACTCAAAGAAATCAAACTGTTCACTACTTTTAACCTCTTTATGAGACTCATCATTATTTAGAATTAAAAGTGATTTATCTTTGCTGAAGATATCATCTGCACTATACACCGAACCACAAATTACCGTACTTATAAGAAGAATTACTAATTTTTTCACCAAAAAAACTCAACACAAAATAAATAAAGACAAGTGTATATTTTATTATTTACTCACTATTATTTCAAATTAAATATTAAAAACAAAAACTTATGATTACTATAAAAAATCATAACCCTTTTACTAAAGATCCATGATGATGTAATTCTTATAATTTTTTACTTCATAAGTGAAATAAATTTCCCATAAAAAACCTCCCGAAGGAGGCTTTCTATTTCTTGATTCAATTAAAGATCAGTTCCAATAAACACACTCGAAATAAAGAATTCCGCTTCTTCATCATCAGTTGAATCAAACTCTACCTCAAGGTGAATGACTTCCGCACCAGTCTTGTCTTTGAATTCTGCAAATTTCTTCTCAAGGAAATCTGAAATCTCATTTTCTAATGTTGCTCGTTCTTGGCGATATTGTTCTATTGCTTCTTTCATGATGAATTCCTATTAATCTGAACAACCATAAAAGCAAACTATTATGAAAATAACAAGACAACAAAAAAGCACTTTAAAGTGCTTTTTTAAAAGTAATCTTTGAAACAACTCTAGCAATCATATTATTTATTCTCAACACCTCTTTGTGCAAATCTTTGATAACATCTAAACCCAATACTTTGCCCTATAAATTTTCCATTTAAATCAATCTTTTAAACTAAATGATCTACAATCATTCTTTTTCTATTACCCTCTAACTCAGCATTTTGGATTACCAGTTCTCGCAAAGTATGTACAATGCTGCCCATTTCGTCAGTACTACTTGAAACTCCATTCGTAGAAATAAAAAAAGAGCACTATACACAGTGCTCTTTTTCGCTACCCGTTTTAACTTAGTTAAAAGTTTTGAAACGTGCAGAATCATCCATATATGTTTTCTCGCCTGCCGCTGCTTCGATTGAACCGAATACAAGCTGAGCACGTAATTTCCAGTTTGCTGGAATATCAAAAGTTTCTGCAACTTCTGCATCAACAATTGGATTGTAGTGCTGTAATGATGCACCCACACCAATTTCAGATAAAGCAGTCCATGTTGCGAACTGAGCGATTGCACTTGAATGTTCTGACCATACTGGGAAGTTATCAGCATATAATGCGAATTGCTCTTGTAAGCCTTTTACAACATCTTGATCTTCATAGAATAACGCTGTACCAAAACCAGCAGCAAAGCTATCAATTTTTGCACTTGTATTTGCAAATGCTTCTGCTGGTACCATTTTACGCAAAGTTTCACGTACGATTTCCCAGAATTTAACATGAGAGTTGCCATACAAAGTCACAACACGTGAGGTTTGCGAGTTGAATGATGATGGGCTGTGTTTTACCGCTTCACGGATGGTCTCTTCAATTTTAGTTTGGTCAACTGTAAGGTTTTTACCAATCGCATAAATGGTACGGCGTGATTTAATGCTATTTAAGAAGTTGCTCATGTTGTTATTCCTACCTTTGTGCCCTTTGGGGCGTTATCTTGGATTGAATGTAGTGTATAACGACGCATTTTTTAGGAATAGTCTAAAAAACATGACAGATCGTTTTATTTTTGAAACAGTCTTATTTTTTATTCGAAATAAAAAACTCCACATGTCGTGGAGTCTTTTTTAACACAATTTAATTACTTATCGGTTTCAAATAATGCAGCAACGAATGATTTAGCTGAGAAAGGACGTAAATCATCAATCTTCTCACCCACACCGATATAACGAATCGGCACATGGGTACGACTTGCAATATTAAATAACACGCCGCCTTTTGCTGTACCATCAAGCTTGGTAATGGTAATCCCAGTTAAGCCAACCGCTTCATCAAACAGCTGAACTTGGTTAATTGCATTTTGCCCCGTACCAGCATCAACGATGAGCATAATTTCATGTGGCGCAGTTGCATCAATCTTTTGCATCACACGCTTCACTTTTTTCAGCTCTTCCATCAAGTTGGCTTTATTCTGCAAACGCCCTGCAGTATCCGCGATCAAGACATCAATGCCTTTAGCACGCGCACTTTCAAAAGCATCAAAAATAACCGAAGCACTGTCTGCACCGTGACCTTGAGCAACCACAGGGATGTCATTACGCTCACCCCAAATTTGCAGTTGTTCAGTCGCTGCCGCACGGAACGTATCACCTGCAGCAAGCATGACTTTCTTGCCTTCGCCTTGTAAACGCTTCGCCAATTTACCAATGGTTGTAGTTTTACCCACGCCATTTACACCGACCATGAGAATCACATAAGGCGATTTGTTAGGATCGATATGCAGTGGTTTAACACGCGGTGCGAGTAAAGCGACTAATTCTTCTTGCAGTGCTTTGTACAACGCATGGGAATAGATCAAATCACCACGAGCTGTTCTTTCAGTCAAATTGGCAATAATGGTTTTGGTTGCATCTACACCAATATCGGCAACCAACATTTGTTCTTCAACTTCTTCTAATAACTCGTCATCAATCTCTTTGCCACCAATCAGGATATTGACCATACCATCGGTGAAACTACGACGTGTTTTAGTCAAACCATCTTTCATGCGGCCAAAGAATCCCGTAGCTTGGGTTTCTTCTTCAACAACAGGTGCTGTTGCTGCAATTGTTACAGGTGCTGGCGTCTCAACTGTAGTTTTTACAACTGGCTCATCAATAATGGGAACATCGACAGCAGGTAAATTCGGTAATGTGACATCATCATCACCAATGTCAGCATCTATCAAGAATTTATTTTGCATATTCGATTGCTGTTGCATGTCGATTCCTTGAGAATAAAGCAGCTTTAAAAAAGACGGTCAGTCTAGCATAAATTGATTTCGTTTTCCCGACCGTGACAAGCCATTCATTTATCAATAGAAATGAGTCGTTTAAAACTCACTCATCTTCTTTTGCCATTGCGGGATATTGTTTAATACGATTAGATTCAAATTGGTAAGCATTTAAAAGCTTTAGATAATCTACACGTCGAATTTTAGCCTGCTCCAAAGTATCTTCGGCCAAATGCTGTGTTCTTGGATGGCTGGCCTGTTGTGCATACTGAACAACTTTTTGGTACTGCGCTGTGTTAATTGGACGTTGCAATGCGTTATACGCAAGTATAAAAATAGACAAAATAATAATACCGACCAAAACATTGTAAAATTGGTCCAACTTAAATCCTAATTTGGATTGCATAACCTTATGTTTAAAAATTATAGACAACATAATCTACCTCGAATTAGAGGTAGTGTAAGTCTCTGATTCGCTAAGGACAAGCACAACGTTCAATAAGTCACAATTCCACAACTTATTGAACGCACACTACTTTAGCAATGATTAACTGACTAATGTACGAACGAAGGAAAAGTACAAAATAAATGCAATGATGACTAAGGTAATAAAAATGGCAAACATCCCTACACCACTTTCAGCATCTGCAGGATGTAAGTCATCATCATCGGCAATATTTTTCAACTCTCCATCATAGATCCGATAAAACTGATCTTTTTGTTCAGGACTTAAATGACTGGCAAAGTCATACACGCGTTTACGTTGTGCTAAGCAGTAATCACCCAAGTGAATTTCTTGATGGAAAATGGCTTCATCAAGTAATTGACGATGATGATGAGCTAACGCAATAATTTGACTTTCTAATGGTGGAACATCCACAGTTACGCCATCAATGACATTGGACATGTTATTCTCCTTTTCTATTATTCTCACTTTGATTTTACTTAAAATTATTTGCGACAAATGTTTAATCGTGTAAGATTTTATTTACGTAATGACACCGAATATATTTGACAATTCAATCAATTTTGTCATAATAATTTAACAAATCTAAGTTAAAGTAGTTTAAATTCAAAGTAGAGTAACTTTGAATAGAATTTGCGGTAATCATAATTAAAATAAGGAGTTATATATGATTCAACAATTTACACACCATGAACTAGAGCATGTATATGCAAATGCGGTAAATACAATTCAATCGCAAAAAAACTTCCAAGATGCAGTGAAAGAGCTTGAAGAAGTAGCTAAAGCAGGTCACGGTAAAGCGGCATTATTTTTAGCAGAGTTGTATTATCAAGGCTTCCGAGTAGAACGTGATTCCTTGAAAGCACAGTATTGGCAGAAGATGGCAACCTTACAAGCATAATGAAACGTCACTTAGGTGGCGTTTTTTAATACCTGCATAAAACGAATCAACATGGTTCTTTCATATTCCTAACTTGCGCTGTGCCAAAGCTTAATCGCTTTGTCTTGCTCAGGTGGCGTTTTTTAATACCTGCATAAAACTAATCAACATGGTTCTTCATATTTTGACTTACGCTGCAGTAAAGCTTTAACCGCTTGGATGAGATACCTACAATATTTGCTTACGATTTAGATCAATTGTTTAAACATAACTGCCATCTATCTTTCTTATAATAAAACATAAGTTTAAGAATATTAGTTTAATAACATGTATCGTTTTAGCCATTTCCAACCAGTCTCACGTGAGTTGATGTTTAAAATTTCAATTCTAAAAACAATGATGTATTGTGGCGTTCTTTGGGGTTTATACCATCAGGGTTGGGCAATCAAATCGGATCAAGATGGTCACGTATTCCCCTTTTGGCTAAACGGCGTACAAGCTCATCGCTATGCTAAAGCACACTGGAAAAACTACACACCACGTAAGATTACGCCGAAAGATTTCCATGAGTCCTTGCTTCCAACTTTAACCCGTTTACAAGTTGAACCTGCTTTATTTAACTCTTCACATCGTAAATTTAAACTTTCAACTCAGCAAATGCAGCATTTCTTCTTTATGCCACATCAATCAGCAGTGACGGTTTAATTATTCTCTCTATTCCAATGATGACTTTTTAGACACTCATGAAGAAAAGTTATCATTGGAATGAAATTAGGGCTTTGCATTTAAAAAAAATACCGTTAAGTTAAATGAAAATGACAATACAACACAGGTGGATAAACAATGACAATCGTTGCTCAAGTCATCAAGAATAAAGCAGTACAATCAATTTTCACCATTTCACCCAATGCGACTGTACTTGAAGCAATTAAAATTATGGCAGAAAAAGGTGTTGGTGCTTTAGTCGTTGCCGAAGATGAGAAAGTCGTTGGAATTTTCTCTGAACGTGACTACACCCGTAAGATTGCTTTAATGGAACGTTCTTCAAACAACACCCCTGTTGCTGACATTATGACGGCCAAGGTCATTTCTGTAGGTTTAAACCATACTGTCGAAGAATGCCTTAACCTTATGACTGACCGTCATTTACGCCATCTACCTGTGCTTGATCAAGAAAAGTTAGTTGGATTCATCTCTATCGGAGACTTAGTTAAAGCTGCGATGGATGATCAACGTATTCTTATTGAGCAGCTTCAACAATATATTTCTGGCTGATACCCCATACAAATAAAAAAAAGGGCAAATGAATTGCCCTTTTTTTATTCAATCTACAACGATTATGCTTTTAAAAAGTTTTGAATCACAGGAACAAGACGTTGTAATAACTCATCAGCCTGTGCTTGTGTCATGTTTAAGGGTGGCAATAAACGTACCACTGAACCTGCCGTTACATTGATAATCAGCTTATATTCATCACGTGCAATCGCAACCAGTTCAGCACAGTCTTTTGGCAGCTGAATTCCAATCATCATGCCAAAGCCACGCACTTGAACGTTATAATCGGCCAATTGTGCTCTGAGTTGATCAACAATATAGGCACCCACTGTAGCAGCATTCTCAACTGCATTTTCTTTTTCCAGAGTATCAAGCACGGTATATACCACACGTGAACCTAACACTGTTCCACCATAAGTTGAACCATGGCTACCTGCACCCAGTAAACCGACTGCTTTACCTTGTGTCATGACGGCACCAATTGGAAAGCCATTTCCTAAGCCTTTGGCTGTAGTCATGACATCAGGAATAATGCTGGTGTGTTGATAAGCAAAGTATTTGCCTGTACGGCCATTCCCTGTTTGAATCTCATCTAGCATCATCAACCAATTATGTTGATTACATAGCGCACGTACATCTTCCAAGTAACTAAACCCTTGTTGTGCGGTATTCACGCCGCCTTCACCTTGGATAGGCTCAATCAGCATGGCAACAATATCTGGATGGTTAATGGCTGCTTCTTGAATTGCCTCCACATCACCAAACGGCACACGAATAAAACCTTCAACCAACGGCGCAAAACCTTCCTGAACCTTTTTATTGCCAGTTGCAGATAAGGTTGCCAAGGTACGGCCGTGGAAAGATTGTTCCGCGACTAAAATTTTAGGGTATGTAATGCCTTGTTGAGCGCCAAATTTACGTGCAATTTTGATCGCACCTTCATTTGATTCAGCGCCACTGTTTGAAAAGAAGATCTCTTCCATACCTGAAACTGCAGCCAGTTTCTGTGCCGCAGCTGTTTGCCAAGGAATTTCATATAGGTTGCTGGTATGCACCAAAGTCGCAGCTTGTTCAGCAATCGCTTCTGCAATAACAGGGTGTGCATGTCCTAAACCGCACACAGCAATCCCCGTTAACGCATCCAAATATTCTGTACCCTCTGCCGTATATAGATACGCCCCTCGTCCTCGTACAAAGCTGATCGCTTGGCGACCATAGGTTGCCATAAGATGTGATGGTTGATCAGGTTGCACAGGAGCAAGAGTGATATTAGTCATAACAAACTCAATCTATCAGTAGTTGTGGTGAAAAAAGTTATATAAGCAAAAACTTGCGTAGATTGAAAGCCTAAAGTCACATTTATATAAGAAAAATCTTTCGCAATCCTCCGCCACGCTTTTTTTTAGGTATAATGCAAGGAGATTAGTTGAGGATCTATCTATGACGGAACAAGCGCGTGATACAGTAGCGTTAATTCGTGATCAAATTGCGAAACACCCTGTTTTACTTTACATGAAAGGCACTCCACAATTCCCGCAATGTGGTTTTTCTGCTCGTGCAGTAGAAGCACTTAGCCAAATTGGTCGTCCATTTGCCTATGTAAATATCTTGGAAAATCAAGATATTCGTGCAACTTTACCTCAAATTGCGAACTGGCCTACTTTTCCACAATTATGGATCAATGGCGAGCTCATTGGTGGTAGCGATATCATGCTTGAAATGTTCCAAAATGGTGAGTTAAAACCATTAGTTGAACAGTACAGCCCAGCACCTGAAGCATAAGCTGTTAAGCAAAAAGCCAATCAAATGATTGGCTTTTTTATTGGAAGGATTTTAATGTTGACTAAATCCAACATAACGAAATAGCCCCTCTACACCTAGATCTGCTTTATAAATGTGCATGTCGGCATAGTGTGCTTGAGTAACACTAGCAAAAATATTCATATTTGGATCTTCATGAATTTCATCTACTGACTGGGGTAAAACTTCTTCAAAACGATCAGCAATAAATTCAAAACCTAAATCCATTGCCATAAATAGCGTATGCTCACAAGGTTGAATATACTGCTCTTGATCCCAGTCTAGAACCACATGCTGACAAAAAGGACATACAATGTTTTGGGTCGCATCGACAATATTGATAAGTTGATATGACATAATACTTAAGCGAAAAAAATTTCAGCCAGTTTAAAAGAATATGACGCGCTAATCTATCTTGAAGCGGAGGATTTAGCTGATGGCGACATTAGAACAAGCAATTGCATTTGCCGCAAAGCAACATTCAGGGCAAGTAGATAAAGCTAATGCCCCCTATATTTTACACCCACTCAGAGTGATGCTGAATGTACCCAGTATGGATCATAAAATCATTGCTGTTCTGCATGATGTCTTAGAAGATACAGAAACAAGCATTGAAGATTTACAAGCTTTAGGATTCCAGGCACACATTATCGATGCAATCGTTGCACTCACAAAACAGGATGGTGAGTCTCGAATCGAAGCCGCTCAGCGCACTGTACAAAACCCTTTGGCACGTGTTGTGAAATTGGCTGATATCACTGACAATATGGACTTATCTCGAATTCCATCGCCAACCGCAAAGGATTTTGAGCGAATGGAACAATATCAGCAGGTTCGGGCTATATTGTTGGCCCACAATGTTTAATAATCACTTTTATATTCATTTAACTTAATCACAATAAGCTGGAGTTTATAGCGTAATGCTAACGGATTTAGATGATTTTTATTGCTTCGCGCTGGTAGTAGAACATGGTGGCTTTAGTGCTGCTGAACGTGCAACTGACATTCCTAAATCTAAACTCAGCCGTAGGGTTTACAATCTTGAAGAACAACTGGGTGTACGTCTAATTCAACGCAGTTCGCGTCATTTTGCCGTGACTGATATTGGAATGGATGTTTACCGACATGCACAAGTGATGATGAATGCAGCCCAAGCAGCGCATGATGT
The DNA here is from genome assembly GCF_022808535.1 of Acinetobacter sp. NIPH1876. NCBI lineage: Bacteria > Pseudomonadati > Pseudomonadota > Gammaproteobacteria > Moraxellales > Moraxellaceae > Acinetobacter > Acinetobacter sp. NIPH1876. Next base: position 371,367 of record NZ_JALGBR010000001.1, read on the forward strand.
GGTCAATCATTTGAGTAGTCAGCCACGTGGTGTCATCAAAGTCAGTGTACCAGTCGATATTGCTCAAAATCAGATGGCGAAAATCCTACCCGCCTTTTTGAAGAAATATCCTGAAGTTCGGGTGCAAATGATGATCAGCAACCGCCGTATTGATGTCATCAACGAAGGTGTCGATCTGGCGTTGCGTGTTCGATCTAAATTAGATGATGATCCGAACCTAGTATTACGTCAATTTGAAGCAATTGAACAACGTCTTTTTGCCAGCCAAGCCTATTTAAATGAGTTTGGTAATCTAACTACGCCTGAACAACTGGCAGAACATCGTATTATCAGCATGGCAGAAGATCATCTCGATCAACAGTTCTTGTTGACAGGCCCTGACCATCAGCAGAAAAAAATCAAAGTAAACCCCGTGATTATGGGTTCAAATTTACTGATGCTGGCGGAATTAGCCACTCAAAACTGTGGGATCGCCCTGCTTCCCGACAGTATTGCCCAAGACTTTGTAAAAACAGGGCAACTTGTGACTGTCTTACCCGAATGGACGGCACCACACGGTATTTTCCACGCAGTTTATCCATCGAGACGCGGTCTATTGCCCGCTGTTCGTGTTTTTATTGATTATTTGGTTGAACAACTTACCCAATGCTCAACTAAAAAAAAGCGCGATTAGAAATCGCGCTTTTTTTATCGGATAACTTAAACGGCTGGATAATGTCCTGTGCCATTCGGCCATGGCGTTAATAGCTCAAAACCATCATCCGTTACAGCAACCATGTGCTCCCACTGAGCAGACAATGATTTATCTTGTGTCACCACAGTCCAACCATCATTCAGCTCTCGGACATGGCGTTTTCCAGCATTCACCATCGGCTCAATGGTAAACACCATGCCTTTTTTTAGGACCAAACCTTGACCTTTCTGACCGTAGTGCAAGATGTTCGGCTGTTCATGGTAAATACGGCCGATACCATGTCCGCAGTATTCACGCACAATGCTATAACCTTCACGCTGTGCAACAGATTGGATGGCATAGCCAATATCACCTAAAGTTGCCCCAGGTTTCACTGTATGAATACCCGCTAACATCGCTTCATAAGTGGTTTCAACCAGTTTTTTTGCTTCAGGCTTTGGCTCACCAACAAAATACATTCGGCTGGTATCGCCAAAATAACCATCTTTGATCACAGCAACATCGATATTTAAAATATCACCCTCTTGCAAAATCTTTTTCGCGGAAGGAATGGCGTGACACACTTCTTCATTGACAGAAATACAGGTCGTTTTGGTAAAACCGTGATAGCCCACATTGGCTGGAATCACCTGCAACGTATTCACAATATAATCATTACAGATATCATCTAAATATTCAGTTGAAACGCCAGGCTTGATATAAGGCCCGATCATTTCTAACACTTGTGCCGCTAACCGCCCAGAGATACGTAATTTCTCCAGATCTTGTTCAGTTTTAATGGTCACAGTAGAAGCTCTCATTCGAGATTTTCCTTATTCATCAATCAGATTAAAATCACATGCAGAAAAATTAATATGGGGACTGCATAAAGTATTTCAATATTTGTACGCCTTCCCATTGAAATCTTCAATCTATTTAAGACTAAAAGAGCATTTTATTTTTGATATTTAAATTCAGTTAGGCCAATAGGAAAGAATCTATACCCTTCTGCATTTTCGAGTTTTGGAAAGCTTTTCAACACATTAGCTTTACCATTACTAATTATATGATTTTCATCATTTCTTTTTAGTCAAAAATCAACCAAATTTCACATAAATTAGTTTCAAAAGAACGCATTTTTGTTCTAAACTTCGCACTTTTATTTTATGCCTCCCTCTTTATGAATCAACTTCGTACAGGAGATATCATTGCTTTAGGTTTTATGACCTTCGCGTTATTTATTGGCGCAGGCAATATTATCTTTCCTCCAATCGTTGCTCAGCAGGCTGGTGAACATGTCTGGCTTGCGGCCTTCGGTTTCTTAATTACCGCAGTTGGTTTGCCTGTCATTACGATTATGGCCTTATCTCGCATGAAAGGTTCAATCGAAATCATCAGCTCTCCACTTGGACGCTTCTTTAGCTTACTGCTCACCATTGTTTGCTATTTGTCTGTAGGTCCACTCTTTGCAACACCACGTACTGCAACAGTTTCTTATGAAATTGGCTTCGCACCGTATTTTGGTACATCAGGTAGCAGCCTTCTTATTTATAGTATTGTGTATTTTGCATTTGTGACTGCAGTTTCATTGTATCCAAATAAACTACTCGATACGGTTGGTCATGTACTGGCTCCTTTAAAAATCATTGCCTTGGCAATCTTAGGTATCGCCGCATTTGCGATTCCAACAGGTATGATTTCAGCTCCAGTCAACAACTATATCGCAAGTCCTGTTTCTGAAGGTTTCGTTAGTGGTTATTTGACCATGGATACCTTAGGCGCACTGGTATTTGGTATCGTAATTATTCAAGCGATCCAATCACGAGGTGTGACAGATACAAAACTGATTACCAAATATGCCATTATCGCAAGTTTGATTGCGGGTGTTGGACTCACGCTTGTCTATGTCAGCTTGTTTAAACTTGGCTTAGGCAGTCATGAAGTCGCGCCTAATGCAGCCAATGGTGCAATCATTCTGCATGCTTATGTACAACACGCGTTTGGTGATTACGGATCGTATTTCTTAACCATCTTAATTTTCCTTGCATGTATGGTAACCGCAATTGGTCTTACATGTGCTTGCGCTGAATATTTTACCGAATTGACAGGTTTATCTTATAAGTTACTTGTTTTTATCCTGACTGGCTTTTCTTTGTTGATTTCTAATCTAGGTCTAACAAAGCTGATTGCAATCTCAGTTCCTGTACTCAGTGCAATTTATCCGCCAGCGATTGTCGTGATCATGCTCAGCTTCTTCTGGAAACGTTGGAACAATCCGTCGATCGTGGTTGGATCTGTGACTGCTGTTGCTTTCCTTTTTGGTATTTTTGAAGCAATTAAAGCGGCTGGTTTTACTGCACAATTACCGACTTTTATTCAGCACTTACCATTGAACGAACAAAATCTCGCATGGTTACTCCCATCGCTGATCGTTCTTGTTTTTGCAATTGTGGTCGATCGCGTATCGGCATCTAAAGATTAAAATGATTTGTCGTTAAAATGATGTTTTACCCAAACATGATTTTAGCTATACAAGAAATGTTCTTTTATCCAACGCTCATTTTTTGTTTACGACAAATCTTTCTTTTCTTAACTTAAAGCTGACGCTGTCAAATATGCCTCAATGTCTTTATTTGTGATCTAAAAACAACTATTTCAATTGAATTAGTTGATTGGCAAACTTTTCAAAATGTAAAAATAATGGCTAATATTTTACTAAAAAATAGTATAAATCAATATAAAAAATACTTAAAAGTTATATAAATCAATACATTTAGAAATTTATTTTCAAAATAGTCACTATCCCTATTGAAATGCTCAGAAAATAGCAGTACAACTTAAAAAACAATTCAGACAAAAACACATGGTTTTGTCGTCACAACAAGGAGGGATGGAGATGTTATCAATACATTTCAACAAGCAAGTCTTCATTAACGCTCTGAAGGCAAATGATTCAATCGTATATGCAACTACAACGCTTGCCTTAATGGTCACGTTGTTATTTCAAGGCACAATTAAAGGTAATTTAAAACCCGAATATTTTGCATATGCATTGATTGTATCTCTGGCCTTTTGTATGTGGGCGATCGTTGATCGAAAGTTTCGACAGTTAAGCGCAGTGCGCCAAAAAAATTCTTTAGGAAAAATGGATGAGTGATCATCCATTTTTTAATGTAAAAATTGAGCAATAGTTCCCAATACTAAAATCCCAGTTGCACCCAACTCTACAAGAATTAAACTCAACATCATCAACGTCATACACCATGCTGGTAAAGTCCATTTCCCCACTTGATGCGGCTGTTTGAATTGATTGGTTGTATCTCTTAATAATCCATGCAAAATATAGATTAAAATCGACATCGCAAAGAAGAATAGATTTGCAACAACACAAAATAATGCGATTGAATCAGATAGAACTGTAAAAAAACTTAATGCTGCTAAAATCAAACTGGCTGCCGCGTAAAGCAGACTACTCCGATGTGCAATATCCACATAATAATGTGCTCTTGCCTGCGCTGTTTGTCTAATTTGATAATATTTCCAAACTCCAGTCAGCATCCCCACCCATAGAAAAATCCCACTAAATACAATAGCAAGCTGTGTTGCAGTATTTAAAGCGTACATAACATCCCCGAAATTAAAATATTCCTTTTGTGTGCGTATATTACATAAAATTTGACTTTTAAGTCATTTTTTAAACGAGTTTCTTTTTGGAACTTGTGTAAAGTAATACTATCCACATATAAGAGTATCTTTCTAATGAAGAGTTATGAATCTTTTTGGATGAGCTGCAAAGATGACTATCAACTTGCCGCACAATTTTATCCTGCACAAGATCATACCAAACCCTACCCAATCTTGATTTGTCCAGCGACAGGAATTACTAAAAATTTCTATCATGCTTTCGCAGAATGGCTGAGCAAACAAGGTTATAGCGTTTTAAGCTTTGATTTTCGCGGTATAGGTGAATCGCTTCATGGCCCGCTCAAGAATTCTAAGGCCAGTATAAATGACTGGGGAATTTATGATATTCCAGCCGCAATTGAGACCTTATTAGAGCGAACTCAAGCTGAAAAAGTGATTATTGTTGGGCATAGTGCTGGTGGGCAATTACTTGGGATTACTTCAAACTATAACAAGGTTGCTAAGGTTTTGGCGATCGCTGGCTCTACAGGTCATGTCAAAGGCTTGAAAGGTAAAACTAAAATCCTTGCGCCCGTTATGTTTAACGTTATTTTCCCAGTTTCCAGCTTCTTGAAAGGTTATGGCGCAACTCAATTTATTGGGATGGGAGAAAACCTCCCTAAAAATGTTGCAAAACAATGGGCTGAGTTTTGCAGTAAACCTGGTTATGTCATGAATGCAATTGGTAAAAGTATCTTCGAAGATTATCATCAGGAAATTCAATGCCCGATTACTTCTTTTTGGGCAACTGATGATGAAATCGCCACCCAAGCCAATGTCAAAGACTTATTGCGCTTATACCCCAATGCACCAACCAAATTAATTGAACTGAATCCACAACAACATGGCTACAAACAAATTGGACATATGTCGATGTTTAAAAAGTCACATCAAAAGCTATGGCCCCTGATGGAAAGTGAACTTAAGCTTTAAGAAAAACATGAGTCATCACAATTTTGCACTTTACGCATCTAAACCTGTAATCCTGTTTAGATGCGTCTTTTTATCTATTTAATCTCCGAAGTTCAATTGTTATCCCTTTCATATCTCATTTTAATTTCCTACAATTCGTCCTACACACCAAATTTATGTCTAAATTGCCCCATCAAAATCTATTCAAAGCTACAAATTTTAAAATTCCATCGAAAAAATGTGATAAAGAATGTATTTATTCAACTTTTTAAAAAATTTTTATGTGCTATATTTTAACCAATTGATTAATTCAAATAGTTGTATTAGCTATTTTTTTAAGCGTTATTTATTTTATAAATATATTGATTTCGTATATTTATGACATTTTAGACAGAAAATATTATAAAAATGTCACGTCAAAAATCGTATTTTTTTTCTACAATATGATTATTCTACAAATAAGCAGTAATGCAAGGCTGTAGGACAACCTTGAAGGAAAGACGACTGGATAGTACATCATTAATAGCTGATTTATGTGAATTTTATGATGACTTATTCGTTGAGAATAAAGATAATTTCACCGTTATCTTTGAACAGATTTGTTAAAAAATGGAATGCTAAAAAAATCAGAGGATCGATTTTTTTAACAGGCAAGTTATAGACATTTCATGGAATCTAGGAGCGACTAGGAGTGGCTCCTTGTGCAAGTATAGGAAATAAGTGATGCCAAAAAAATATGCGCGTTTTTTACCTACAGCCGATTCATTTAACCTGGAAGACTTTCCTTTTTACTGGATTTCTCAAGTAAATGCTCAGTACGTTCAAAATATCGATAACGTGCTCAAAAAATATGGCTTAGACAATTCTCGTCGCCGTATTCTCATTGCCTTGCATGTCAAACCCCATGCCAGTGTGTCAGAGCTTTCCGACATGGTCATTTCCAAAATGTCGACCACAACCAAAATTGTTTATCGCCTCAAAGATGAAGGCTATATCGATACGTATTCATGCAAGGAAGATGGTCGTATCACTCGCGTCTATCTAACAGACAAAGGTCAGGAAATGATTACCAAAATTAATGATCTTACCTCAGTTATCCTCGAACAATCATTTGATGGCTTAACGCCATTGCAAATTGAAAAGACAATGGAAATTCTGCGCCATATGTTTAAAAATCTTGCGCGCTAAGCAACTGATCCCAAAAAGGCTTCCGATAGGAAGCCTTTTTTAATCTCATCAACTCAAATATTAAGCTCAATCAAACATATTCAGTTGCGGTGTTATTTTTACAATCTTTGCTTTAGGAACATGGGAACACTCAAATTCTTCTACAGGAAAACCCTGCATAAATTCATAGAGTTGATGTGGTTGTTTTAAGCTTAACCATTCATCTAAGCGCTCATGTGGAATAACCACCACTGACCGCTTTACGTCTCCCGGCTCATGGAAATCTTTCATCATCGGATGGTCTATGGCATCCATCGTAAGCATGGTTGCCGAACGGATCACCTGATCGCCCAACTTTCTGATCTCATATAAAGCCGCGATAAAGAAAGCCTTTCCATCTTTACGACGTACACCCCATCTTTGAGGCTTATTATCAATGTATTTACTTTCATAGAACTCAGAAACAGGAATAACACCAAATTTGCACTTTGAAGCCGCCTCCAAGAAACTAGGTTTCTGAAAAATAGTTTCATGTCGAGCATTATAAGTATGCTTGGAAATATTGGTATCTTCCGACCACTTTGGTACCAAACCAAACAATACTTCCCGCCACTCCAGCCCTTGCTCTGATTTAAATAGCAAAGGCGTTGTATAACTTGGGTAAACTTCTTCCCCATATTCAAATGGAATCAAAGGTAAACCAAGCTGTTGAGCTTGCTCGACTGTTAATGGTTTATAGTTGGCACACATAGTTTGTTGAGTATTTATCCTTAAAAACAAAGTTAAAAAAAGGAGGTATCAAGCCTCCTCTTTCTAATCGCATAAATTAGCCAAATAACTTTTTCATTTTTGCACTTAAACCGTGGATAAAGCGGTGCTTGGCATTGGCTTTATCGCTGGTTAAAAAGTTAATTTGAATTGACTGACGCTGTCCTTCAAAAGGTACATAACCATGCCAACCATTATCAGTCACTTTAAATGCAACCAATGTACCGGGACCCGCATCAATTTCTTCGACGTAGTCATCCATGTTCTTTTCATCATTCAAGATACGTAGACGACCTGTAGGTGCATCCCAAGACTCATTTAGATAAATAAGAATAGTCAGAAGTTTGGTTTTCGAGTCAGAATGAATGCGACCATCTTTTTGGCGTGAATAACCACGTAAGGTGATCATCATCGGATGTTCCATCACATCCACATCAAATTTTTCAGTCAAAATCTGACGGAATTCTTTGGTATCTAATGATTTTAAGAAACGATCAAAATTAGGTTTAATTTCAACATCTTCAATGTTGTAGCTACCACCCTGTTCAATCTTTGGAAAATCCTGAATAACAGCTTTCACTTCGCTGTCTATGATCGAATTTTCTACGACAAAGTAAGGATACGGCGAAGTAGAAACTTGCGCTTGTTTTAAAGCATCTAATTTTAAAATTTGTGACATCGTTATGATTCGGCTAAATGATCAAACTTCGAGAATTATAACAAAAATTTCATCAAGATGATGTTTTATCCTGTTCTAGATGAATTGGCGCACTTAAATTGAGCCTATATTTTTACAGTTAAAGTTCATACCCTGCATACCAAATAAAAAAGCCTCCGAAGAGGCTTTTTTATTTTAGATGAACTTAATCACCTGTATAACCTTTTAATTTTAAACGTGCAGCATGCAACAATGGCTCTGTATAACCAGATGGTTGCTCTGCGCCCTTAAAGATCAAATCAGAAGCGGCTTGGAAAGCAATACCATCAAAGTTTGGTGCCATTGGCGTATAAAGTGGATCGTTGGCATTTTGCTGATCAACAATCACAGCCATACGCTTAAGCACTTCTTCAACTTGTGCACGCGTTACGATACCGTGACGTAACCAGTTTGCAACGTGTTGAGATGAAATGCGTAAAGTAGCACGGTCTTCCATCAAACCAACGTTATTGATGTCTGGTACTTTAGAACAACCAACACCAAGGTCTACCCAACGAACCACATAACCCAAGATACCTTGACAGTTATTTTCAAGTTCGTTGTTTAACTCTTCCGCAGTCCAATTAGTTTCAGGTGCAAACGGTGGTGTTAACAAGTCATCTAATGACAACATGTTTTCAGCAGCCAACTCATCTTGACGTGCTTTTACATTAATCTGATGATAATGCAATGCATGAAGTACCGCACCCGTTGGAGATGGAACCCATGCACAAGATGCACCTGCATTTGGATGTGCAGTCTTCGTCGCCAACATGTCTTTCATGCTGTCTGGTTTTGGCCACATGCCTTTACCAATTTGCGCTTTACCTTGTAAACCACATGCTAAACCAATTGCCACGTTACGGTTTTCGTAAGCAGCAATCCATTTTTGTGTTTTAACTGCTTCTTTACGAACAACTGGTGCAGCTTCCATAGATGTATGGATTTCATCACCTGTACGATCCATAAAGCCTGTGTTGATGAAGATGGTGCGATCTTTCGCAGCAGCAATACAGTTCTTCAAGTTTACAGAGGTACGACGCTCTTCATCCATGATACCGATTTTGAGTGATTTTGCAGGCAAACCAATTGCTTGTTCAGCACGCTCAAATAATTCAACCGCAAATGCAACTTCTTCTGGACCATGCATTTTTGGCTTAACGATATACATTGAACCTTTACGAGAGTTTTGGTTTTCGTTTTGACCACGAATATCCGCAACTGTCAGTAATGGAGTCACTAGAGCATCCATGATGCCTTCAAACACTTCTTGACCATCAACAAGGATGGCAGGGTTTGTCATAAGGTGGCCTACGTTACGAAGCAACATTAATGAACGACCATGTAATTTAGTCGTGCCACCAATTAGGTTCTGAACAGTACGGTCTTTGTTGAGGGTACGAGTAATGGTCTTACCATTTTTCTCGATTGACTCTTGTAAGTCACCTTTCATTAGGCCTAACCAGTTACGATAGCCTTCAACCTTCTCTTCAGCATCAACCGCAGCAACAGAATCTTCCAAATCCTGAATGGTTGTAACCGCAGCTTCAAGTGTTAAATCTTTCACACCAGCAGCATCTGTCTTACCTACTGGGCTGTTGGCATCGATTTCGATAATCACATGCAAACCATTATTTAATAAAACAATCTCAGTTGGGCTTGCAGCTTCGCCATTGAAACCAACAAATTGTGATTCATGTGCCAAAGAAGTGGTTGAACCATCTTTTAAGGTTACAGCTAAACCATTATTCACCACTGCATATTGAGTTGCATCTGCATGCGAACCTTGAGCCAATGGGAAAGTTTGGTTTAAGAAATCTTTTGCGAAAGCAATAACTTTATCGCCACGAACTGAATTATAGCCTTTGCCTTTCTCTGCACCGCCTTCTTCAGAAATTACGTCCGTGCCATACAGCGCGTCATATAAAGAACCCCAACGTGCATTAGCAGCATTCAAGCTATAACGTGCATTACGTACAGGTACAACCAATTGTGGACCTGCCAATAAAGCAATTTCTTCATCCACATTTTCAGTTGTTACTTGAAAGTCAGCAACTTCTGGAACCAAGTAGCCAATTTCAGTTAAGAATGCTTTATAAGCATTTAATTCAAATTTATTATTGCGGTGCCATTCATCAATCTTTGCTTGAAGATCATCACGCTTAGCCAATAATGCTTTGTTCTTTGGGCTAAGGTCTACAACGACTTGCTCGAAGTTTTTCCAGTAAGTTTCACTATCTAAACCAGTGCCTGGTAAAGCTTCATTTTCGATGAAATCGTAAAGTTCTTTAGCAATCGCTAGCTTGCCTTTTTGAATACGTGCAGTCATTGTCTTTCCTGATGGTGCTAACTTTTTATAACAAGAATTCTAGTATACTGATTTATACTAGCCTGAATAGTAATATCACATTCCTAAATAGTAAGCATTTTCCCCATTAGAAGTATTGACAAACACAAATTTTTATACTTATCAAAATATCAAATAATGAGTTTTTTACTATCTTTATGCGACACACTCCCTTTTTCAAACTCATCTAGTTATAGCAAAATTTGACCAAGAATAAAGCCTTATCCATGTAAGTTTATAAAAAAAGGCATTCCGAAGAATGCCTTTTCATTTATGAAGTCTGTGCGACCTGAATTTGTCGGTGCTCCGAATGTAGATAATCATCCGATTGCATTTCCAATAAACGTGAACGCGTCCGTTCAATTTCAAATGCCAGTTTCTCACCTTCATACAGATCGATAATCGAATCTTCTGAGGTAAGAATTAGTTTTACGCCACGGTCATAGAATTCATCGACCAAGTAAATAAAGCGGCGTGTTCCTTCTGACAGGAAATCGGTCAAATGCGGAACATTGCTGACCAGCACGGTATTGTAGATATTCGCGATTTCAATAAAGTCGGCTGGGCTACGTGGTTTAAAGCATAACTCTGAAAATTCACACCACAATACATCTTCTGTATGACCTAAAGTCTCTACCACACGATTATTAATCATGATTGGAGAATTAGATTGCGCCTGTGTCTGGGTCAAAGCTTTAAAACGACCAGATAACCACGCTTGAGCATCATCGGTTAATGGATATTTGAACAATTGCGCCTGCTTCAATACACGCAAACGATAATCCACCCCAGCGTCAACATTCAGAACACTACAGTTCTTCTTCACCAGCTCAATCGTCGGTATAAAACGATCACGATGAATTCCATTTTTGTATAGACCATCTGGTGCAATGTTTGACGTTGCAACCAATGTTATTCCACGCTCAAACAGCTTCTGGAACAGATCACTTAAGATCATAGCATCGGTTACATTCGATACGAAAAATTCGTCAAAACAAATGACAACGGCATTCTTATAAATTTGATCAGCGACCAAATCTAAAGGGTTACGTTGGCCAGAAAGTTTATTCAACTCTTTATGTACATGTTGCATAAAATGATGGAAATGCATACGTGTTTTACGGCGAAATGGTACAGATTCATAGAACTGATCCATTAGCCACGTTTTTCCACGACCTACACCACCCCACATATAAACGCCTTTAGGATAAGTCTGACGACGGAAACGTCGAAATGCTTTCTTTGAAGCCTTATAGCGAGTGTGTAACTCTTTCCATACTCGATCTAACTCTTGCACAGCCTGAGCTTGTGCTTCATCTGGCATGAATTGTCCTGACTCAATTGCTTGAGCATAACGCTCGGCAGGTGATGTTGGGATAAATGCAGTGCTATGTGAGTCTGGTTTAGAATTTGACATAAGGTGTTATTGCAATTTTAATTGGTGAAAATTATATCGAACATTCCGTTCAATGACATTAGATTTTAGGCTTAATTATCATAGAGTTTAAACATCATAATGTACCATTTTTAATCATTTAATGATTTCGATTATATTGACGAGGACTCAATCCAAACCATCTTTTAAAGGCATGATTAAATGCTGCAGGCTCAGAATAACCCAACATTTCGGCCACCTGTTCGATTGAATATGAACTATTTTCAATAAACTTTATTGCCTTCTGTTTGATTAATCTTTCACGAATTTCTTTATAGCTGGTCTGCATTTGCTGCAATTGATGCCGCAAAGTACGCTCAGGAATATCCAATGCACACGCCGTTTCCGCCATACTTGGAATCACCCCATTTTGCATTTCTAGATAATCCTCAACATACTCAACCACCGTCAATTTGAGACTGGCAGTTTTTTCTAAATGTTGAATATCCTGTAGGCATTTTTCTTCATAAATACGATACGTCAAAATATCGGCAGACGGAATTTTTGTGTTTAAAATTTGTGTATTTTCTAAAATAAAAGCAGCTTGCGCACATCCAAATTTGACATCTTGCCCATAATAATCTTGATATGCTGCAAGCAGTGTTAAGTCTTTAGGCCGATGAAATGGCAGTTCAATTTGAATTTGAGGGACTTCAAGTCCCATCATCTTAAAGATATCTTGTAAAAACTTATAAGTGCCCGAGATTTCGCATTGCGCTCTCAATTGACCTAAATGCATACTTAAATCAATCGGTCGATACAGTAAATAGATCAAGTCATCTTCTATCTTTAACTGCAATGAACCAAAAAGATGAGTCAGTTGCTGATACTGAACCCCATTTAATAGTGCCTTATGCAAGGTATCACTAGTAACCAATAGCATCAGGAAAGGCCCATAACCCGCTAAGGCATAATGCTGTCCGATAAATAAACCTTGTTCAGGTGAAATATCCTGACTAATATGCTGCAAAATATCCCATTCAATCTCATCTGGAATAATTGAACTAGGATCTAAAGCATCGGCCTGTATTCCCATATTGGCTAAACGTGCATCCACGTCGATCCCGACATGACGCATGCCCTGAATCAAATACATCAATCCGAGGATAGATCTCTTCATAAGTCCGAATGCAGTTCTCAAAACTTTAATGTTTTACTATAAAACGTTGTGCAAATGAATTGCCGAAATGATCAAGTTTTACGTCTATACAATCATATTTAATCTCGTCAAAACCGTTAAACTTGCACAAAATTTAGCTGTGTAGGACGTAGACTATGCGTGATGTAACCAAAAATGCGATTCAAAAAACAAAAGTTGCAATTATTGGTGCGGGCTTTGGTGGCTTAGCGATGGCTATTCGACTATTACAAAGTCAAATCAATGATTTTGTAATTTTAGAAAAAACCAACGATGTTGGCGGTACATGGCGAGAAAACCAATATCCTGGCGCAGCGTGTGACGTTCAATCACATATGTATTCCCTTTCATTTGCACCTAAAACAGACTGGTCAAAACGCTATGCTGAGGCAGATGAAATTTTTGATTATATTCAAAATATTACTGAACAATACCGACTTCGAGATTATTGCAAATTCAATCACGAAGTAACCAATGCTGAATTTGACGAAAACCGCAATGTGTGGACGCTAGATTTTAAAGACCAGACAATTCTTGAGGCTCAATTTGTCATCTTTGCGTCTGGTCCCTTACACGTGCCACAAATTCCCCATATCAAAGGCATTGAGAAATTTAAAGGTAAAGTGTTCCATTCTTCGCAATGGGATCACAATTACGATCTAAGCGGCAAAGCAGTTGTTTCAATCGGTACTGGTGGTAGCGCGATTCAATATATTCCTGAAATCGCAGTAGAAGTAAAACAGCTTTATGTGTTCCAGCGCACCGCAGCTTGGGTCATTCCACGTGATGAGCGTAAATATTCTCAGCTAAGTAAGCGCTTATTTAAGGCGTCGAATATTTATCGCCAGATTCACCGTACCCGTCTCTATTGGACCAATGAATCACGTGTTGTACCAATCGTACAACCACAGATTATGAAATATGGTCAAAAACTTGCTGAAGCCTTTATTCGCTATCAAGTGAAAGATAAAGCGCTTGCGAAAAAATTGACACCAGATTTTGTTATGGGCTGTAAACGTATTCTTATTTCAAATAAGTACTTCCCAACCTTCAACCGTAAAAATGTTGAATTAGTGACAGATGCCATCCAGGAAATTACAGAGAACGGTATCATCACCAAAGATGGTAAAGAACGTCAAATTGATTGCTTGATTTATGGTACTGGCTTTATTACTGATCCACGCATTTACTTAAAACATTTCAATTGTGTTGGTCGTAATGGCATAGAACTTAAACAAGCATGGAAAGATGGTGCGGAAAGTTATTATGGCGTGAGTACCAAGAACTTCCCGAATTTGTTCCAGTTACTTGGACCAAATACGATTCTTGGACATAATTCTGTGATTTTCATGATCGAGTCTCAGGTCAACTATATTCTACAATTGATCCAAACCGTTGATAAAACAGGTACACAAGCGGTTGAGATCAAGCACGAAGTTCAAGACCGGTTCAATCAACGTGTTCAAGATCATCTCAAAGGTACAGTTTGGCAAGCAGGTGGCTGTAGCAGTTGGTATCAAGCGGCAGATGGTAAGAACTTTTCTTTATGGCCAACATATACATGGAGATATTGGCTAGAGACGCGTAAAGTGAATGTTGCTGATTATAATTTTATCAGCACAGCGGTTAATTCAAAAAACCATGCTGCTTAAGCAGAAATAGATGAATTCTTCCAAATATCAAGAACACCTTTAAAAGCTTAAAGGTGTTTTTTTTATTGCAACGCTTTATGAATCTGATTTAACCCCCCCTGTTCTTCTCTATGCAAGACCTAAATATTCATGTTAATATTTTAACTACCTACCGTTAGGTAGTTAAAATAAATATTGTTTCCCTCGAAAGAGTACACAAAACATGAACGCTGCTCCTCCCATCTCAAAGATCAGTTGGTCTTTGTTACTATTGCTCTCCCTTTTTACCGCCTTGGATGCATTGGCAATAGATATTTATTTGCCAGCATTTCCACTGCTTGCAGAAAGTTTTGCGACTACGCCAGGTCATATACAACTCACCCTGTCGGTATTTCTGATTGGACTCGCCATTGGTCAAGGTATCTATGGTCCATTGCTTGATCGCTTTGGTCGACGTAATCCCTTACTAATCGGAATCGCTGTTTTTATCTTAGGATCAATACTGGCAGCCGTTGCACCAACGATTGAGTGGTTACTGGCTGCACGTTTCTTACAAGCAATAGGTGCATCAGCAGGTCTCGTGGTTCCAAGAGCAATTATTTCTGATGTGTGCGATGCCAAAACCAGTGCCAAGAATTTTTCTATTTTGATGCAAGTCATGATGATTGTACCAATTCTTGCCCCCTTGTTGGGTAGTGTGATCTTACGCATCGGCTCTTGGCATTTGATTTTCTATACATTGGCAGTGCTTGGTTCGGTCCTGTGGCTATGGGGAAATCAAGCCATTCCAGAGACATTGAAACCTCAATATCGACAAGCATTGCAATTCACTGCGATCAAAAATAGCTATCAAACGCTTTGTCTGAATAAAAGCTTTATCAGTTATACGATTGCTGGTGGGTTTATCTTAGGTGCTTTCTTTGTTTACCTCAGCCAATCGCCTTTTATTTTTATTCAGCACTACCATATTCACAACGAAAGTTTTAGTACCTTATTTGCTGCGAATGCGATTGGCTTAATTACCCTAGGACAAACCTCAATCCTGTTACTCAAACGTTGGTCGGCTCAACAATTGCTTGTCATCGGTATGTGCTTATTCAGCGGTTCTAGTTTTATTTTGATGCTCAGCCTATATTTTTATGACTTAAATTTATGGCAATACATTGCACTTTTAGGATTAAGCATCTGGTCGACTGGATTCATTTTTGGCAATTTAACAGCACTAACCATGCAGCAAAGTCCACAGCATTTAACGGGTGCAGCGTCCTCATTAATGGGCTTACTACAGTATGCTTTCGCGGCACTGATCGGTTTTGTTGTGAGCTTAATAGAAATCAATGTCAGCTTACTTCCAAGCAGCTTGTTTATTTGTGGTGCTATCGCTCTGGGCTTATGTCTTTATGCTGCGCTAGAACAGCGCGAATCATTTGCTAGAGTAGAAACAGAATAAAGAAATTACACTTGATCAGTGTCTGAACTTAGGCGCTGATCAGAATATTTAATGCTTTTAAGATCGCATCCAATCTGAGGTGAAACTTCTCTCGCCCACCATAGATCAATTCGCTTTGTAAGGCATCGACAAAGCTCATGCATACACGAGCCAGAGCGACACTATCCAGTTGATGCTTATTTTCTATTAAAATAGAGTGTTGAATGGCTTGTAAAAATACATTTTCCAGTTCCGCCATAAAGACATGCATCGGTTCAATTACCTGATCATATAAGTGCACAGGCGGACTAATTAATGCATTCATCCAAAATTGAACACCATATGATGCATCAAAACGCTGTTCGATACTTTCAAAGTAATGCAGTAATTGCTGCTGGATTTTTTCTCCGCCTTGCAATACAACCTTGGCATGTCCCAATTCTTCATCAATCATGATTGGAATCAGACTGAGATACAATTCGTCCTTATTCTTAAAATGTGCATAAATTGAAGGTTTTTTTATCCCGACATCAGTCGCAATCTCGTTTAGCGATGTTGCTGCAAAGCCCTGTTTTGCAAACCGTTCTAATGCCACTTTTTGAATCTTAGCTGCTGTCACAAATCATCCACCTTTATTACTGCTAAAATTATATTTCAGCCAACAGGATATTCATAGCTGAATAAGAGATTGTATTTATATGCCATCTACCTGAATGGCAACATAATCATCTACTCAGTATCCCCCAAGTTTATTGATATCCGTTTATCTTCAAAACTTTCTATATCAAATGATATATAAATCTATTCAAGTATCAGATTTCCCTGCATAATAAATCAGCACTATAAACGCTCTGATTGTATGACCTCTCTTGTTTTAATCTTCCAGATTTTTGTTTGCATTAGCTTAGGCTATTTTGTCGGGCCACATTTATCACAGACAATTAAACAATTCGTATTTAAAATACTGCCCTATTTTTCTTATATTTTACTGATTAGCGTGGCATTTGAACTGACTCAAGCCTTAAATCACGTTCAAAATCCTACTGCTATTCTACCGCCAGCATTACTGATTGCATTTACCACCTCGATTGGTTCATTTTTTATTTGCTTGATCACCTACAAACTGATTGATCGCCAAAGTGTACAAGGAAAGATTTCCTTACACCTATTTCTCAATGCACTCAAGAATATCGCCAAAGCATTTTTGGCTTTGGGGGTTGGTATTCTATTCGGCGTCATGGTCAATAGTTCAGGTTTAACGATCAGCTTTAATAGTTGGTATTTATTACTGATCTTTATTTTTTTGATCGGGATCGAACTGGCCTTCACCCAATTTGATCGTAGTTGGTTGAGTTGGAAAATTTTGCTGGTTCCCGTGGCTGCATTTGTTGGTTCATGCTTGGCATCCCTGTTAAATTATTTCATCTTATCCAATGAATATAGTCTTAACGAAGTCATGGCCTTAGCCCAAGGCTATGGCTGGTATTCCATGTCAGGGATTTTATTCACTGAAATACACTCAGCCAAACTGGGTGGAATTGCTTTATTAACGGACTTGTTTAGAGAAATTTTTGCCATTTTATTGATGTATTGTCTTGGCTGGCGTTTTCCACGCTCTGCGATTTCCAGTGCAGGTGCAACGTCAATGGATGTCACACTTGCCATGGTCAAACAATCATGTGGCACACATTATGTCCCACATGCCATGATGAGTGGATTGATCTTGTCACTTCTCGCACCACTCTTAATCAGCTTATTTCTAAGTATGAAGTTTTAACATCGTACTTTATTAGATTGAAGCCAAGATTGATTTCAACATCTCAGTTGGATTCTCAGCCTTGGTAATTGGGCGGCCAATGACTAAATGCGTTGATCCGTCTTGCATTGCTTGCTTTGGCGTTACGATACGTTTTTGGTCATCTGCATTTGAACCCTCAGGACGAATCCCTGGTGTGACCAATGCAAACTCTTGTCCTAATAGTTCACGAAGGATCTTGGCTTCTTGTGCTGAACACACGACACCATCTAATCCGCTGTCTTGAGTAAGTTTTGCTAAACGCTTTACATGCTCGACAGGTTCTATATCCAAACCTAGATCACGTAAGTCTTCACGGCCCATTGAAGTCAAAACTGTGACTGCGATCAATTGAGTTGAATAATTACCCGCTTTAAGGCGCTCTACACAGGTTTCCATCATTTTACGGCCACCCGATGCATGCACATTCACCATCCACACACCAAGATCCGCGGCAGCACACACCGCTTGAGCAGTCGTGTTCGGAATATCGTGAAATTTTAAATCAAGAAAAACTTCAAAGCCTTTATCTTGTAAATTTTTTACGATTGATGGGCCTTCATGAGTAAAAAGCTCTTTGCCTACTTTGACACGACAAAGTGACGGATCAAGCTGATCTACAATTGTTAAGGCGTCATATTGGCTTTTTGCGTCTAAGGCAACAATAATACTCACGAATCTAGTTCCATCACATAAAAATCGGCTAATTATAAAGTGATTAGTAGAATGAACAAAGCAAGAAAGTCATCATAATACAAAAAAGCTTTTTTAAAATGATGAAATGATCTTTATCTTTGCTCCGATATCAAGATCGCTCTAGTATCCACTTCCAGAGCTTCAAAGATATGCGCTTGATCTGCGGGATAACAAATATAATCCCCTTCATTCAACAAAATAGGTTCCGCAACCAACCCCACTTTTGCTCGTCCTTTCATAATAATAATATGCTCAACACTCCCAATCGGGTGTGGCTGACTGCAACGTGGCTCACCGGGTTGTGTCGTTAATATATATACATCCCGTCTAGCGCCTGTTGGGCAATTGGCCAATAAGATTGCTTGATAATGCGCGATTTCAGAACTGACTGACGGCCCCTCACCAAAACGAATCACTTGAGTTTGCGCAATATTTGATTCCATCAATTTCGCAAATGGAATATCTAAAGCAACACATAAGGCCCATAAAGTTTCTAGACTTGGATTACCTTGAGCTGCTTCCAATTGAGACAGGGTCGATTTCGCAATCCCTGCTCGGCGAGCCACTTCTGCTAAAGATAATCCAGACTTCTGTCTTTCTCGTTGTAAGCCTTTGGCGACAATTTCAATTGGCAAACTCATATAACACCATAAAAAACGAACGTTCGTTTTGACGAACGGCATAAAATTAATCTATTATATCGTACGTTCGTTTGATATAGAAACCAATGATGCAAGATAAAGAACAATTTAATCTAATCAAAGCCATCGTATTGATTTCAGTTGCAACAGGAATTGTGGGCATTTCCTTGGGCTCAGTTGCTGCAAGCTTCGATGTACCGATGTGGATTCCTTTGCTGTTATCACTCACAGTCCTCGCAGGCGCTGCAGAATTTACATTCATTGGTATGATTGCAACTGGCACCAATCCTATTTTTGCGGCATTGACCGGTATATTGATCAACCTACGCCATCTGCCATTTGGTTTATCCGTTGCAACATTTATTGAAAAGAATGCTTATCGGTTTATTGCCTGCCATATCATGAATGATGAAAGCGTCATGTTTGGACTAAGCCAACAAGAAGATCAAGCCAAACAAAAAGCCTATTGGATGTGCGGATTAGGGATTGCTATTCTCTGGCCAATTGGTGTTTTTATTGGCTATATACTCAGTAAAAATATTCCTGATATTTATGTATTTGGTATAGATGCTGCATTTCCTGCCATTCTTTTCGCATTAATCTTACCTATGCTAAAGAATAAAACTACACGACACCGTGTATTTTTAGGTAGCACATTATCCGTAGCATCAATTCCCTTACTACCAACAGGCTTACCAGTGCTCGTTTCCATGTTAGGTCTACTGTTAAAAGGTAAGTCAAAATGAAATATAGTGAAAGTTATATCTTTGTTGGAATTGTTGTGCTTGCCCTTGGTACCTATTTAATTCGCTACTCAGGTTTTTATCTAGCCAATCGCATGACCTTTAAAGAACATCATAAACAACTACTGGCAGACTCTGCTTGTGTACTACTGTTTACCTTGGCCGTATTCAATACACTTTTTTCTGAGGCTCATTTTAGTGGAATCAGTAAGATCGTGGGCGTTGCCGTAGCTCTTATCTTTGCTTGGAAGAAATGTTCACTGATCGTGGTTATTCTTGCGGCCATGCTGATTACTGCCACTTTAAGATATTTAGGTTTTCCATAAAAAATGGCCCTTTAAATCCAATAAAGGGCCATTTAATAGGGTTCTAAAATCTTCAGACTTTACAACCCTCAAAATATTTTTAATTACAGTGGCGTACGCGTTTGACTTTCAGGATTAATATCCAACACTGTTTTTTCATGTCGTACACTTGCAGCAGCTTCTGCGGCAGCTTGTTGTGCAAGTTGGATCTGCTCTTTTCGAAGATAGTCGATATCTTTACGAAGCCGTTTAATTTCCCAACTGGTCTGGAAGACTCGGAAAACTTGAACGCCTAGTAATAAACCCACCACAATACCCAATGCAAGCGTCAATAAAAGGAGAAGACCTAAACGCATGGCTGGGACTTGAGTAAATAATAAATCCACTTGTAACTCAGCTGGGTTCTGAAGAACCAAAGCGAGTGAATAACCAAAAATGGCAACGAGTAATGCAATTAATACATAACGCATAAACACCTCAATTCTTATTCAGCAGATTCGTTTACTGCATCACGAAGTGCTTTACCAGGTTTAAAGTGTGGGACCGCTTTCGCTGCAACATCTACAGATCGACCTGTTTTAGGATTACGACCTAAACGTGGCTCACGGTGATGCAATGCAAAACTACCAAAACCACGGATTTCAATACGATCGCCGCTTGAAAGCGCTTCAATCATTTGATCAATCATAATCTTAACTGCATCTTCTACCAAAGGCTCAGCCAAGTGTGGGTTTTTAAGTGCAATCCGTTCAATTAAATCAGATTTATTAAGTGCTTCAGTAGTCATTGATGACCTCTTTAATTATTGCTACTTTTCAATGTTTTTAATAATAACCTGTTTAAATACAAAACGGTAGCGCAGTACATGATTACTACGCTACCGTTTGCAGTATTTTTGTATAAAAAAGTACGTCTCAGTTACAAGAAACGTACTTTTTAACAAATTACTTCATTTGAGCTTTAATTAAGTCACCAATAGTCTTAGGACCATTGCTTTCTGCAGTTTGAGTCGCAGCAGCTTGGCGAGCATTGTTCACAGCTTCTTTCTCTTCAGCTTCGTCTTTCGCTTTGATAGACAAGTTGATAGAGCGAGATTTACGATCAACGTTGATGATCTTCGCTTCAACTTCTTGGCCAACTTCTAAGAACTTAGTTGCATCTTCAACGCGGTCACGGTTGATTTCAGAAGCTTTAAGCGTTGCTTCGATGTCATCAGCTAATTTAACTGTAGCACCTTTAGCATCAACAGCAGTTACAGTACCTTTAACTAAAGCACCGCGCTCGTTAGCAGCTAAGAAATCATTGAATGGATCGCTGTTTAATTGCTTGATACCAAGGCTGATACGGTTACCTTCAGCATCTACAGATAAGATAACTGCTTCAACTGTGTCACCTTTCTTGTAACGACGGATAGCTTCTTCGCCTTGTTCGTTCCAAGAAATGTCAGATAAATGTACTAAACCGTCGATACCACCAGATAAACCGATGAAGATACCGAAGTCAGTGATTGACTTGATCGTACCAGAAACTTTTTCGCCTTTTTCATTTGCTTTAGCAAACTCTTCCCATGGGTTAGCACGAGTTTGTTTGATACCCAATGAAATACGACGACGTTCTTCGTCAACTTCAAGAACCATAACATCAACTTCGTCACCAATCTGAACAACTTTAGATGGGTGGATGTTTTTGTTTGTGTGGTCCATTTCTGAAACGTGTACTAAGCCTTCAACGCCTTCAGCGATTTCAGCGAAGCAACCGTAGTCAGTTAAGTTAGTTACACGTGCTTTAACGATAGAACCTTTAGGGTAACGGCTCATGATCGCTAACCATGGATCTTCGCCTAATTGCTTAAGGCCTAAAGATACGCGGTTACGCTCGCGGTCAAATTTAAGTACTTTAACAGTAACTTCTTGACCAACTTCAACAACTTCTGAAGGGTGCTTGATACGCTTCCAAGCCATATCTGTGATATGTAGAAGACCATCAATACCGCCAAGATCAACGAACGCGCCGTAATCAGTAAGGTTCTTGATTGTACCTGTAACTGTTTGACCTTCTTCAAGTTGAGCAAGTAATGCTTCACGGTCAGCTGAAGATTCAGCTTCCATAACTGCACGACGAGATACAACAACGTTGTTACGTTTAGCATCAAGTTTGATTACTTTGAACTCTAACTCTTTACCTTCAAGGTGAGTCGTGTCACGGATAGGACGAGTGTCAACTAAAGAACCTGGTAAGAATGCACGTACAGGACCGATGTCAACAGTGAAACCGCCTTTAACCTTACCAGAGATAACACCAGTAACGATTTCGCCGTCTTCAAAGATTTTCTCAAGTTTAGTCCAAGTTTCAGCACGTTTCGCTTTTTCACGTGATAAAACTGTTTGACCCATACCGTTGTCAAGCGCTTCAACAACTACGTCAACAGTATCGCCAACTTGAACTTCAAGTTCACGTTGTTCATTTAAAAATTCAGCACGGTCAACTACGCCTTCAGATTTAAGGCCAGTGTCAACAGTAACCCAGTCAGAATCGATACTAACAACAGTACCTTGGATGACTGCACCCTTTTCAACGTTGAGGTTTAATTCACTTTCTTCAAAGAGGGCTGCAAAAGATTCGGTCATGATATACCTGATAAAGTCCGCGGTCTTGGATCAGACAAGGCCGGTTTAGTTAAGTTGTTACATTGTCCAAAAAATCTGATCAAGCAATGCTTCAACTGATAAAAAATTGTGTATCTATTTTATACAGCTATTGATATAGTCAACCATTAACTGAAACACTTCATCGATGCCTATTGTAGAACTATCAATGATATACGCATCATCAGCTGGTTTGAGCGGAGCAACTGTGCGCTCCATATCTCGCTTATCTCTAGCTTGTATGTTAGATAAAATGTCGCTTATTTTAGCATCAAGGCCCATGCCCTGCAACTGTTTTACGCGTCGCTCCGCCCGAGACTCAGCCGAAGCGGTTAAATAAATTTTCGCTTGGGCTTCTGGAAAAATAGAAGTTGCCATGTCACGACCATCTGCAACCAATCCTGGTGCTTGAATAAATGCACGTTGGCGCGAGAATAATGCCTTTCTTAATTCAGGTACAGTTGCAACTTTAGAGGCATACTCACCCACTTGTTCCGTTCGAATAGTGTTAGTGACATCTACACCCTCCAAAAAAACAAGTGTCGCTGCTTCAGTCGTTTTAAATTCAATATCCAAATGCGTCGCATACTCAACGCATTGATCTAAGTTCGCATCAATTTGATCCAGCAAGCCTCGCTGAAACAATGACAGTCCAAGTAAACGATATAAAGCACCAGAATCTAATAAATTAAAATGATAATGTGCTGCAATTTTAGCAGCCAATGTGCCTTTGCCCGAACCGCTTGGACCATCTATCGTAATAATATGAACTGTCATTCCCATCTCTTATGAAGCAACTGATTTGGCTAATTTTGAGAACCCTAGTGTAATCGCTGCTTTGAGTTGTGCAAGAACTAATTTACTGACTAAAGGTGCTTTTGCTGTAAATTCAATCTTATAAGTTACTAAAGTTATAAAAGGTGTAATTTCTTTAAAATCAATTTGCCCCAAGTGATGCTTCACCAAAGGATTATTAATCAACTTATACTCAATACGCTTATTTTCTTCCAACAAAGTGATTTCTTCTTGTAAAGGCTTAATCGCTCCAAAGCCCATACGGCGAATCGAACCTACACCATCAGGACGTTCTGGATCAGCAGAATCCTTTACGCGAACAACCTGTAAAGGTGCAAATGCCTTGTTATAAGTGGCATGTTTTGACAGTAAGTCAAAAACTTCGGAAATCGGTGCATTAAATTCTTTTTCTATGGTGATTGCATTACGCATAAGTTCGCCTTTTGATGTAACCCAAAATCATCGGAGGCTTAGTTTGCCACAACTCATAAGACATTTTTAATCATTTAAGGACGTTTTTGACAAACGGATTTTCTTCTTTTCATTTCTTCTTTGTTTAAAAAAATCACTCAATTGCAATGAACATTGTTCTTGTAAGCAACCTTGTTCAAAGACAAACTTATGATTGTAATAGCCACTATCAAGCAATTGTCTAGCACTCACCAATGAACCTGCTTTTGGTTCAGTCGTAGCAAAAACCACACGCTGTATCCGTGCATGAATTAATGCACCCACACACATGGTACAAGGTTCAAGCGTCACATAAAGTGTTGTATCGTCGGGCAAGCGATAGTTATTTAAAGACTGACAAGCCGCACGCAACGCTTGTATTTCAGCATGTGCTGTTGGATCCGACAATTTAATTGGCGCATTATATCCAGCACCGATTACCTGCCCCTTGCTGACCAGAATTGCTCCGACAGGTATTTCACCCTGCGCTGCTGCTAATGCAGCCTGCTCATAGGCAAGCTGCATCCAATATTCATCATTAAATTTTTCAGAACTCATAACAATCAGGCAATGACACCGTATTGCTTTAATAAAGCATTCCAGCTTTCGATATTAGTCACAGGAGGACAATCTCCCAAGATACCTTTCAAGCTGAGTTGCTCAGTTGCCTGCCATTCTGGAGATAAGTCTTTATCAACCAAACGCGCACGAACCCCTTCGACAAAATCTGGGTGGCGAATTTTCCAATCAGAAATCTGTGCTTCTAATGCAAACACTTCATCCCATGCATGCCCTTGCTTGCCCCACTGCCATAACAACCATGTGATTGCAGCCGTGCTTGGCGAGCCTTTCTGTAAGTTTTCACTGGCTTGACGCAACCAGTCACTACTCGCATCACTTAAACCAATAATCGACTGATAATCATATTCAAAGCTTTGACCGCGACATACACTATGAATCACATCAATCGAGTTTTGTAATGGTCCAGATGCCACAGGGCGATGCAAACTATTTAAGGTATCGTCAATCGCTCTAAATGCGCCAGCAGGGTAATGATTCCAATCCACACTGAGTACTTTTTGAAGCATATTATCACGTTGCGCTTCGCAGATATGCGTCGCCCAACCGATGCTAAATGCACCCGCTGCCGTCATAATTGAACCCGTCAAGCCAGTAAACAAACCAATTTGTCCACGATCAGCCAAGAAGCGGCTTGCACCAACATCAGGGTATAAGCCGATATTGATTTCTGGCATAGCCAAACGTGAATAAGGCGTAACTAAGCGAAATGGTGCAGCCATAAATAGACCAAGCCCACCACCCATCACATAACCCTCTCCCCAAACCACGATTGGTTTAGCATAGTTATGCAACAGTAAATCAAGTGCATATTCCTGCTGGAAGAATTGATTCGCAGCATCCACTTCCTGATTAATCACCAATTGACGTAACTTGCGAACATCACCGCCCGCACAAAATGCTTTTGGTGTAGTTGAGTCAAACCAAATCGCTTTAACCGTCTCATCGACATGAAAATCTTCAAACACTTGAAGCAGCGCACTTACGATTGATTCATCTAAAGCGTGCAACGATTTAGGTCGATTCAGACGAATGATTCGCCAACCATTTTTTGCGTGTTCAATAACTAAATCTGGATGATAGCTATTTAAATCAGGAGAAGTCATTATGCGTCCAATTGCCAGTCTATAGGCTCAATGCCATGTTGTTTCAAGTAATGATTTGTTTTTGAAAATACTTTACAGCCAAAAAAACCACCACGATTCGCTGCTAGCGGTGATGGATGCGCTGCACTTAGTACTAGATGTTTATTACGATCAATACGTTGACCTTTGCGCTGTGCGTAGGCACCCCACAAAATAAACACGATATGTTCACGTTGTTCATTTAATACATCAATTACGCTATCCGTGAACTCTTCCCATCCTTGTTTTTGATGTGAAGTCGGTTGTCCTGCTTCTACCGTGAGTACACTGTTCAGTAAGAGTACGCCTTGTGCCGCCCATTTACTTAAGTCGCCATGACGTGAAACTGGTACTGCCAAGTCCGTATGTAATTCATGAAAAATATTACGCAAGGACGGTGGTAATGCAATCCCTTTTTGTACCGAAAAGCTCAAACCATTGGCTTGGTTTGGACCATGATACGGGTCTTGCCCTAAAATCACCACTTTGACGCCACCAAGTGGTGTCGTATTCAGCGCATTAAAAATTTGTTTACTTGGTGGATAAATGGTTTTTTCTGCAAGTTTTTCTTGTTGCAAAAACTCCCTCAAATTATCCATTTTTTGACTCAATAGAAACTCTGAAAGTGAGATTTTCCAAGACTCATCCAACTGAACTTTACTTAGTTTGTCCTGTTGCTGTTCAGTAAATTGCATCCACATTCCTTGAAATAAATTCACTCACTGGAGTGAAAACACACTCAAATATTAACTTGTAATTCTACGTTTGGGTTTTGGAATTTGATTCCTTTTTTCAGATTTTCATACATCTGAACATCACTCCATTCAGCTTGTACTTGCTCTGAAAATACAATTTGATCCAAATTTAATACACCCATTTGCTCATTGTCGATATCTTCTTGAAAACTCTGTGCGTAACCTGTATCCGTTTCATGCACAATAACAGAATAAACCTCAACATCACCCTCACCATTTTGAGTGGTGGTCGAGTTCAATACCTGCTGAGCAAGATAAAAGAAAATACGAGAAAACTGTTCAGCCGATGGGGAAACAGGTAACGCAATCCAACGCGCGCTAAATGTTTTACATGCATCAATATAAGCAAGATCATCTTTCTGCCAAAAACAAATTGCATGATCAAAACTATCATACAACTCTTTGATGACGCCTTTTAACAGACCGAAGTCATAGACCATTTGCCCATGATCTAACTTTGACGCTTTTAATAATAATTCAACTTTATAGCTATGCCCATGAATCGAACGCTTACAACGGTCCGATGTACAGTTACGTACAATATGAGCATTTTCAAACTTAAACAATTTACGAATTAACATGCACCAAGCTAATCTTTTATCTGCAAACGAATTTTATTATAAAGCAAAAAAACAAGCATTGGGATTGATTTTAAATCTTGTCACCATTTGATAACTCAATAAAGAATACTACTCAAATGGCGAAAGACTTCTAGAATAAACAAATACTTGCTTGTCTTTTCGTGCTAATGAGCTGGTAAACTGTCTTTTCCGTTCGCTTAAAACAACTTCAATTTGAGCAGTGAAATAGCTTGATTTGCTATCAAGGAAAGTCGCAGCATCAGTTTTGCTTTGTTCATCTATTCCAGAAAAAGCACTTAACTTCCATAAATCTTCAACATTATTGAAATAAGTCAAATTGGCTTGTTTGGTTTTCAGTTCCTGCTCTACCGCTTTAACATCAACTTTCGGATCAATACTGGCGAGCAATAATGCAGGTGCTGTATTCATATTTACTTTGGTCTGTTCGGGCAGTGCCGTGACATAAGGCTTTATTAAATCGTAATTTTTACCTTCAAATCCCTTTACCAGTTTCAGTTCATCTACACTATGAAACTTCGTATTCGGCACTAAATATGCAGGGTCTAAACCTTGATAATAATTACTCTCAGCGCCCATTGCACCTGTTGTCTCATCATTAACATCTTGCCAGTCAATCACAGCTTGACTCAGTTCAGCGGGTAAACCAACTCGCTGCAACAATTTTTCAAACCAACGTCGAGCCGAATCATCAACTTGACTACCATCTGCCTTAACTAAATTATTAAGATTAAATTTCCCGGATTCATCCATTAAGCGCCCAGAAACAGAACCATCCTCGACTGGGAATGGTGGCATAGGTTTGGCCCAGTTCTCCTGTAAATGATCAATCGTGCCGCCATTATCGCTGTCTTGAATAAGTAACTCAGAAAAAAAAGCTTCAGCACTTTTTGCATACAATAAAGATTGATCTTGGCGCATCAAATACCCAGTATTTTCAGAGGTATTGGTCTGGCGTTTGGCAATGGTCGCTGCCAAAATCGTTGCTAAAGCGACCATGACCAAAATGGTTAATAATGCAATGCCACGCTGAGCAACTCCATAACTTTGAGCTTTTCTAATCACTGAATATGCCTCTTGCTCATTGTGTTGGAAGTTGAGTAGGATTAGATGAATTTGATCCATCTTTATTATTAGGTAAATTTGCGCCCCCACCCATACCGCTTGAATTTCCTATCGACTGTAAATATGCCTGTGTATTCAATAAACTATAGATCCATTCATAGTCCGTACCTGCAACAGTTAACTGTATTTTTATGCCTAGCGGTAATTTTTTAAGTTCAGTAATATTGCTCGGGTCACTATTCTCAGGCCACTGTGTCAATTCTTGCGGGTTCAAAACCAGCACTTTAAACTGATCTACATTTTCCAACAATGTACTTGAGATCGGTTGCACACGATTCGGGATATTGAGATTTGAATATTTCAATCGATACACTTTCTTCTGTGCAGAATCATAGCGATATTCAATACGCTCATAAGGTGATAGTCCCTGCTTCAATGGATCAGAAACACCTGCCTTACTAAATGAAAAACTTTGATCATTCAATACAATAGCTGCTTGCAACTGCCTTCCATCATTTGCTGTCAATGGAATAATCTGCAAGCTATCTCTTAATACTTGTTGATATGCATCTTGCAAGGCAAATAGGTGCATTTCATGCTCAGCATTACGATCTTTTACTTTTAATAGATAATCAAAGACCTTCCACCCCAGCATCGAAAGCACGGCAAAAATCGCAATTGCAACCAACAACTCAACCAAGGTAAAGCCAGAGTGAGGCGAAAAGCGATGCTCAGCATTATATTTCATTGTGTTCTCGCCTTTGCAGGATAGTTAAAGAACACAAGATTGGTAATACCCGCCTCGACCTTACCTTGTTCATTATTAAATAAGCTGACTTGCAACTCGATACGTTGGATTTTCGGACTAATCGTCGACTGGGCCTTTTTATCAATTTGCCAGGTTTCACCTTGAGAAGTCACTTGCTTGGATTGTGTTCCCTCTAGCCATTCCTGATTGATTTCCATCGATGCAACTTCATTCATCCCTACAAATTGCGCTTTGGTACGCAAAATCGCATTCGATGTCGACTGAGTGTATTGCATGGCAACTTTAGTTAAGGCAATTGCAGCTACAGCAAAGATTGCCAAGGCCACCATCACTTCGAGCAAGGTAAATCCTGAGCGAGGGTTAATGAAACAACGTTTCACCCGAGCGCAAGACGGAGAGCTATGCTCGACGTGAACACGATTAAATCGAGCAAGGCTCGATCGTGTCGCAAGGCGAGAAGCTATGCTTCGAGTTGCAGGGTTAGTGAAACAACGTTTCTCCCTGAGAAGCGTCACTTCGCAAGAAGACTGAGAAGCTTTACTTGAGGTATGAGGTTTCCCTGCTGCAAGACCGAAAGCTATGCTTCGAGTACACGATGAAGCGCGATTTCCCCAATATCTAACTTTCATCAATTTTACCCAAGTGATCTAACTGCAACTCATGGCCAATCGGTTTTTGCTCATAGTAGAACTGAATTCGAACTGGTTTCACTTCACCATTCCCAAACCAAATCAATTGAGGAGCTCTCCCCCCCAACAAGTCTTCATTTTTTGCTTTGTTATAAGTCGCTGTGTCCAAACTTTGGATACTGAAAGACACATGATCGGGTAATTGGCGAGTTTTAAATTCTTTATACAGTTGCCAAGTACGGTCTGCCTGCTGAATCTGCTCACGACTTTGATCATGGTATTCAAACAAGTTATAGCTAAACGGTGCAACATCTGTGGCATTCTGAGTATTTAGAGCAAAAACTTTGGCCTGATCTGTTGCTTCTTTATTTATTTTTTTAAGATCAAGAATAAACATTTCTCTGGCTTGCATGGCCCGGCGTTGATCGACCCCACCAATATTTAATACCACCAGAGATGCCATGATTGTCATAATGACAATCACCACCATGATCTCAATCAGGGTAAAGGCTTTTTGCGAATGCAGTGGCGATCTCATTATTGTTTCAACTATGGGAGAACAGGTTCGAGTAGCTTAGGTAATGCTAAAGCCTGCTCAATATAGGCAACGCGTAAGGTATCTCGAGAACCTAAATAGCGTTGATAGAAACTCGAATTCAATATAACCGCTGCACCGTATGTTAACGACCAAATTGATGCGAGATAATCACGTGTGGTCATCGTGCTATTGATACCCAATAAATAACTTTCAGTCATACGAATAATGATACGTAAGCGCTGTCGGCGTACTTTATACAACTCACTAAAAAGCAATTGAATGCCCTGGCCCGTTGTCGAAAGACGTTCTTCAATTTGGTGAAATAATGCTGTACGTTCTGGGTGATGTAAATGATGCAGCATAAAGAATGCTAAATGTTCAGGGAAAGCCTTTTCCGTATCCTGAATCATTTCCAATAACATACGCTCATTACGGATAATGAGCAGCATATACAATTCATCTTTACTTTGAAAATGCTTATATAGCGTACCTTTGGCAAGATCCAGCTCAGCTGCCAAGGCATCCAGCGTCATACCAGCTTCGCCATTTTCTAATAGGAGTTGCTCCGCGATTTGAAAAATTAATACTTCTCGTGCTCTAAACTGAGCCTGACGATCCATTTTCACGTAATAACTCTCTTTCCTAGTACATCAAAAACCGTTTATTTCAAATTTAAGAGATTCTCAAAATTTTGTGTTGTAATCATGCCAATCTCTTCAACCGATTTATCATATACATCACTTAATGCTTTTGCTACAAAAGGAACGTATTTCGGTTCATTGGTTTTACCACGATATGGCACAGGCGCTAAATAAGGGCTATCTGTTTCGATAAGCAAACGATCAAGTGGTACCTGCTTCGCAACATCACGTAAGTCTTGCGCATTTTTAAAAGAGACAATACCTGAAAAGGAAATATAATAGCCGCAATCTAATACAGCCTTTGCGGTTTCCCAGTCTTCAGTAAAACAATGCAAGATGCCATGTGTAGATTGTTCTGACCGAATGATATCTACCGTATCGTGTTTCGCTGCTCGGGTATGCACCACCACAGGCTTTTTAACAATTTTCGATGCTTCAATATGACGTGCAAAACAACGTTTTTGCTCAGCAACAAAATCAGTACTGTGGTAATAATCTAAACCCGTTTCTCCTAAGGCCCAGACTTTGTCTGACTGAGCGAGTTGCACCAGATAATCCGTTGTTGCACGTGCCATAATATGCTCGTCTTCACAAGGGTGCACACCCACTGAATAGCCTACATCCTGATGGCGAGCAGCAATTTCAGCCAATTTAACATGATCATCAAGATCAACTGAAATCCCCATGAACTTGGAAACACCTGCAAGTCGTGCTTGTTCAAGTGCTTGATCCAAATCCCCTTGATAAGGACTGAGATCTAACATGGTTAAATGGCAATGCGTATCAACAAACACTCGTTCTTCCTATTCTCTTTACAACTACATCGTATAGCTTGGACGATCCAAGCCTTTCATACCCGCCAATAATTTTTCAGCTTCGTTTTTATAATACACACCTTTTTCCCCCACAAGTTGGATCGCAAAGCCTTGTGGTTTAAAATGCGTCTGTTTATGCGAAATCCAGATCACTTTTCCAGTCAAAGGAATCTTTTGTGATTGCTCTGGCAAGGTTGCCAATACAAACACCTCTTGTCCCATTTTAACGGCTTGTTTCGTCGGTACGAACAAACCACCACCCACAACAAAAGGCATATAGCTGGATTGCAATGTGGTTTTATCTGGAATATTGACCTGTATAATTCCGCCCATCATTTGTGGTTGCATAACATTCCCCTGTCAAAAACGAATTCATCAAAACGTTAATAATTTTATACCATTGATAAATCTAAAAATATTACTAACCATACATAATTTTAGAGAATTCTCATTGGTGACCGTCTAATAAAAAATCTATACTCGATTTATGACTTGATTATAGAAAACAATCGAACAAACAACAAATAATGTTTAAATAAAACCCGAACAAAGCAATCAATCTGCGCTTTATTTAAACAAGCCATGCATTATAGAAAGGATTGTTTAAAACTAGATGACAATTCACCAAAACAGACTGAACCTACTCGACTAAAACATAAAAAGGCAGATCCAAAGGAATTTAGAATGAAAAGAATAAGTCTAATCATCTTGTGTAGTGCTTATCTATTAAGTCCGTCCGTGCTCTATGCGAAGATTTTGAACAAACAACCTAAATTCACCGACTATCCAGTGCAAATCTATACAGGACCCACTGCAAAATTAGACATGAGTGATGCTGATGCTCGTTTGTTTAGAACACGATGATCAGAAGGACTGAAACAAAAACCTGACTATGCTGGAGAATATGTCGCGGTTGGTTGGGGTTGTGGTGCTATGTGTTTCAGCCTCACTTTAATCAGCAAGAGAACAGGAAAAATTCTCGAAGTATTCGGTGGTGAAACTGGAGAAAAATTAATTGATATCCAACCCAATAGCTTATTATTGGTCACACATGGTTCCGTTCAAATGAATGGAAAAGATATCTATGCTAAAAAATTCTACCTCCTCAACAACAACCAATTAAAACTGGTTTATCACACGCCCATTTCTGCAAAAAGTGAAGATGATAACAACACGTTAAACCCATAAATACGTCAGATCGATAAAGATAGTAAGACTTGCTTACTATCTCGATCAAAATATTACTTTGTGGCTTTTACGATCTCGGCTTTATCAAATGAGAACCAACATTCACCTTGTGTCGCCCATTTCGATTCTGTGGTACCAAGCACACCCGTCACGATAATTCGATCGCCAACTTTTAGATTGCTAATTTTGTCTGTATTTACTTTTAAATCATCGCGAGTCAAGCCTTGCCCTTTACACTTACTATTACTTGGATCTTTAAAAATAATTGCGATTTGGTTTTGAGAAATCACTTCACCTGTTTTAGTAATGCGGGTAATGATTCCCGGCACTTCAAGACGTTGAGCATCCCATTTCCGCTTTGCAGTAATTTCATTTTGTTGCCAATCTCTCCAGATTTCAGAAAGTGTTGCTTTCTTTGCGGGGCCTAAACCACGAAAGTCTCCACTCAGGATATCTCCAGTTTTATTTAAAATTCCATCCGTTGCAGACATTGCTGAATCCAATGTCTGACAAGCACTCAATGACAAAAAGCTTAAAGCGACCAAAAGTGTTTTTATGTGCATATCTAAATTCCCTAGCATACCTAGCAAAACGCCATGTGAAAAAATAACATATTTATTTGTATATGTGAATTTTTAACATCCAGCGTAATAGAAATTTTTCCCATAAAAAAAACCGCTCTTCCAAGCGGTTTTTTTACTGAGTATTCAATATATGCATGACTATTTTTCAGTACATTTATAATCAAAATCCAAGGTGCTAATCATTTGGTCTGTATTTCTTGAAATCACGGAAATATTACTCACCCCAGCTTCAATATAAAACTTACCACTGAACTGACTCGCTACCACACCTTTGGCATGATTGAAAGAATAGCTATAGACACATTCATATGCTTGAGAACCTGCATTTGAAGCATTAATCGCAAATGAGGAGCCATTAATATTGGATACAAATTTCGGTTCAGCCATTGCAATATTAGGTATCATTGCAAATGATAAAGCAATCGCGATAAATGTTATTTTCATCTCTATATTCCTTATTTTTTAATATTATTGTGAAGTAACTCACATTTTATATATTTTTAATAAGGTTTGAAGAGCCTCGAACAATTTATATACAAACTTTACATAAACATGATAAAAACCCACCCTCCTGATTTTTCCAGAGGGTTAAGTCTATAAATTTAATTAAAATATTTTTAAAATTTACTTAATTAACATTCATCAATTGAATAAACAACTCATCCAATACCAATTGGGTTTGTACATTTTGTTCAATCATTAACTTTTTTTGCTGTAAGTCAGAATAAATAGTAAAAAGTGCCTCTAAACTATAGAATTCGGCTAGTGATTTAAAGTCCAAATCATTATTTTTTAATGATTGATTCAATTTTAAACTAATCAGATCCCCTAAAAGATATTCAAACATGGTGATCAATTCAGAGAAATTTAATTCTTTAGACCACTTATTTGAATAGTTTAAAGGCATATTTTTTTCAGCAACCAATTTAAACCAATCACTCAAGAATAATGCACGCTTCTGTAACCACTCACTCTTTTCAATCTCAATAGCAGTCAAAGGCATATCATTAGCAAGACTCAACAATAATGAGATTTGTTCATTCGATATTTCTGGAATTTGCTGCTGCACAAATGTTTGTGCATCCTGAATCGTCAAGCGATCTAAAGCGAAGTGCTGTAATCGACTTCGAATGGTTGCAGGAAGTTTTAAGTAATGATCTGCAAGCAAGATCAATACAACCTTCTCACCAGGCTCTTCCAAGGTCTTGAGCAGTGCATTGGCTGAGGCGGTATTCAGTGCTTCGGCAGGCTCAATAACCACTACCCGCCAACCTTCTCCTGTTTGCTGAACAAACGGAAGTAGGTCTCGAATTTTTTCAATTTTAATCTTTGCATTTTGCTTTTTATTGTCTTCATCTGTGGTGATATGCACATAGTTTGGATGCGTATCAGACTTCAACCATTGACAACTGGTACACTCACCACATGCCCGTTGTGCTTGCTTATTTAAACACAGCACCCAAGCCACAAATCGCTCTGCAAACTCTTTCTTGGCGCAACCTTTCTTTCCGTAAAATAAAAGACCATGCCCAAGTTCAGGGAAACGAGTTGTTAATAGCTCCCATGTCTGAGCATGCCAAGGATAAATCACTGTAGCTTGAGTATCGACCATAATTATTCAAATGCACTCAAAGGCAAAGTATTTAGACGGTCTAAATCTGCCTGAGTATCAACCCCTGGCGGTAAGTTGGCTTCTGCCACAGCAATAGCAATACGGTGACCGTTTTCGAGCACACGGAGTTGCTCTAAACTTTCCAACTTTTCGAGATGACCTTGTTCCCAAGTGACATAATCTTGTAGTAATTTCACACGATAGGCATATAGACCTAAATGACGAAAAGCTTGATCATGCAATGTTGGTTCAGCCTGTTTCGCAGCATCACGATCATACGGAATGGTTGCTCGGCTAAAATACAGCGCCTCATTACGCTTACTCATCACCACTTTAACTATACTATCTCGCTGAAACTCTTCTAACTGATGGATTGGTTCACACAGCGTAGACATTGAACATTGCGGATTTTCAACTAAAAGCTGACTCACCTGCTGAACCAATTGTGCAGGCAACAATGGCTCATCGCCTTGTACGTTGACAATAATATCATCTTGTGACCATCCTTTCAGACGTGCAACTTCGCTTAAACGGTCGGTGCCTGAAGGATGTTCTGCACGGGTCATCACCACATCAATTCCTTCCGCTCGACATACCTCTGCGATGCGCTCGTCATCCGTAGCCACACACAGATCATCAAAACCAGCAACTTTTTTGGCTTGGTCGACCACACGCAAAATCATTGGACGGCCATGAATGAGTAATAACGGTTTTGCTGGTAAACGAGAACTGGCAAAACGAGCTGGAATGACAATATGTTTCATGGTCGCTCTCTAAGAAAATTGAATACCGACGTGTTGTAACTGCTGTTTCAGCAAGTCATAACAATCGGATGATAAAACGGCCTCAACAGGAACCACCCAAATCGGCGTGTTAAATTCAGGATGTTGCTTTAATAAGGTTTTAAACTTTACGGCATCTTTTTCAGTGGTGATAATAGCTTCTTGGTTGTCGAAGCTTAAATCATCAATTTCATAATCATGATGATCTGGGAACTCATGCGCCTGATATTGCTGCACGCCTATCGTATTTAAGGTGTGATAAAAACGTTGTGGAAAGCCAATACCAACAACCGCATTAAAATATTGAGTAGCATCAAACCAATCCACTTCAACATTTGTATTTAAAAGGTATGGCTGGCCAACCGCCAAATACATACTTCTTTGTGCTTGTGCGGTTTTGCTATGCTCAATGACAGTACTACCATTTAAGCGTGATTTAGGCTCACGTAGATAACCTTCTGGTAATAGTTTTTCATTACCTAAACCTCGATTTTGATCGAGTACAATCCATTCAAGCTGACGTGCCAGAGCCCAATGTTGCAAACCATCATCACTAATAATGAGATCCAGTTGTTCATTTTCGAGTAACAACTCAATCGAAGCTTGTCGATTCGGCCCAACCGCCATTGGCACTTGGGTAGATTGGACAATAAGGCAAGGTTCGTCACCTGCAGCATCGGGCTCAGATTGTTGAGTCACCAAAAGCGGAAATGGGCCTTCGCCGCCATAACCTCGACTAATCACACCCACCCGAATCTGCTGTTGCTGTAAATATTTGACCAGCTGAATCAACAATGGTGTTTTACCACTCCCACCAACCGTAATATTACCAATCACCATGACAGGTACGGGTGCTGTATAAACGGGTTTAATTCCGTGTTTATACAAGGCTTGATTGGCACAAAAACCAAATCGGTATAACCAAGACAGTGGGCGCAACACCACCAACCACGAAGCTTGTTCATTCCAAGCATCCTGTATTCGTTGCGCCATCGACATACTTAGTTTTCCTCAAAATTGCGTTGGTGTAGCTGATAATACATGCCATGTTTTGCTAATAGCTCAGCATGGGTACCTTGCTCAATAATCTGACCTTTATCCATCACCACAATGACATCTGCATTTTCAACTGTAGATAAGCGGTGAGCAATCACGATAGTGGTACGACCTTGCATAGCTTCATCAAATGCTTGTTGGATGAAGTATTCAGATTCGTTATCCAAAGCACTGGTCGCTTCATCTAAAATTAAAATCGGAGAATCTTTTAAAATTGCTCTTGCAATGGCAATACGTTGACGCTGGCCACCTGATAGGTTTAAGCCTTGGGCACCTAGAATCGTGTCATAGCCTTGTGGCAAGTTCATAATAAAGTCATGTGCATAAGCAGCTTTAGCAGCGGCAATCACTTGCTCATCACTTGAGTCTTGTAACTGACCATAAGCAATGTTATCGCGTACTGAACGGTTAAATAACACCACTTGCTGATTCACGGTTGCAATTTGTGAGCGCAGATAAGCTAACTCAATCTCTTGAACAGGAATACCATCAAAATAGATTTGCCCTTCGCTTAACTCTTGAAAGCGTGGCAGCATGTTGACCAATGAGGTTTTCCCAGCCCCCGAACGTCCAACCAGTGCAACAGTTTGACCAGCCTTAATATCCAAAGAGAAGTCTTTAATCGCATGGGTGCCATCATCATAACGCAGGTTGGCATGATCAAATTGAATATTACCTTTCAATGCAGGCTTAAGTTGACCATTATTGACTTCTTCAGGCATATCCAATAATTCAAAGACCGAATGTGCTGCTGCCAACCCACGTTGTAGTTTTTCATTGATATCAGTCAGGTTCTTCACTGGCTTAGAAATCAAGCCCGCTGCGGTAATGAATGAAATAAACTCACCCGCTGAGGTATCTCCAAATACTTGTGGGCGCAACGCCAGCCAAAGAATGATTGCCATCGCCATTGATAATAACAGCTGAATAATTGGGCTGTTAATATTTTGTACCACCACCATTTTCAAACCACGGCGTAAGTTTTCTTCTGAGGACTTATAAAAACGTTTTTGTTCAAACGCCTCACCCGTAAAACTCTTCACAACCGAGTTAGCGGTAATGGTTTCTTGAACCACATGGTTCACATCACCCATGGTATTTTGGACTTGGATCGAAAGTTTCCGCATTTTCTTCGATGCGATTCTGACCAATATCCCAATAAATGGCATGAAAACCACGATACAAAGGGTTAAACGCCAGTTGGTATAAAGCAGATAGCTTAATAGACCAATAACAATCAAACCATCTTTGATCAGGGTCTGCAAAGATTCAGAAGAAGCAGCTGTTAACTGCTCTACGTTATACATCAACTTGGCACTGATATGACCCGCACTGTTATCAAGATAGTATTGGGCTGGGAGTCTTAACAATTTTGCATAGACTTCCTGACGGATACTAAACACCAAACTACGCGAAATAACCGCAGAAAAATATCCACCAAGGAATAGACCAACACCACGGAAAAACATCAGTAAAACAATCAGCGCTGGAAACCAATCTAAGTTTGTACGACTGCCTTCTTGGATGGCATCAA
This sequence comes from Acinetobacter sp. NIPH1876, assembly GCF_022808535.1. Taxonomy (NCBI): domain Bacteria; kingdom Pseudomonadati; phylum Pseudomonadota; class Gammaproteobacteria; order Moraxellales; family Moraxellaceae; genus Acinetobacter; species Acinetobacter sp. NIPH1876. The sequence continues at coordinate 409,588 of NZ_JALGBR010000001.1, forward strand.
TAATGTATTTCAGCAACTTTGCGACAGAAACCTCCGTCGCAGCGTTGATTCCAAAGCCAAGCAAGACTAATAAGGCAACGCCCCAATAAGATTTTAAATACGATATTAAACGGACATATACCTTAAAATCCTGATTCACTCAGTAAAACCTCTCGTTGGAACTTTAGTGCTGATATTGACGTTAACAAAACCGAGTTGACCTGCAACATCCATCACACGAATTACGTCTTGATGCGCAGCTTTGGCATCAGCCGCAATAATAAACATAAAATCACGACGATCTTGTGCAACCTGCTTAATTGCCGTGCTTAAATCCGCAATATCTTTACTTGATAACGCTTGACCATTCACAGAATAGTGCCCTGTGGAGTCTACCATGATTTCAATTTTGTGATCGAATTGTTTAGGTGGAACACCCTGCGCATCTGGCAATGTCAGGTTTATACGACTTTGTTGACTAAATGTCGTCGATAATAATAAAAACACCAAAATAAATAACATACAGTCAATCATTGGTGTCAAATTGATATGAATATCTTCAACTTGAGAGCGCTTAAACTTCATACGAGCACCTCGGCTTAGCTTGCACGACGGTGTTCTTGGACATGTGCTGCTTTTTTATAAAAAAGCGCAGCATGAAACAAAGTCGATTGTTGCTCTAATTCAGCAATATATTCATGCACAACTCGCTGGAAATAGCGATAAGCAATCATTGCAGGAATCGCAATCAACATCCCGACAGCGGTTGTAATCAAGGCTTTAGAAATACCCGGCATCATCATACTGGCATTACCAGCAGAGCCAACATCAATTACCAAAAATGATTCAATAATCCCGAGGACCGTTCCAAGCAAGCCTAATAAAGGTGCAATTGCACTCAGAGTGCCTAAGAAATTGATATTTTTTTCGAGATGACTGATTTCTTGTGAAGCCGTTGCTTCCATCTGAGCACGCGCAAACTGTTCGCCTTGATCTTGATGTTCATAACCCGCTTTTAAAATACGACCTAGTGGGCTTTTTGCTGCATCATCTTGTTGTAAACGAGCAATCACCGATTCAACATCCGAACCATTAACAAGCAACGCCTGCGGCAAAACTTGTGACCGTTTTAAACGAATATATCGTTCAAGTGTAATCGCAACCGTAAAAATTGATGAGAGAATGAGAGGCAGCATTAACCAACCACCCGCTTTCACAAGTTCCCACATATTATTCCCCAATAATATTTAAACTATAAAAGGATAGATTCGGATTCATTAATCACTCAACAACCTCAAAAGTGACTAACAAACCCACCCTTAATATTAGTTAGGTAAACAAATATTGAGGATTCCATCCAACTCATCCAATGAGTGGTAATGAATGACCATTTTCCCTTTACCTTTTTGGTTATGGTCAATTTTCACATTTGCTCCGAAACGCTCTGAAAGTTTCTGAGTCAATTGTTCAATATCTGGAGAAATTTGGGCCTTTTCCTTTTCAGGCTTTGGTTCACTCCACTCACGAACTAACTGTTCAGTCTGACGTACTGACAAACCTTTTTCAATCACGATTTGCGCAACTGCAATTTGATCTTTGGGCTTCAAAGTCAGAATTGCACGGGCATGTCCCATATCAATCTGACCTTGTTGTATTAGGTCTTTAATCGGATCAGCTAAGCTCAACAAGCGCAACAGATTACTCACTGTTGTACGTGCCTTACCCACCGTATCTGCAATTTCTTGATGACTTAAACCAAATTCATCATGAAAGCGCTGTAAAGCGACTGCTTGATCAATCGGGTTTAAATCTTGACGTTGAATGTTTTCAATTAGAGCCAAGGCAATTGCGACTTGATCATTTAAGTCACGCACAATCGCAGGAATTTCAGTCAAACCTGCTAATTGGGCAGCACGCCAACGACGTTCACCCGCAATAATTTCGTAAGGATGTTGCTCATCATCCACAGGACGGATCACAATCGGTTGCATCACACCATGTTTTTCAATTGATGCTGCAAGCTCTTGTAAATCTTGTTCTTGGATAAAACTACGTGGTTGGTATTCACCACGTTTCAATAAATTGACATCAATTTGCTTGAGTTGACCATGATCCAAGGCTTGTGCTTCAAGTTGCAATTTCTCTTTTTGAATTGAACCCAATAGCGCATCTAAACCACGACCTTTAGCCAATCCGCGTTTTTTGATGCTCATACAGCACTTCCTTTTTTCACTTTACTTTTCTTCAACATTTCTGCGGCTAAGTTCAAATATGCAATCGCACCTTTGGAACTTTTCTCGAAATAAATCACAGGTAAACCATGGGCAGGCGCTTCTGCTAGACGGATATTTCGAGGAATTACCGTTTCATATAACTTTTTACCAAAATATTGCTCTAACTCAGCAGACACATCGCGGGTCAACGCATTACGAGCATCATACATGGTACGTAATACCCCAACGATTTCCAAGTTTGGATTAAGGGCTTTTTGTATACGATCAATGGTCTGTGTAAGATCAGCCAAACCTTCCAAAGCATAGTATTCACATTGCATTGGAATAATCACACCATTTACGGCAGCCAAGGCATTCACCGTGATCAGGCTTAAGCTTGGTGCACAATCGACAATAATATAATCAAATGCAGAATCAACTTCTTGCAGTGCATTTTTAAGAATGAACTCTCGCCCTTCCTGTTCTGCAATGGCAAGTTCTACACCCGCAAGTTCACGGTTTGCACCTAAAACCTTATAACCCACTTCAGCTTTTTGAATCGCCGTTTCAATCGGCACTTCACCCAATAACACATCTGTGACTGAATAAAGTAAATCATTCTTTTGAATACCAGACCCCATGGTGGCATTCCCTTGTGAGTCCATATCGACCAACAAGACACGTTTTTTCAAGATCGCCAAAGAGGCAGCAAGATTGACTGCTGTCGTGGTTTTTCCCACACCACCTTTTTGGTTTGCAATCGCAATAATTTGAGCCATGACTACCCTTAATATTTTTTATTGAATACGTTGAAGTAAAAGTAAATGACGCTGTTCATCCAATCTTGGCACACGCAGTTCAATGATCTTACATGAATACTGATCTTTCATCTGCTCAACTTCATCCTCTGGGATTAAGCCTTTCATTGCAGCAATGATACTTTGTTCATGCATATATGGTTGTGCTGCATCTACAAAATCGGTCAATGAAGCAAATGCTCGACTTGTAATGACATCAAACTGACCAAGTTCTCCAATGCTGTCTTCATTTTCAACACGAGTTTGGACTGCAATTACATTTTTCAGTTTTAAGTCTGCAATAAATTGCTTCAGGAAACGAATCTTTTTCCCATTCGAATCTAATAGTACACAAGAACGTTCTGGTTGGCATAATGCAATGATCATGCCCGGCATACCACCGCCCGTACCCACATCTAACAAACGGCCTTGGGGCAAATCATTTAAGATACTTAAACTATCTAATAAATGTTTAACCAGCATTTCTTTCGGCTCGCGAATTGCCGTTAAATTGTATGCCTTATTCCATAGCACTAGCGCATCTTGATATTTCAATAAGAGTGTTAGGGCTTCTTCACTTAGGTTAAGACCTAAAGCTTGGCTACCTTGCTTTAATTCTTGAAAAAAAGGATGCATAACAGTGCGACATCTCGATAAACTTGCTGTGCAGTATACCGATTTCTGATACAAGGCACAGCAGGACTTGTTGAACGATTATGCAGTTAATCATTTACAAGCATGATAAACTGCACAATCCTTTAAGTTTTTGTCTTTTCTTATGCAAATCACAGATAGACAAAGCATTTTTTATTATGCAAACGCGCCCTGCTTGATTTGTTGATCAAGCTGCTCTAAACGCTCAGGTGTACCAACATCCACCCAAATTCCTTGCAACTTTTCAGCCGAAACTTGCTGCTGCTGCATGGCTTGTTTCAATAATGGCGCTAAAGGTCGTTTGCCATTTTCCAAACCTGCAAACATCTGTGGTGCAAAAACAGCAACACCACTATAAGTTAAGGCTTCACCCAATTGCTCTTGCTCAAAAGTGTAAGCTAAATCATTCGCTAGAATAAAGTCACCTTTTAAGTGCTGAGGTGGATTTTCAACCAAGACTAAATGTACTTGTTTATCTTCCAACCGAACATTCAACAATGAAGAAAAATCCATTGTGGTCCAGACATCACCATTGACCAAAATAAAAGGTTCATCACCCAACAATGGCAAAGCATTAATAATGCCGCCTGCTGTTTCCAAGCCTTCACCTTCGTGTGACCATAAAATAGTTACACCAAATTGAGAGCCATCACCTAAAGCAGCAACAAGTTTTTCACCCAACCAAGCCGTATTAATGACAATCTCGGTGACGCCGATTTTTTGCAACTTCTCAATATGCCAAACAATCAGTGGCTTACCACCGACTTCCAGTAAAGGTTTTGGCGTATACAAGGTCAATGGTCGCATACGATTACCAAGACCAGCCGCAAGAATCATTGCTTTCATTATGCTGCAACCTCGTAATCACCATATTTTTCGATAAACTTCGGCATTACGATGTCACGAATGAACTGCATAAAGTCATTCAGTTCATCATAACCTTGGCTTTCTTCAAGCAAATACCACATCACGCGCGGTAAATCTTTTAAATAACCTGATTTGCCATCACGTTCAAATAGACGCACAAAGATACCCAAGATTTTCAAATGACGTTGGATCGCCATCAGATCAGCATCTCGTTTGAACTGCTCAAAACTACGATTTTCTTTCGCTGCTGCTGGCAATAAGTTATAGAACACTTCAAACCATTCGTAGACACGCTCAGCATTCCACTGCACATAAGCATCACGCGTAATCGAGATGAGATCGTAGGTATCAGCACCGATCACTGCATCTTGGAAGTCAATTACACCAAGCTCTTGCTCATCTTCGATTTTCATCAAATTACGACTATGGAAGTCACGATGTACAATCACTTGCGGTTGATTAGTCGCCTCGATCGCAAGGAAATCAAATGCCTGCTCAATCGTTTCCAACTGCTGCTCTGTCGGCTGAATGTTTAATGATGGTAACATCCACTCTGTCAACAGACGCATTTCCGTCATTAACTTTTCATAAGAATACGCAGGTAATTGCGCATGACCATTGATCTGCTGTAATTCAATCAACTGCTTAAAACTTTGTGCATAGTAATGATCAACTGTTTGATCATTGAGTAATGTTGATAAAACAACATCACCAAAATCCTCAAGCAGTAATAAACCCAAGGTTAAGTCTTTCGCAACGATATGTGGAACTCGCACACCATTTTCATCAAAAAACTCATCAATGCTGACAAATGGCGCACAATCTTCTTTTTCAGGAGGCGCATCCATGAGCATATATGTTTTGTTTTGTATCGTAATTCGCGCATAGCGGCGAAAGCTTGCATCTCCTGCTAAAAAGTTGATCTCAAATTGATCAGATTGGAGAGTGGCTTGAAGCCAAGTTTGTATCAATTGTTCACGTTGTGTATTCATTTGCAATAAAATCTAAAACTAGCTGAGATTTTGAAAGCTTAAGTGTAGCCACTTATCAACTTTTTCTCTATGATGCGACAATAATTAATTGTGAATTAGCGTATTGGTTAATGAGACAATGAAACATCAGTTTAAATTTAATCCTTTAGCAACAGCTATTTTGACACTCTTGTGCGGCGGCTCGATTCAATCAGGTTTCGCGGCGCAAGCTGATGCTGTCTCTACGCTTGACAATAAACAGCTCAAAGCTGCCATTCGACAGAATCAAGAACAGCAAAACCAAGAAAGTTATCCTGGGGAAAGTTTTTTCCAGCAATATTATGTAGATAAATCTGCACCAGAAGCGCAATTACGTGACAATCGTTATTTAAGCTCTTCATTTTGCCAAGGGACTTGGGTCACTCCAATCAACCCCGAAACAAAGGCTGGTAATGCAAATACGACCACTTCTGTGCTCACCGCTGATTATGGGCATTACAACCCGACAGGTGATTCTGTTTTACAAGGCAATGTTGTCATCGATCAAGAAGGCCGAACTATTCGTGCTGATCAAGTTACAATCGATTCGACACAAACATTTGCCAATGCCGAAGGTCGTGTTCAGGTTGCTCAATCAGGATTACTCACCCAAAGTGATGCGATTAACTATAATTTAAAAACCCAGACTGGTGATTTAAACAATAGTTTCTATATCTCTGAACAACAGCATGCACATGGTCATGCCAGTCAAATAAAACGGGAAAATCAGAATTTAGTCATTTTTAAGGACGCGAGCTATACCGCTTGTCCTCCTGAGCAAAAACCTGCATGGAAAATTCAGGCCAAAGAAATTGAGCTAAACCAAGATACAGGTCGCGGTGTAACCCGCGGCACCAAGCTTTATGTCAAAGACGTACCTATACTTGCAGTCCCATATTTCAACTTTCCGATTGATGACCGACGCACTACGGGTTTATTGAGTCCAAATTTTGGCTATAGCAATGATGGTGGTGCGCAGTTAATCACCCCTGTTTATCTCAATCTTGCGCCAAACTATGATCTCACACTCACCCCGAGCTACATGAGCAAACGTGGCCCGAAATTAGATGCTGACTTCCGCTATATGACTGAAAACTTTGGTTCTGGTCGTATTTGGGGAGGCTATATCGCCAAAGATGATCAATATGGCGGCGAAGCACGTGATGACCTTCATTTTGTTCACAATTGGAAAATCGACGACCAATGGTCGACCAATTTAGAATATAACTACGCATCAGATAAAGATTACTTCGCAGACTTCAATAACAACCCGAACACACGAACCGATCTAAATTTGCGCCGTGCTTGGGAACTGAATTACCAAAATGGGATTCCTGGCCTTAAAGCTCAGTTGAAGGTTGAAGATTTCCAAACCCTAGATAAAACCATTAAAGATGTCGATAAACCTTATGCTCGACTTCCACAATTCTTATTAAACTACGTTACTGGTGATCCACAAGGTCTACAATACGAGTTTAATAACGATACCGCTTATTTCAAAAAGTCTGTAGATGATGGTTCTGCGCTAGAATCAAGTGGTACGCGTATCTACAACCAGTTTGCAGTTCGCTACAACTATTTAACCCCTTCTTGGTTCTATGTCGTTCCAGAAGTCTCTGTACGTAGTATTAACACCTTCTACGATCAAGACTCAAAAGAAGGCCGTGGACTGTCTGCTTCTGATGATTTAGAAAAATCAGTTGTTGTTCCTCAATTCACGCTTGCCACAGGCTTAACGTTCGAGAAAGAAGGCAAATACTTACAGAGTATTTCTCCTCGTGCTTTTTATGCTTACTCACCTTATAAGAACCAAGATGATCATCCAAACTTTGATTCGACTACAGCGTCGATCAACTATGATCAACTGTTCAACCCATATCGCTTCTATGGGCATGACCGTCTAGATGACAATAATTTCTTGTCGCTCGGTGTGACTTATAGCTTGTTAGATACTGAAGGCCTAGAGCGCATTAAAGCAAGCATTGGTCAAAGTTATTACTTTAGTGACCGCCGTGTCAGTCTGAATGAAAAACTCGATGAGTTTGATACCCAAACACGTACAGGCCCTATTGTTAGTTTATCAAGCCAGCTTAATCAGAACTTCACCATTACATCTAACTCTGCATGGATGTCGAATGGCGAAAATGCACAACGCGATTTCCAAGCTTACTATACCGGTGACAAAGGTAATCTTTACAACTTAGGCTATTTTTACCGTAAAGATATCCCAGATCGACAAGATTCTTATGACCAAGTTGTTGCATCCTTTATACAACCTGTAAAAGACAATTGGCGTATTATGGGTCATGCTCAATACGACATTGACAATAATGTGATGCGTGAATATTTACTTGGTGTAAATTACGAGTCATGTTGTTGGGCTGTCTCAGTTTATGGTCGTTCTTACTACAATGATCTGGATGACCCAAACACCCCAGGCGTTCGTAAAAAGAATGCTGTTATGGCTGAATTCACCCTAAAAGGTCTCGGTGCTTTAAACAATAAGCTTGCTTCTCTCCTAGAAAACAGAGTTTTAGGTTTCAACAAAATTAATCAATCTTGGACACAACGTTAATGAAGATAAAACCTTTTCAACATATCTTTAAAGCAACTGTTCTCGCTGCCCTAATTTCTTCATCAATGCAAAGCTTTGCACAGCCAACGGATGAGGTTGTTGCCATTGTAGATAGTAGTGTCATTCTAAAAAGTGATTTAGAACAAGGGATTGCTGAAACAGAACACCAGATGAAAGCACAAAACAAAACTGTTCCTCCACAACAGTATTTACAAATGCAAGTGCTTGATCAACTCATCATTCGCCAAGCTCAATTAGAGCAAGTAAAGCGTTATGGTATTAAGCCTGATGAAAAGAGCTTAAATGCTGCGGTACTAAAAGTTGCAAATCAATCAGGTGCAAATACTCTTGAAGCATTTCAACAAAAGTTAGATGCAATTGCACCAGGTACATATGAAAACTTGCGCAACCGTGTCGCAGAAGACTTAGCCATTGGTCGTTTACGTCAGCAACAAGTGATGTCACGTATTAAAATCAGTGATCATGATGTTGAAAACTTTTTAAACTCCCCAGAAGGTCAAGCTGCGCTAGGTACTCAAGTCCATGTGATTCACATGCGCATTTCGGGTGAAAATAACAATGAAGTACAGCAAGTCGCTCAACAGGTAAAACAATCCCTCACAACAAGTGATGACACCAAATCGATTAGCTCTAAGCTATCAACAGCTTCAGTGAAAGTCGATGGTGCTGACATGGGTTTCCGCTCATTATCAGAAATCCCAACGGAACTCTCTGCACGTATTGCCCCACTTCAAGTTGGACAAACCACCGAGTTAATCAATGTTCGTGATGGTGTGCATGTCTTAAAACTACTTGAACGTAAGCAAAACGAACAAAAAGCATTAGTCTCTCAATACCAGACACGCCATATCCTAATCCAACCATCTGAAGTTGTAAGCATAGATCGCGCTAAGCAAATGATCGATAGCCTATACAACCGTGCTAAAGCGGGTGATGATTTTGCAACACTTGCTGCAACCTATTCAAATGACACAGGCTCTGCGCGGGATGGTGGTAGCTTAGGTTGGGTAAGTCCGGGCGTAATGGTACCTGAATTTGAAAAGGTGATGAAAGAAACACCTGTTGGACAAATCAGCAAACCATTCCAAAGCCAGTTCGGTTGGCATATCTTGCAAGTCACAGATACACGTGAACAAGACATGACCAAAGAAGTACAAGAACGTATGGCACGTCAAATCTTAGGTGAACGTCAGTTCGATACCGAAGTTGATAGCTGGATGCGTGAACTTCGTGCGAATGCCTACGTTGAAATCAAAGATGCAAGCTTAGACTCAAAAGCACAGCAAAAATAAATATGCAGAATAAAAATGCCAGCAATTCGCTGGCATTTTTTATTTAAAAAATTAATCAATTAAAAAAATAGCGGCAATCGCCGCTATTTTTTTACATTACAAATTGATTATTTGTAACGATCAACCATTTTCTCTAAAGAAATTGGACGAATTTTATCTGCATTACCTGATGTACCAAATGAATTATAACGATCCACACAGATTTGCTTCATTGCTTCAACTGTTTCACCAAAGAATTTACGCGGGTCAAATTCACTTGGTTTTTCAGCCATCATACGACGCATTGCGCCAGTAGAAGCCAAACGTAAATCGGTATCAATATTAATCTTACGTACACCGTGCTTAATCGCTTCTACAAGCTGATCTACAGGCACACCATAAGTTTCTTTAATATCGCCACCATACTGGTTAATCACAGCTAACCACTCTTGTGGTACAGAGCTTGAACCATGCATTACAAGATGCGTATTTGGTAACGCAGCATGAATTTCTTTAATGCGGTCAATAGCCAAGATATCGCCTGTAGGTGGACGTGTAAACTTGTACGCACCATGTGAAGTACCGACAGCAATCGCCAAAGCATCAACATTGGTATCCGCAACAAACTGAGTTGCTTCTTCAACAGAAGTTAACAGCTGAGAGTGGTCAAGTACACCTTCTGCGCCCACACCATCTTCTTCACCCGCCATACCAGTTTCAAGGCTACCTAAGCAACCAATCTCACCTTCAACTGAAACACCACATGCATGTGCAATAGACACCACTCGACGTGTTACATCAACATTGTAGTCGTATGATGTTGGTGTTTTACCATCTTCACCCAATGAACCATCCATCATTACTGAGCTAAAGCCCAACTGGATTGAACGCTGACAAATATCAGGACTTGTACCATGATCTTGATGCATTACCACTGGAATATGTGGCCACTCTTCAATCGCAGCTAAAATAAGATGACGTAAGAATGGTGCACCCGCATATTTACGCGCACCAGCCGAAGCTTGCACGATAACAGGTGAATTCGTTGCATCTGCAGCGAGCATGATTGCGCGCATTTGTTCTAAATTGTTTACGTTAAACGCTGGTACGCCGTAGTTATGTTCTGCAGCGTGATCCAAGAGCTGGCGCATTGAAATTAGAGCCATAATATCCTCCCAGGTAATGCGCCATATTCTACATGCTGATCTATTTCAATTCAGCAAATAATCACAGTAATTATAAAAAAAACTTTAATCTTTTGTGTAATTTGAGTTGTTATTCTGACTAAATAATCAAAAAGGCCAAATCACAGTATGATTTGGCCTTTTGCTTAAAAGATATTGCGCTTAAATACATCCAATAAAATGGATCAAGACTTAGCAATAACCCTCTAAACGCGTTAATGGTAATTTTTTACCAATCGCTTTTTCAATTTCTGGCAAATAGAATGCATCATCTTCCGAAAGGAAACTGATACTCACACCCTGCGCGCCAGCACGCCCTGTACGACCAATACGATGTACATAGTCATCAGACTGTTCAGGCAAAGTAAAGTTAATCACATGCGAAACACCATCCACATGAATACCACGACCAGCAACATCAGTTGCAATCATAATATTGTTCTTACCTTGTTTGAATTGGTCTAGCATTTTTAAACGCTTATCTTGTGCAATTTCACCAGATAACATACCAACTTTATAACCATCACGTTTCAAATGGTCATACAAACGGCGTACCTGATCTCGACGATTTGCAAAGATCATGACTTTATCAATTGGCTCTTCACGCAAAATATCTTGCAATAACTTGTATTTATCTTGTTTAGCAACCACATAAACACGTTGTTCAACATCATTATTGGTTTTTTGCTCAGGTTCAATTTCTACCGTTACAGGCTCGAACAACCATTGACGTGCAAGATTTAAAACATCATAGCTAAACGTCGCAGAGAACATCAAAGTTTGACGTTGTTCTTTAAATGGCGAAAAGCGAACAATTCGTTTAACCGATGGAATAAAGCCCATATCCAACAAACGATCTGCTTCATCAATCACCAGAAATTCAATTTTATCCAACCAAACTTCTTTTTGCTCCACAAAATCGATCAAACGGCCTGGTGTTGCAACAATGATATCAACAAAGTTGCGATCCAACATTTTCTTTTGTTTTTCAAAATCTACGCCGCCTAATAAGGTTACAAGATGTAGGTTTGAAAACTTGGTTAATGCTTGCGCATCACTTTCAATCTGTAATGCTAACTCGCGTGTCGGCGCTAAAATTAACGCACGTGGCTCACCACGGAATCGTTGCTCTTGAACTGGATTATTGAGTAGATCATTGATCACACTAACCAAAAAGGCAGCTGTTTTTCCTGTGCCTGTTTGTGCTCGACCAATAGCATCATGCCCTGCTAATGTATATTTTAAAACCTTTTGCTGAATTGGGGTCATTTGTGTAAAACCCAAAGCATCAATCGCTTTCTTCAACTGCGGATGTAAATTTAAGGTTTCAAAACCAGATGTCATATATGCTCTCGAACCATCAACGACCAAAAGAAAGTCATTATTATAAACCATAAAAAATAAAAACGCCCCAATAAGATTGGGGCGTTTTTTATTGCGTTAAGGCAACAAATTAGTCTAAAGGCTGAACGTTTTCAGCCTGGAAACCTTTTTGTCCTTGAACAACACTGAATTCTACGCGTTGGCCGTCACGTAAAGAACGGTGGCCATCACCCATAATCGCGCGGAAATGAACAAATACGTCATCACCACCATTACGCTGAATAAAACCAAAGCCTTTAGTGTCATTAAACCACTTTACTACGCCTTGTTCACGAGCTGTCATAAGTCAATCCTCAGATATTGAAAGATAAGGACCTTCCGGTGTTGCAAACAGCAGAGCCAACAAGGTTTTAAAATATTTATAATTTTAAAGCTTGTAATCATTCTGTAAAACTATCAACAATTTCCGGTTACATCCATTTGTTATAGAGTTTAAAACAATTAATTTGCATTAAACAACTTTCTAAAACGCATCGAGCTTATCATGGGTTTATCACAATTAATAGAATTATTTTTAGTTATTTCCGATGTTTCTATCTGTTTTTTTCAATAATTTAGCTGTTTTTTTAATGAAATTTTTCTCTCAAAAATTACGCAAAAATTTGTTAAGATAATTTTGAATGAAGTGATTTAATCGTATATGACCAACACATCCAACACACCCATCATTATTGATGCTTTAGGGCAACCTTGCCCAATGCCACTATTGATGTTGAAGCGTGCTTTAAAGAAAGCCAACGGCATACAACAATATCTATTGAAATCTTCTGATCCACATAGTGAAATTGATGTAACACGATATTGCCAAATTCAGCAACTTCAATGTTTAACTCAGAAAATTTCAGATCGTGAATTTCACTATTTAATTGAATCTACGTGATTCTTTGCTAAACTCTAGCTAAAGATAAACTAGATAACTTTACATTTTTATACTCAAATTTCCTTAGTGATGAAGAACATTCGCATTAAGATGAAATTGTTGACTTAAATACCATCCTATAAGGAGACTCCATGACTACTGACAGCAGCAATCAATTGATGCCCCTGTCATTGTCTGCGCCAGGCGTAAACCTTGGTGCATATATCAGTACTGTCAATCAAATTCCAATTCTAACGGCCGAGCAGGAAAAAGAACTTGCTGAGCGTTATTATTATGACCAAGATCTTGATGCTGCCAAACTATTGGTAATGTCACACCTACGCTTTGTTGTCCATATTGCACGTAGTTATGCAGGTTACGGATTGCCACAAGGCGATCTCATTCAAGAAGGTAACCTTGGATTAATGAAAGCGGTCAAACGCTTCGATCCAAATATGGGGGTTCGCTTAGTTTCTTTTGCAGTGCACTGGATTAAAGCCGAAATCCATGAATATGTGATTCGTAACTGGCGTATTGTCAAAATCGCAACGACAAAGGCACAACGTAAATTATTCTTTAACTTACGTAGTCTTAAAAAATCAAGCAAACGACTCACTTTGGAAGAAGCGAAATCAATTGCCAATGATTTGAATGTCACACCAGAGCAAGTGCTCGAAATGGAAGGTCGCTTAACCGCTTATGATGCTGCTTTTGAAGCACAAGGCGATGATGATGACGATACACCACATACAGCACCTGCACTGTATCTCGAGGATAATCGTTACGATCCTGCTCGATTAGTTGAAGAAGAAGACTACGAAGAACAAAGCACCACTGCCTTACATGAGGCAATGGATCAGCTAGATGATCGTTCACGGAATATTTTACAACGTCGCTGGTTAGATGATGACAAATCAACTTTGCATGAACTGGCTGCAGAATATAATGTTTCCGCAGAACGTATTCGCCAGCTTGAAAAGAATGCAATGGAAAAAATCAAAACCGCCATGTCTGCAAGTTAAAATCGAATCAAACACAAGGGCTTTAATGCCCTTTTGTTTTATCTGGCTTTGTTTAAGCACCCGAATATGTTAACTTTGTTCATCAAATTTCCAGTTCCATTATCATTATGTGGATAGCTATCTCGGCGCTTAACCTTGCGCTTGCAGTTATGTTGGGTGCTTTTGGTGCTCATGGACTCAAATCTTTTGCAACCCCAGAACAACTTACTTGGTGGGGTACAGCAACTCAATACTTTTTCTATCATGCGATTGGATTGCTTATCTTAGGCGTCATGCATAAAACTACAGCAACATTTCCAATAAAAATTCCTTTTATTTTGATCCAAATTGGTATCATCTTTTTCTGCGGTTCGTTGTACATTATGGCGCTCGACCTACCTCGCATTTTAGGTGCGATTACACCGATTGGCGGTGCGTTTATGATAGCGGGCTGGCTGTTACTCGCATGGCAAGCAATCAAGCATGCGAAATAAGGATTGATCATGCACATCTATTTAAATGGCGAGTCAACAGACACGTCTTGTGAAAACCTACAGCAATTAATTCAAAATTTAGCCTTAGAAGGCAAACGCTTTGCTGTAGAGAAGAACCAACAGATTATTCCGAAAAGTAGACTTGAGCAAACATTAATTGCTCCTGAAGATCGTATAGAAATTATTCAAGCTGTTGGTGGCGGCTAATCGGCTAAAAATGGAGTAAGCCCATGCAAGATTCCCCTTTAATTATTGGTTCACGTACTTTCCAATCTCGTTTATTGGTCGGAACGGGTAAGTATAAAGATCTCAATGAAACTGATTTAGCCATTCAAGCCAGTGGCGCTGAAATTGTCACAGTTGCAATTCGTCGTGTAAACATTGGTCAGCATGCCGATCAGCCGAATTTGCTTTCAGTGATTCCACCAGAAAAATACACGATTCTGCCGAATACAGCAGGTTGTTTTGATGCAGATAGCGCGATTCGTACCTGTATGCTGGCACGTGAACTGCTTGATGGTCACAATTTGGTGAAGCTAGAAGTGCTCGGTGATGAAAAAACTTTATACCCAAATGTCACTGCAACACTGAAAGCAGCGCAGACCCTGATTGATGATGGTTTTGAAATCATGGTCTACACCTCGGATGACCCAATTGTTGCCCAAGAACTTGAAAGTATGGGTTGTGTCGCAATCATGCCTTTGGGCAGTTTGATTGGTTCTGGTCTCGGTATTTTGAATCCACACACCATTTCAATCATCAAAGAGAACGCTAAGGTTCCTGTGTTGGTGGATGCAGGTGTGGGTACCGCCAGTGACGCTGCCATTGCAATGGAACTCGGTTGTGACGGCGTATTAATGAATACAGCAATTGCTGCTGCACAAAATCCAATTTTAATGGCTTCTGCCATGAAAAAAGCGGTTGAAGCAGGTCGTGAAGCATTTTTAGCGGGTCGTATGCCGCGTAAGCGTATGGCCAATGCCAGCTCGCCTGAGACAGGTTATTTCTTTAAGTAAGAAAAGAAAAAGCAAAGGGAGCTATTTGCTCCCTTTTTTAATCGCCAAAACACTCATTTCTTTCTAGCATTTTAATGTTATCTGCAATGAGCTTTTTATATCATTCACAATATATTTTGGTGCAAGGATAAACAAAAGCATTTCAGCCCAATAAGGCTCACTCTTAGCATACACTTCCATCGATAATTTTTTCATTAATTGGCAATAATCATGATAAGCAATGCGATGAGTTTTATAGTTCACAGGACCATCAAACAAATTAAAAATCGTATTAAGTTCATATTGAGTTATATCAGCATTCCTTCCGACCGGCTGAGGATAAAATTCCTTTAATGTTGAATATTTAAACAACAACCAGTTTAAAGAATAAATGACTCTGGAATCATAAACTGCATAAGCCTGATGATCCATAAATGATGCGACTTTTGATAAAGAAGAGATCACTGAAAAAGTAGTTCTTGTTAAAGCACCTTTTGTAAGTTCACTTTCAAATTTAAGCAATAACAGGTCATTTTTAGGATTTTGCTTAAAAGAACGTATACCTCCCCACTCTTGAATCAACCAGTACCGACCAGCTAAATCATCTGAATTCAATAAAGAATTGAAATTATGTTTTAAATAAATATTTTGCTCAAATACGGAGGCAAGATGTACAGGGATTGGTAATGGATTACTTTCTGGCAACTCCCATATAAAATATTTTTCTAACGGATGCTGTTTCGCTAGCTCTTTCAATGTTTGAATTAGCTGATCCATGATTCTCTCAATTCTAAATGTTTAATATTCGATTTAAATTTTGCTTCGCCCTTTGCTCAAAATTCTGTTGAAAATATTCGGTTTGATACAGTGATTCTGTCTGATAAAAATGCGCTAGAACTTCTTTTCTCTTAATCGCATAAACATCTGGATCTACCCAAGCATATTCCTGTTGAATCTGCTGCTCATACTCCGCAAAACGCTCTGGCGAAGCCGCTAGAATCGCTAAGTCAATATCCAGTAAAAACTGCAAATCCAACTCATTCGTCGATTCGTGCTTTTGCGTGGCAATAATCCACTGCTTTATCTTCTGAACAATATCAATTGATAAATCTTGAGCTAAATATTGCTCGAATAGCTCAGCACTTTTCAGCTCATTATCTTTTGCTTGGGGATCATAAATCGCATCATGAAACCAGAGCGCCAATGTAACAGCATGTGCATCATTTAAATCAGCTCGAATCGAATCAACTAGAACTAGACATTCATACAAATGTTGCAGAGTATGATAAGCCCGCTGCTTTTCACTGTAGGCAGCAATCAACTTATTAAAAACTTTCTGCGGTTCAGAAAAATGATAATGCTGATGCAGCTCAAACCATGATTTTTCTAATGAAGTTAAATATTGCGGCATTGCTTATCCTCATTGGATTTCTTTATTCAGCCACTTTGCCAATGATTCAGCATCTTTACGCTCTAGAAAAAGCTGATACAAGGTACAGGAACCAAACTCATGTTTTAGTTCCTGTTGGCGCATAGGATGATTACCAAATCGGAATCGTCGAGTACCGTCTCGATCAAGCGGCAATGCATACACCCCATAACTACGAGGTTCTGTCAAATGCCCTTTTATCTGGACTTGATCAGACGATATCGCGTGTTTTAATAAATGTTCTTTGGTTAACATCCCACCCTGCCCAAGGCAAACCTAAGCTGCGTGCTGTTCATCTCGCTTAAAGACCAATTCTTTATTCGATGAACTTTCAGCATCAAAGTAATACCCTTCACTATCAAATGCTTTTAATTGTTCTACTTGGCTTAATTTATTCTCAATCAAGTATCTTGCCATCAGACCACGCGCTTTTTTCGCATAAAAACTGATGACTTTATATTTTCCGTTCTTTTGATCCAAGAATACAGGCTTGATAATTTCTGCCTGAATTTTCTTTTCATTCACAGATTTATAATATTCGTCAGAGGCCAAATTTACCAACACTTTTGCATCAATTTCAGCTAAATCTTGGTTAATTTGATCTGTGATAATACTGCCCCAGAATTCATATAGATTATGGCCGCGGCTATTTTTTAGTTTAGTGCCCATTTCCAAACGGTACGGCATCATCAAATCCAATGGACGTAATAAACCATAAAGACCAGACAGCATACGTAAATGCTGTTGGGCAAAATCAATATCTTGGTCTTTTAAGTGATAAGCATCTAAACCCGTGTACACATCACCTTTAAATGCAAACAAAGCTTGACGTGCATTGGAAAAATCAAAATCTGCATTCCAGTCACGGAAACGCTCTACATTTAAATTGGCAATTTTTTCACTCACGGTCATCAACGATGCAATTTCTGTCGCAGAAAGCTTGCGACAAACATCAATCAATTGTTGTGATTGCGCCAACAAACGTGGCTGAGTATGTGTATCTGTAGGAAGTGCTGTGGTGTAATCGAGTGTTTTAGCAGGAGAAATTAAAGCAAGCATAATCAATCAGAATAAATTTATCTTGGTGAAACTATAACAGTTGATAATTTTTAATGCCAATTCGTGTTCTCGTTCAGTTTTATCGGTAAAATAGTGGATTCTTCCATTATCCATTGCGTATCTTATGTCTGAGCAATTATTCATCCAAGGTCCTGTTGGTCAAATCGAAATGTTTGTTGATCAACCCCAAGGTGAAATCACAGGTTTTGCTGTCGTCTGCCACCCACATCCTTTGCAAGGTGGTACTCCGCATCATAAAGTCCCTGTTTTACTGGCTCAGATTTTTAATGAAATGGGGTGTGTAGTGTACCGTCCTAGCTTCCGTGGTTTAGCTGGCAGTGAAGGTACTCACGACCAAGGGCATGGCGAAACTGATGATATTATGGCCGTGATTGAATATGCCCGTGCAAAACATGCAGGCTTAACCTTCTATGCAGGTGGTTTCAGTTTCGGCTCTCATGTACTCGCAAAATGCCAAGCGCAACTTAGCAATGAGTTACGTCCAAAGCAATTGGTATTATGTGGCTTACCTACAGGTTCTGTGGTGGATTTACGCCACTACACAACTCCTGCAATTGACGGCGATATCCTATTTGTACATGGTGAACAGGATGATATTACCCTGCTCTCAGATATGATCGCGTGGGCAAAACCACAAAAACATCCGATCACGATTTTACCAGGCGCCAATCATTTCTTTACTGGTTATCTAAAACAATTACGTCAAGTGATTGCTCGCTTTTTAAAACTGTAGACTTAACAACAAATTACTAAGAAAAATATACGTGTTTTGAATCCAATGTCTGTTATATCAATATAGATGTACAGACATCAGGTTCTTTAATAATGAAATTAAATAAAAAACAGGGACTTTTTTTAAAGCAAACCATTGAGCAATGGCAACAGCAAGGTACGATTACGCCTGATGTAGCCAATGAGCTAGAGCAGAGCTTTTCGATTCGGCCTTTTGATTGGGAACGACTGGCAAAATATTCATTTTGGATTTCCATGATTTGTGCTGTGATCGCGATTGCCGCTATTACTGCGGACAAGTTCTTGATGGAGCTGATTGAAAAACTCTTTATTGACTCCAAAATCATTCCTTGTCTGATTTTTGCTGCGGTTGCTGCAGCTTTTTATGGCTTTGCCTATCGTCGACGCAAGACCAAACCCTTACATCAATTTAGCAATGAAGCCATTATTTTTGCAGGCGTGCTGTCTACCGCAGCGTCTGTCGCCTATTTCGGCCAAGCGATTGATACAGGCAGTGGGCATTTCTCTTTATTATTCCTGCTCTCCACCATTATTTATGCAGCACTTGCCTTCTGGTTCCCCTCTAAACTGATTTGGGTGTTCTCACTGCTTTCGCTCGGTTCATGGTTTGGGACGGAAACTGGCTATATGTCGGGCTGGGGTGCTTATTATCTAGGGATGAACTTCCCTTTACGCTTTGTATTCTTTGGTGGCGCACTGATTGGATTGAGTCTTCTCTTTAAACGTTATGCACATTTTAAAGACTTTGCGCATTCAACTTATGTCATGGGCCTGCTGTATCTATTTATTGCCTTATGGATTCTCTCAATCTTTGGCAATTATGGTGACTTAGGGAGTTGGTATAGCGTCAAGCAATATGAGCTATTACATTGGGGCGTACTATTCGCGTTTATTGCCATCATCGCAATTGTCTATGGTTTAAAACATGATGATGCCACCTCACGAGGTTTTGGTATCACCTTCTTATTTATTAACCTCTACACCAAGTATTTTGAGTTCTTTTGGAATGGCATGCACAAAGCTATTTTCTTTATCTTGCTGGCTGCATCTTTCTGGTGGATTGGCCGACATGCTGAAAAACTCTGGAACTTAGAGTTTTTACCCAGCCAATCCCAAATAAAGAGAGATCATCCAGCTGAATGATTACTGAAAGTCACTCCAACTCAAGCCAAACCGAGCCAAATACTTTTTGACTCGGTCGCTGTCATTGGTGGTATTACGTTGCTGGCGTGAAGCTGCAAAAAGCTGACGTCCAGCATCAGCCATCGATTTGGCATTTTCACAGACTTGCAGGACGCCACGCAGTTGAATCTGATCAAACTCATCGATCTCGCTCAACTGGGTTTGATCTAAATATTTGAGGAGAATATCGATATCTTTAGATTGGTTTTCTGTGGTTTGAATCGACCACAGTTGCTTTAAACGCTGAATCTCTTTTTCCACCGTTTCTGAACGGATCAACTCACCACTGGATAATGTCGCCAGCCGTGTCACACTAGCAGTCAAATCACGAAAATTTCCCTGCCATGATGCTTCCTTCGACTTGGCAAATTTCAAATACACATCAAGTGCATCACGTTGAAAACGTAATTGTCGTTGATGGTTCGCCGCAAAACGTTGCAACTCGAACTCAATATTGGGGGCAATATCTTCGATTCGATCTTTAAGATTGGGTAAAAAGAAAGTCCATGTATTCAATCGTGCCCATAAGTCCTCACGGAAACGCCCTGCTTGCACTTCAGTTCTTAAATCTTTATTTGTCCCTGCGATCAATTGAAAATCGGCCTGAACCTCTTTATCACTTCCGACTGGAAAAAAGGATTTATCTTCAAGTGCCTTAAGCAACATCGCTTGCTCATCTAACCCAAGCTCGCCAATTTCATCCAAAAACAGAATCCCCTGATCAGCACTTTTTAATAAGCCTGCTCTTGAAGCCGCTGCCCCTGTAAAAGCCCCTTTGATATGCCCAAACAAACTCGACATGGCACTATCACCACGAAGCGTCGCACAGTTCACATCAATAAAACGCCCACTTAGATGAAACTTGTCTTTCTTTAATTGAAAAATTTGTTTGGCTAAATGCGATTTACCTACACCTGTCGCCCCCATAATCAAAATCGGCGCACTAGAGCGTGTCGCCACCAACTCAACCTCGGTAATCAGTTGATTAAATTCATCATTATAGGTTGAAATATTGGCTTTTAACTGTTGCCAGTTTTGTTGTTGCTCATCTTCAAAACGCTGCTTGAGGACATCATAGCGAGATAAATCCAGATCAATAATTCGATATTCACCTTCTGGCGTTTTCTGTTGATTTGGCGCACTTTGAATCAATTTGGCAGGTAAATAATTGGTATCGACCAGTAGATACCAACAGATTTGAGCAACGTGTGTACCTGTAGTGATATGCAAAAGATAGTTATTTTTTTCAGTATCAAAGGGATAACTTTTCACAAAGTCATATAGCGCACCATAAACCTCAGCAAAATCCCAAGGATCACGGATACTCACTCGCTGCCCCGATACTGTGGTCAATGGCGACACATCCTGAGCATCTTCAGCAATAAATTTGACTAGATTATGATGTTGTCGATCATGTAATAGCACCAATTCATCTACAATCAGATCTTCATGCATCAGAAGGCTCAAGGTCGGACGCCAGCGTTGCCAACGGTCAGGACGCTTTCCTTGATCCAAGGTAGAACCCACAAAACCAATTACAACAGTTTTTTTTGCATTCGCCATAATTTCTATAATATTTTATATATGTCTATTATATACAATACGCAATTCGATGAAAAATTCCAACAATATGCTTCATTTTACTTTTTTAGGCACATCTTCTGGTGTACCCACGCCCACACGCAACGTTTCTGCTCTAGCAATCCGCAATAGCAAGAATAAAGACTGGATACTGGTTGATGCAGGTGAAGGTACACAGCATCGCATTCAACAGGCCAAACTTTCATTACAAAGCTTAGTTGCCATCTGCATCACCCACGTACATGGTGATCATTGTTATGGATTGGTCGGCTTATTGGCCAGTGCAGGTATGAATGCCCGTACTGCAGCCTTAACCATTATCGCGCCCAAAGAAATTCAACAATGGATTGAAGTTACAGCACAATTAACAGATTTACATTTGCCCTATCCACTCAACTTTATCGATGTGAATGAAGCAACTCAGATACTACAGTTAACCGATGAACTCTCGATTCAAGCTCATCCACTGAGTCACCGTGTACCCAGTTTTGCATTTAGTGTTATTGCGCAATACACTCAAAAGAAATTAGATACACACGCCTTAATTCAACTCGGCGTAGCAAAAGGCAAAGTTTGGGGGGATTTACAGCAAGGCTTAGACGTCCAATTTAATGAGCAAACCTTAAACGCGGTTGATTTTATTCAAATCCAAACGCAACGTGCACATGCAATTGTCGGTGGAGATAATGATCGTCCTGAATTATTGGCACAAGCTTGCCAAGATGCCCAGCTCTTGATTCATGAAAGCACCTACACCCAAGCCATTTTAGATAAAGTGGGTTCAGGCCCCATGCATAGTTCGGCAAAGATGGTTGCAGAATTTGCTCAACAACAAGGTCTAAGCAATCTGATCCTGACACACTTTAGCCCACGCCATCAAGACAGTGCTGGACAGCAAGTGATTGCGGAAGAAGTTAGAAATTTCTATAAAGGCAACTTCTACTTGGCTCATGATTTTGATCAATTTAGCTTAGACGAGACAGGTCGGCTTTTAAAAATCGATAAATCTTAATAGATCCTCTGGTATATGATCTATCAATAAAATCTCAGGATAGATTCAATATCTTTCTAAATACTTTTATATCTATTTAGATATATTTTACATATTAAAATCCACTAACTTTTTCCAATAAAAAAATATTAATTATTTTATTTTCAATAATTATCAATACCTTATAAAAACTTAAAATAAAAACAAGAATGTTGGCACACTCTCTGCAATAACACATCCAAGAGACAACAACTTGAATTTTATAGAGGATGAGTCATGGTAAACCAGACAATTTTTGCCTCTCAGGCAACTAAAAAACAATTGATCAGTAATGAAGCTGGCGGTCGTGCATTTCAATTAAATCACCGTCAAGCCTTAGCTCAGCTTGCTGCAACAGGCACGTTGAATCATACCTTTTATCAAACCGCACAAATGCAATTGGATCAAGTATTGGTACTAACACAAGATATTGATGCAGAATTTATTGCTAAAACGGCAGTTTACACTCGCCAAAATAACCACATGAAAGACATGCCAGTTTTACTATTGGCAATTTTATCACAACGCGATCAAAGCTTATTTAAAGCAGTATTTCCATTGGTGATTGATAATGGCAAACAGTTGCGTAATTTTGTACAAATCATGCGTTCAGGGGTAATACAACGCAAATCTTTGGGCAGCTTGCCAAAGAAAATGATCAATCAATGGTTGATCAATGCCAATGAAAATCAATTGTTGGCAGCCAATATTGGCAATCAGCCTTCTTTAGCAGATGTATTAAAAATGACTCATCCAAAACCTAAAGATGCAACTCAGGAGGCGTTCTTTGCTTATGTGCTCGGTAAAAAATACGAGCTTGAGCAGTTGCCTGCCAAAGTTCAAGCCTTAGAAAAATTCCGTCAAGGTTTAAGCCATGATGTTCCCGACTTGCCAATGCAACTTCTCACCAATTTACAACTTTCAGCACAGCAATGGGCTGAGATTGCTAAAAATGGAGGTTGGCAGATGTTAAGAATGAACTTGAATACTTTTGCTCGTCATGGTGTATTTCAAATCGAAGGCATGGATGAAATCATTGCAAATAAATTACAAGATCAGGATATGATTCGCAAAAGCCGAGTTTTGCCCTATCAATTAATGACAACTTGGTCGGCATTGGATGATGCGGTCCCTCAAGTTGTACGGCAATCTTTGGAACAGGTGATGCAAGCCGCTTTGCAAAATGTGCCTCGCCTCACTGGTCGCGTGGTTGTTGCGATTGATGTCTCAGGTTCAATGGCAAGCCCCGTGACAGGCTATCGTAAAGGCGCAACATCAACTTTACGTTGTGTCGATGTGGCATCGTTATTTGCTTGTGCGTTAAAGCAAGTAAATCCTGACATTCAAATTATGCCGTTTGATACCCAACTTCATTCATTGAATATTGCGGAAAATGAATCTGATCAAGCAAGCTTATTTGGTCGATTAAAACAGGTTTTTACAGGTGGTAAAACAGGCTCAATTTTTGAAGTCGCCAAACAATTTGCTGCGCTTGGTGGCGGTGGAACGGATTGTAGCATTCCATTAAATCGACTCAATCGAGATCAGACACCTGTCGATTTGATGATTTATTTTTCAGACAATGAGTCTTGGGCTGACCAGTTACGCACACGCCATAAAACAGGCATGTTGTATGAATGGGATATTTTAAAACAACGCTGTCCAGAAGCAAAATTGGTCTGTGTAGATTTACAGCCATATACGCACACTCAAGTACCTGAACGTACTGATGTGATGAATATTGGTGGTTTTAGTGACCATGTATTTACGCTGATTGATTTATTTTCGCAGGGTAAAATGCACGCTGATCACTGGATCAATGAAATTGAACAAAGCAAATTACCGACTTGATTCGTCAAGTCTGTAAATAGGGTAAATGCTTTAGGAACTACATCTTTCCAATGCTTTTGTTTCTAAATTCAATTTGTTACCCTATAATAAAAATTGCACAAATGCAGATGGAACTACATCACTATCCTTCCAAGATAGCTCAGTGAAAGCTGGCTCGATGTTTCATCATTATTGTTGTGCAAGGAATGGTTGTAATAAATGCCGATGGAACTACATCTTGTAGATAAAACGTTTCATTACACCTTGTTATTACAGCCAACCAGTAAAATGCAAATAGGACTACATTTGTTGAGGGTTCAAGTCCCTTCAAATTGATGAAAATTAGTTTGTAGCTCAATTGGATAGAGCCATGTATAAAAGGTCTTATCATTTTTGTTTACTGGTCTATGCAAAATGCAGTCAGGACTACAATAAGGGGTTCACCGTTAGCAATAACTTGATGGTTCGAGTCCATCTTGATCGACCTCGATCAATGGCGGAAAGGGAAACGCAGTGGAAGAGTTGTCTTGGCGATTAATTGTTTGCATATTTTTTTGTGGTACGGCATAAAATGCTTTTAGGACTACATCCTACCCCATAAATGTGAGTAACCACTCTCACCTGCATCTACAGTGTATGCAGTCGTCTAAATTAAGGCATATGATTTAAGTCTTAGATAATTTTGTTTATGTCGCTTCATCACAAATGCCAATGGGACTACATGATGAATGCGAAAGCATAGAGTTCAAATCTCTAATCCTTTTTAAGGAAAGTCTCATTATTTTTGTTGTGATGATCATCTTTAATCTCAATCAAATGCGATAAGCACTACATAGCAAAATCGTGCGTAGTTGTATATCTATTTTCATAGATAAGGCAGCTAAGGAAAAAGTGTTTATCCTCCTTGTTGATTGAGATTCACCCTCTTTATGGAATATCAGGCGAAAAGAAATCAAATATTCTTCGTAATAGGCGAAATGGTAAAGTAATAATTCGATACACCACTTCAATAGAAGTATCAATCAAATCGAACCAATCCCAAACATCATTTCGACGATGATACCCCTCTCGTTTCGGTTTCACCCAATAAGCAAATAAAAAACAAACTAAACTTAGTGCGAGAAGCATAAGAGTAAAATCTTGCAACAAGAACTGCACAAGACAAAATACCCCTGCAACAAATAAAATAATCGTGAGTAGATAACGAAAAAGGTCCATAGGACTTGGCAATTTATTTCTATTTTGCTAGGGTTATAACATGTCTTTATACAAAGACATACTTACATCCAGATTAAACAACAGATTTTCATCTGAAAAATATCAAACAGCTCCCCATCCATTTGCTAAAGCAGCGATATAAAACACCCATGAGAAAAGACAAAGCTTGATATCAAATAGAAATCAGGATTTCTCTCTTCGACCCTGTACTCAACAATGCCTTATAATTTAAAATTGCAAGCGAGCTAAAATTTGCTTGGAAAAGCAAATATATGACAACCAAAAAATATCTTTTAAGATATTTCCATATCTAATTAAATACAAACTCCAAGCAGAAAGAAAACCAACACATCTCAATTAAATACAATTAAAATAATATTTTTATTAATTATCAATACCTTAAAATAATTTATAGTTGATTTTTAAAAAGTTGGCACAGTCACTGCAATAGTATAAGCACACAATATCATTGGGATCTTGTGAATATCACCTGCCTGCAAACGCTTGGCAGGCAGGCTTTGAAAGGAAAATTAAAATGTCTGTCGTTGAACAAATCAACCAACAAGCTCAATTTGAACAAGAACAGCAACAACGTGCTTATCAAGTTTTAAAAAATGAAACGAGTATGCCAGTAAAAATGTGGACCAATGGTGTGCTTGTTGACGACAACTCAAAACAACAATTGCTGCAAACTGCCCAAATGCCGTTTATTTATAAATGGATGGCAGTAATGCCAGACGTTCACTTTGGCTTAGGTGCAACCATCGGAAGCGTGATTCCAACTAAAGGTGCAATCATTCCTGCTGCGGTCGGTGTCGATATTGGGTGTGGAATGATGGCGACTCGTACCAGCTTAACCGCTTCTGATTTACCTGATAACCTATATGCTTTACGTACTGAGCTTGAGCGCTTGATTCCACACGGAATGACCAAACGTGGACGAGATAAAGGTTCTTGGGAAACACCACCTGAAATGGTAGATCAAGCTTGGGCTGATTTAGTTGCAGATTTTGAGTTAATCTGTGCGAAGCACCCTCGCCTAAAAAACACCAACAACCGCAAGCACTTGGGAACTTTAGGAACAGGAAATCACTTTGTAGAAATCTGTTTAGATGAACATGACCATATTTGGATTATGTTGCACTCAGGTTCTCGCGGTGTGGGTAATGCCATCGGTAATCATTTTATCGAACTGGCGCGCAAAGATATGCAAAAGCACTTTATTAATTTACCCAATAAAGATTTGGCTTATTTAGTCGAAGGAACTGAACATTTTGATGATTACTGGTTTGCTGTAGGTTGGGCACAACGCTTTGCCATGAAAAACCGTGAAATCATGATGCAGTCTGCAATTAAAGCCTTAGCAACGATTATTCCGAAACCGTTCCAAGCCCGATTAGAAGCCGTGAATTGCCACCATAATTATGTGGAAAAGGAAGAACATTACGGCGAAGAAGTGATGGTGACTCGTAAAGGTGCTGTTCGTGCACGTTTGGGGGAATATGGAATTATCCCAGGGTCAATGGGTGCCAAGTCCTTTATTGTTCGCGGGCTTGGAAATCAGGAATCGTTCTGTTCATGTTCGCATGGCGCAGGACGCGTAATGAGCCGCGCTGAAGCAAAACGACGTTTTACCTTGGAAGATCAGATTGCGCAGACTGAAGGTGTGGAATGCCGTAAAGATGCTGCTGTAATCGATGAAATTCCATCGGCCTATAAACCGATTGAAGATGTGATGAAAGCGCAACAGGATTTGGTTGAAGTGGTGTATACATTAAGACAAGTGGTTTGTGTTAAGGGTTAAATATGATCCATGAGGTTGAGGAAAATAAAATGACTACTCTAACTGATTTAAAAAATTTAATTACAGAGGCTTATCAACTATTTTCCTCATATTTAATGGGGGATCAATTCGAGGTTTGTCATGGTACTTGCTGCTTACAAACCGCTGATGGTGAATTATTAAAACGTCTACCAGTGGCACAGCTTAATTGCCGATTGATTTATGAATATCTTGATGCTGCTGAAAGTATGGATAAATTTGCATTAGCACAACAAATTAAACATTTGCTACCTAAAATATTGGAATTACTGATTCAAGGCGAAAACCTTAGTCATAGCACAGAAATTATTTTAAACAAATGTTATTTTAATTTAGAGAACGCTTGGAAAACGAAAGAAATCCAATTTATGCAGAAATTTGCTTTGGCTTTCTTCCAATATAAAGCAATATATTTCGATGAAAATTATAGCTTAGATGAATACATTACTATGTTTCATCTAGCCGGCTTAGATATTCAACCATTACTTGATGAGTGGGTTCTTTTATTAACTCACTATTCAGCATTAATCAATTTAGCAAATATGCTCAATTATTGGTTCTACAAAGGTATCTACAACAATAGTTTTGCGGATCACAAGCTAAAACAAATCATGTATGTTTGGATTAAAAATTCAGAGCATCAAAATATCATATTAGATCAATTTCTATATGCACTTGAACAGAATAGTTTAACTCCACAGCAAATAGAAACAATCAATTCCGCCTCTTATCATCTTTATTAAAGAGAAATGGAAATAAAGGTAAATAAAATGAAACTCGCAGAAGCACTTTTACTGCGAAGCGATCAACAAAAAAAGCTCGCTTCATTAAAACAACGGATCAACGCCAATGTATTGGTACAAGATGGCGATGAACCCAGTGAAGATCCAAATGAACTGATCAAACAGGTATTTGCTTTAACCCAAGAAAGTAATCAGTTGATTTGTCGTATTCATTTGACCAATGCACAGGCCAAGTTGGAGGATGGCAAAGTTCTGCTGTCCCTATTAAGCTTGCGTGATAGTTATGCTGAACAGCATAAGATTCTGGTTGATGCGATTGCCAATACCCATCGTGAACCGGATCGATATAGCTCACGTGAGATTAAATGGCAAAAAGTTATCCCTGTTTCTAGTTTGCAAAAACAAGCCGATGATATCAGCGCGAAACTTCGCGATTTAAATATCAAAATTCAGGCTGCCAATTGGCAGATTGATTTAGTCGAATAGACAACAGATTTTGTGAATTTAGTTCACAATCACAGTTTGGACATACTGGGCGAGTACAAGATCCTGCGTTACTCCGATCTGAGGGATTGAAAATAATTCAGGCGGCTATGGCAGCATGTGAGCCGTGCATCAATCTTCACTGATTAGGCTCAGCACCATGTACCTAGCAAACCTTTGCCAAAAGCAAAGTCACGCGTTACTTCGCATTACCATGTACTGACAGTATGTTCATTAAATTAGAAAATAAGGAAAATAGACGTGAATAAAGCTTTGGCAAATATGCCAGTAACTATCCAGATTGATGGTTCACAAGGTGAAGGGGGTGGACAAATTTTAAGAACCGCCATTGCCCTTTCGATGATTACAGGTCAAGCATTTGAATTAATCAACATTCGTGCTGGGCGGAAAAAACCTGGCTTAATGCGCCAGCATTTAGTCTGTGTACAGGCATCTCAACAGATTAGCCAAGCGTATGTAGAAGGTGATGAACTCCATAGCCAGCGTTTGTACTTTGCACCGCAACATGTACAAAGTGGAAAATACCAATTCCAGATTGGTTCGGCAGGAAGCACAACTCTGGTTTTGCAAACCCTGTTACCTGCTTTGTTATTGCAAAATGAAACCAGTGATCTCACGATTTCTGGGGGTACTCATAATCCACTTGCACCAACGGCAGATTTTATCGAGCATTGCTTTTTACCAGTATTAGAAAAACTTGGAATAGAGGTCGAGTTTAAGTTAAATAAAGCAGGTTTCTTTCCGATTGGTGCAGGTGAAATTCAAATCAAGATTCAACCGTGGCAACATCGAAATAAGCTAAGCTTATTAGATCGTGGCGCTTTGCAAACGACAAAGGCTTTTGCGGCAGTACTCAACCTTTCCGAAGAAGCACAAATCGCACAACGCGAATTAGCAACTTTAAATAAAAGACTAAAACTGGATACACAGCAGCAATTCCATTTAAGTGGGATCAGTCAGGGCAATACGGTGTATGTCAAAGTTGAACATCAGCAGCACATTCAGCTATTCACGGCTTTAGGTGAAATGCGTAAAAGTGCAGAACAAATTGCCAATCATTTGGCGGAACAGGTAAAGCAATATCTGGAATCTAATGCTGCAGTCGATGAATATTTAGCGGATCAGTTGTTATTACCTTTGGCATTGGGACAAGGGGGCGAATTTACCGCACAATGTATTAGTGAACACACCCGTACTCAGGCCACGATGATTGAAAAATTTATTGATTGCAAAATTGAATTTATCGAGTTGGATAAAACGCTATTTCAGGTCAAAGTAAACGTAGAATAGTGAATATTAAATATGAAAGAACATACTCAAATAAGCAAATTTTTAAGCCTGATATTAAGACATAAGCCTGAACAAATTGGACTTCAGCTTGATCAAGAAGGTTGGGCAAAAATTGCTGAGCTCATTGAAGCTGCGCAACAACACGACGCTCGTCTAGATGAAGCATTACTCCATATAATCGTCGAACAAAATGATAAAAAACGCTTCCAAATCTCAGACGATGATTTGATGATCAGAGCTGTTCAAGGCCACTCAACACATACCGTACAACGGCAAATGATTGCGCTTGAGCCACCACAATATTTATTTCATGGCACAGCGAGTCGATTTATAGATTCAATTCAGACGCAAGGCCTAATCGCAGGACAGCGCCATTATGTACATCTAAGTGAAAATAAAGAAACGGCCTTGAATGTAGGCCAACGCTACGGTAAGCCTGTACTCTTCTTAATTAACACACCGCAAATGTATAAAGATGGCTTTGAGTTTTATCAAGCAGAAAATGGTGTTTGGCTAACAATACATGTACCAACACAATATTTATCGTTGATTGATCAGACCAAGACAGGATCATTGGTCTGATCTGATTCTAAGATTCAGTTAACGCACACTTTCCAAAGCTGTCACCAATAACTTCCAGCATTTCTCTACCGTGTCGACTTTAACTCTTTCACCGGGTGCATGTGCGCCCTGAATATCAGGGCCAAATGACACCATCTGCAAATCAGGATAATGCTCTGCAATAATGCCGCACTCTAAACCAGCATGAATCACTTTCAAGTTCGGCTCAATTCCAAATGCAGATTGATACGCTTGTTGTAAGCATTTCAATGCAGCTGAATCTGGATTTGGTGTCCAACCTGAGACCAACGGTGTTAATTCAGATTGAATCTGGAAATTGGCAAAGTGCTGTTGAATGTTATGTGCAAATGTCACTGCTTCTTGGTTGACCATCGAACGAACCATAATCAAAGTTTTGGTTTCGTCTTTCGTCAGTTTGACCACACCAATATTATTCGAAGTCTCAACCACATCAGCTAAAGCACGGCTCCACTGTGCAATGCCGTATGGACACGTTGCCAATGCCTGCAACCAAGCTTGTTGCTGCTGCAATGTCATAACTTCATTTATCGGGTTGACATTTTGCTGTACGCTGATCTGTAGCTGATCATCAACGCCCTGTAGCTTTTGTTGCCATTCAACCTGTGTTGCTGCGACGGCTTTTTCTAGACCAGTCAATTGATCTATTTTAATTGCAATGGTTGCCACAGCTTCACGTGGGATGGCATTACGTGCCGATCCACCGACAAATTCAACCAGTCGACCATTGGATGGTGCCAAATAATCATTCAGGAAATTGGCTAAAATCACATTGGCATTACCACGACCTAAATGAATATCAACCCCTGAATGGCCGCCTTTTAGACCTGACACCAGCACATCTACATAAATTAAATTAGCATGTGCTTTTTCATATTCAATTGGCTGCCCTGCTTCTAGGTCAATACTCCCAGCACAGCCAAGATACAACTCGCCCCATTCTTCGGTATCAATATTAAAAAGCCACTGTCCTGTTAAAACACCTGACTCAAGTAAACGAGCACCACTCATTCCTGCTTCTTCATCAATGGTTAGCAGAACTTCAATCGGTCCGTGGGCGATATCGCTAGATTCTAATACAGCAAGTGCCAGCGCAACTCCAATGCCATTGTCTGCACCTAGTGTGGTATTTTCAGCAATCAGCCAGCCGTTTTTTAATACAGGTTGAATGGGATCTTTAAAGAAATCATGTTGCGTACCACGATTTGCCTGAGTCACCATATCTAAGTGCCCTTGCAAAATCACACCTGCAACGTGCTCTTTACCTGCTGTAGCAGCTTTTCGAATAATTAAATTACCAATGTCATCGACATAAGTTTCTAGGTTGCGCTGTTCCGCCCAATCTTTTAAATGTTGTCTTAGTTGTTGTTCATGCTTGGATGGTCGAGGAATCGTACATAAGGTCTCAAAATGTTGCCAAACTGCTTGGGGTGATAATTTAGAAAAATCGACCTGTATCATGCACCTATACTCTCAAATAAAGCGTTTAAATCAATATACACCATACAACTCAAATGGCGGTGCTTAAATCACTTCAATTAAGATTTTATGCGCAAAATTGACTTAGCTTTTCCACACAAACTGAGAAAAACTATGTTCTGCTTTTAAACTGTTTTCAACAGCCTGAGCCAATTGGCGGATAATACTTTGTGTTTCTATACGCTCAAACCAAGCTTGTTCTTGCTGTGGATTGGCTGAGATTTCACAAAGAATATGTCCTTCGGTATCTTGCTGCGAGCATAAGATTGAAAGTGGTAACTGGTGATTGTCGATACGCACTTCAATTTTTTCATGCTCATGACGAATATGCTGTGCATCAAAGCCATATTGTTCTAATTGTTTATATAGCAATGCAGCCACGTACTCTTGCGTGATAT
Organism: Acinetobacter sp. NIPH1876; assembly: GCF_022808535.1. Lineage (NCBI taxonomy): Bacteria > Pseudomonadati > Pseudomonadota > Gammaproteobacteria > Moraxellales > Moraxellaceae > Acinetobacter > Acinetobacter sp. NIPH1876. The sequence continues at coordinate 441,830 of NZ_JALGBR010000001.1, forward strand.
AGCATTCATTCGGTGGATGATCAACCACCCCATGTTTTGGGCAATCTGCTATAAATTGCAACGTTTTCATGCTATTCCCTCTATTTTTATGTTTTTAACTCTGGATCGCAGAGTAAATCCGACGCGAACGGTAAGAATTATTATATATACAATTGTCTTTAATAGATTAGCTGATTGTCTTAGTTCTATAGCTAAATTGATAAATTTAGACCCGATTAGATATGTACATCTACAAAATCAGCATTTTTCTTATTTAAGCGTTTTCGCCTTATGTTTAGCCAATTGTTTTTATGAATATGCTTATAAAAAAAGCAGCATTTAACTTAATTAATCAAGCTAAACACTGCCTTTCCAGATCAGCTTATGGATTCACAACCTGCAAATCCAAACCTGCAGTATTTGCAAGCTCGGTGAAGGTTGGGAAACTTGTTGCCACAGTTTCTGTACCATGAATGGTGATGTTACCTGAAGTACGCAAACCAGCCATACTAAAACTCATAGCAATACGGTGGTCATGGTGTGACTCAATTTCACCACCAGCGAAAATAGCAGACCAATCACCTGATTTACCTTTACCTTCAATGATGATGCCATCGTCGGTTGGGGTACAGTCAATGCCCATAGTTTTCAAACCATCTGCCATCACTTGAATACGATCAGATTCTTTAACACGCAGCTCAGCTGCTCCTGTTAGAACAGTTTGACCTTCGGCACATGCAGCAGCAATAAATAATACTGGGAATTCATCAATTGCTAATGGCACTTGGTCTTCTGGCATATGAATGCCTTTCAGCGTTCTAGAACCTTTGATATGAATATCTGCAATGGGTTCACCACCTGCAATACGTTCATTTTCTACAGTTAGATCAGCACCCATTTGCTTAAGAATTTCAATGACACCTGTACGCGTTGGATTGATGCCAACCGCTTCAAGGATCACATCGGCACCTTCGGTAATTGCAGCACCGACCATAAAGAATGCCGCTGAGGAAATATCCGAAGGTACTTGAATATCGGTACCGACTAATTTGCCACCACCGATAAGCGAGATTTTATTGCCTTCGGTTTTCACATCATAACCAAAAGCACGTAACATACGCTCGGTATGATCACGGGTTGGTTCTGGCTCAGTCACTGAAGTTTCACCCGCAGCCCATAAACCCGCCAATAAAATGCCTGATTTCACCTGAGCAGACGCCATTGGTAAGTCATATTGAATGCCTTTTAATGCTTGGCTACCTGTAATGCTGACTGGAGGTGTGCCTTTCTCACCGGTGGTTTGGATGAGTGCACCCATTTCACGAAGTGGTTTTGCAATACGTTCCATTGGACGTTTAGACAATGACGCATCACCGGTCATCACTGAATCGAACTTCTGCGCAGACAACATGCCAGATAGCAAACGCATACTGGTGCCAGAGTTACCCATATACAAAGCACTTACTGGCGCTTTTAAACCTTGCATGCCCACGCCATGAATAGTGACTTCACCATTCTTCGGTCCTTCGATGCTCACACCCATATCACGGAAAGCCTGTAAAGTTGCGAGTGCATCTTCACCTTCCAAGAAGCCTGTTACATGTGTTGTGCCTTCTGCAATCGCCCCAAACATGATTGAGCGATGTGACACAGATTTGTCACCTGGTACGGTGAATTTACCTGTAAATGTTTTCTTTCCCGGTAAAATGGTAAATTGCTGTGTCACCTTGTTTTTCTCCATCAAAGGTTTTTTGGCCAACATATGGTTAAAGTGCTGACGTGCTGCTTGAGCATGCCCGAGCAGTCCCATCAACGCGTGCGAATCTTCCTGTTCAATCAATTTCTTTAAAACGGACAATTGCTGTTCAAAGCCATCAACAGCATTCAGAATTGCAGTTTTATTGGCAAAGAAAATATCATGCCACATCTGTGGATCACTGGCAGCAATACGCGAGAAGTCACGAAAACCTCCTGCTGCATAGCGGAAAATATCTAAATTATCTTCACGATTTGCCAGTTGCTCGACCAGATTGAATGCCATCAAATGCGGTAAATGGCTGGTATGTGCCAATACTTCATCGTGTTTGGTGACATCCATACAAATCACTTCTGCTTTTGCAGCAGACCAAAGTTGAATCAGTTTTTCAACCGCCCAATCAGCACTGGTTGGAAGTGGTGTCAAAATCACTTTATGATTGACGAATAAATCAACTTTACCTGCATGTACCCCAGTATGCTCAGCACCTGCAATCGGATGCCCTGGTACAAAACCAACAGGTAGATTTTCACCAAATACGGCTTTTGCGGCTTCAACCACATTGCCTTTGGTACTACCGACATCGGTAATGATGACATTGTCTGCAAGATAAGGCTTGATCTGTTCCAACACTTTTTGTGTCGCACGAACAGGTAATGCTAAAACAATTAAATCTGCATCCTGAACTGCTTCTTCTGGCGTTGCATAACCGTGTTGAATAAGACCGAGTGCCTTAGCATCTTCTAATGTTTTTTTTGAGCGTGTTGAAGCCACAATTTGAGCTGCAAGTTGTTCTGCCACAATCACACGAGCAAGACTCGACCCAATCAGTCCAAGCCCAATAAATGCAACTTTCTTAAATAATGGTTGAGACATAAAACATATTTGCCTAATGAGACGACTTTGATATGGATAGATACCGAAGTCATCTATCCATACGATAAAACGGGATTATAAAACAGCGATTGGATACGAACCGAGTACGCGTAACTCTTTTACCATTGGACGGATTTCTTCCAATGCCGCCGCAACATTTTCCTGACCGATATGTCCTTCTAAATCAATAAAGAACACATAAGCCCATTTCTCAGGCAATGCAGGACGCGTTTCAATACTGGTCAAGCTGATCTGATGCTTGGCAAACGGCGCAAGAATTTCCAATAAAGCACCCGCACGATCATGCGCAGAGATCAATAAAGAGGTTTTATCATTACCGCTTTGAGGAATCTTCTCACGCCCAATCACAAGGAAACGTGTGGTATTTTCAGGATTATCTTCAATATTGCTATGTAAAATCTCAAGGTTGTACATACTTGCCGCAATATCAGATGCAATCGCAGCTGAATGCCACTCGTTACGAATACGACGTGCCGCTTCCGCATTTGAGTTTAGCGCGACACGCTCTACACCTGGATAATGTGCATCTAACCACTTACGGCATTGTGCCAAAGTTTGCTGATGCGCATAAATCTGCTTAATACTATCTTTGCGAGTATTTTCAGATACAAGGAACTGATGATGGATACGAAGTTCAACTTCACCAATTACATTAACTGTCGATGATTTAAAGCAATCCAGTGTATGGTTGACGATACCTTCTGATGAGTTCTCCACGGGAACGACACCATAATGTGCACTACCCGCTTCAACTTCACGGAATACTTCATCAATGGTTGGCAATGGACGCACAACAGCATCTTTACCAAAATGCTTTAATACCGCAGAATGGGTATAAGTCCCTTCTGGTCCGAGGAATGCGATGCTTTGTGGTGCTTCAAGTGCCAAACATGCTGACATGATTTCACGGAACAAACGTGCCATGGTCGCATCAGACAAAGGTCCCTGATTACGCTCCATGACTTTACGCAGCACTTGAGCTTCACGTTCAGGTCGATAAAACAGCGGATTCTCTTCGGATGCAAATTTCGCTTTGGCTACAGCTTCTGCAAGCGTCGCACGGCGGTTGAGTAACTCTTGGATTTGTTGATCAACACTATCAATATCGTTACGAATTTGTTCTAAATTAAGTGAATTCGATGTGTTTTGTCCATCGTTTACCATTGAATGCAGCCTCAGCAAAATCATCTATAAGAATGGATTACAATTCATCTGTGAATTGATTATCCGAGCTAGTATAACAACACTTTAAGCTATTAAACACGCTGAGTTTTAACTCTTTTTATTACCGAACTTTATTGATAATGATTTTCATTATATATTGCTAGCAAAATTTCAATGCTTGCGAATAAATTATGTTTAAACCACTTGGTATTTTGACTTTTTCTCTGCTCATGGCAACACCATTGGCTTTTGCTCAACCGACGATCTCGAGTTCAAATAAAGCGCCTCTTAAATCACAAACCAATATTCAACAAAGCTTTGTAATCGCATCCAAATATACAAAACATGATTATTTGATTCAGATCTCGGTTCCTGCTGGTGAAGTCCCAAGTGAAGGTTTTCCTGTGCTGTATGTATTGGATGGCAATGCCGCATTTGATAGTGCTGCCAATATTGCTAAGTCGGTGGGTGGTGGTGCCAATCGTTTGGGCTTGAGTCCAGTCGCTATTGTTGCAATCGGCTACCCACAGCAAAACAGTTTTGATGTCGAAAAACGTGCTTTAGACTACACCCCAAAAGCATCGGCTGAATTTCAAAAACAAGCCAAGTACACTTATGGTGGCGCAGACCAATTCATTCAATTTCTTGAGAAAGAACTAAAGCCTGCGATTCAAACCAAAATTAAAGTTAATCCACAGCAACAGAGTTTATTTGGACATTCCTTTGGTGGACTATTTGTTTTACACACTTTCTTTAGCCAACCGCAAATGTTTCAACGTTATATTGCGGCCAGCCCTTCACTCTGGTTTGATAATTATGCGTTGCTCAATCGGCAGGCAGATTGGTTAAAGAATCAAAATAAAACTCAAGATATCATGCTGATGACCACAGTGGGTACACATGAACATGGTCGAAGTCCAACACCAGACGCTGAATCCTTGCAGAAGCAGAATAACTTCTATCAAAACTTTAATCAGCAACGTTCAAAGCATTTCTTGTTCTTGAATTATCGACATCCTGCTGAACAGCATTTGACTAATATGTATGCCAGCTTACCGAAAGCGATTATGTTGGCAGGTTGTCAGCCACAAAGTTGTTCAAATCTATTTGATGAACCAACACCATAAAGTCCTGAATAAACATAGCTAAATTTAAGCGGGCTATTTGTTCCACTTAAATTTGAACTTTTCTATAGAATAGATTGGTTATACTGCAAGAAGATGTCATAACAACAGTAAATACAATGAATAAGATTTTCAGCTTAGCTTTACTGAGCCTAATTAGTATCGGTTTAACCGCATGTAGCGGTTGCCCCATGATTGCAGGTTGCAATGGCACCGATCGCTCACCTTACTTTATCACTCCTGTGGGCAGTCAAGCTCGAGGAATTCCCATCCCCCATCAAACCAAATTGACTTATCAATCACAGCACTTTAAACAAGAATTTCAGCAAACTCATGCTTTAAAAGAACAGAACTTAACTGGTATCGCCTTGCCTGAAAATACTGCAATCCTTTGGGGCGGTATGCCGGTTGAGCGGTTTATTCAATATGCCAATCCCGCAATGCAGGGCTTTACGGTTTACCCTGCAACAGGGTTTAAATCAGAACAATCCAATGCATTCTTAAATTTATGGAAAAGTTGTGAAAGTGACTTAGATATCAACTTAAAAAACACCAATGACTGGTCATTTAATCCATCTAATATGCAAATACGAGGCTGTGGCCGCTTTCAACAACGCAGTGAATATACGGAAGATACCTTTCGGCAAGATGAAGCCAATGAGTTTCTTAGAAAGATCAACCAAGCCTTACAGCAATTACCTAAACAACAGAACTATCCCATGATCCAAAGACCAAGCAAATAGTTAAAACAAAACAGCCTGCTCAAAAGCAGGCTATTTGACGAGATAAATGCCAATTAAGCTTTACCGATAATGCCACGCGCCACGATTTCTTTCATAATCTCGTTGGTTCCGCCATAAATACGCTGAATGCGCGCATCAACAAAGAAGCGTGAAATTGGATATTCAGTCATATAGCCGTAGCCACCAAATAATTGCAGCAAGTTGTCAGCCACTTTCATTTGCATATCAGTACTAAAGCTCTTCAAGGCTGCGGCCGTTTCTACATCCAGTTTACCTTCATTATATAAAGCCACGTTTTGATTATAGAAAGCGGCTGTTGCCAACTCATCAATCTTCGCTTGTGCCAATACAAAACGTGTATTTTGGAATTGTGAAATTGCCTGACCAAAGGCTTGGCGTTCTTTTACATATTGCGTGGTAATATCAATCGCACCACGAATTGCACCCAATGCAGTCGCAGCAATCGCAGTACGTTCACGCGGAAGCTCTTGCATCAAGTAAGCAAAACCTTGCCCTGCTTGACCCAACAATTGATCTTTCGGTACTTTGACATTATCAAAGAATAATTCTGAGGTGTCTTGTGAATGCAAACCAATTTTGTCGAGGTTGGTGCCCTTTTTAAAGCCTTCTAAATGTGTATCCACTAACATCAAAGACACACCTTTGGCACGTGCTTGTGGATCCGTCTTCACTGCAAGAACTACAAGATCCGCATGCTGACCATTTGAAATAAAGGTTTTTGAACCATTTAACAGATAATGATCATCTTGCAGGATGGCACTGGTACGCATCGCCTGTAAATCTGAACCAGCACCTGGTTCTGTCATGCCAATGGCACCGACCACTTCACCCGATACCATTTTTGGTAACCAATACTGTTTTTGTTCTTCTGTTGCAATGTGTTGGATATAGGGTGCTGCAATTTCAGAGTGACATGAAATCGCGGTTGATAATGCACAGTAGCCCGCACGTGCAGACTCTTCAACCAACATCAATGAATAATGCGTTGGCACACCATAACCACCGTATTCTTCTGGGACATCGACACACAAGAATCCATTTTCGCCTAATGCGTTCCATACTGAACGCGGCATGATGCCTTCACGTTCCCATTGCTCATAATGAGGTGCAATCTGCTCGCTCATAAAGCGTTTAAAGTTATCGCGGAAGAGTTCCAAATCTGAATCGTAAGCTAACATCATTATTTCCTTTCGCTTTCATTGTTCTTAAAAATTCGTTCGCAGTCATGCTAATAACTTTTAGATAGGTTGTCATGTCCCGTTTACATCAAATCACTAGACTGATTCGGTCAATAATTTTGTTTGCATCGTCTATCTTTAGACAACAGTTGCTTATTGATTAAACAGCTTGTTGGTTTTTTTATGCTACACAGCTCAGTTTTATGTCATATTCGTTTTATTCTTTGTGACAACCTTCAATACGACCATGAACACAAAACGTAATATCTATAAAACCGCTGAACATCCTTTTGCTCAATATGTGCGTATTTTAGGTAAGGGCAAAACTGGTTCCCGTTCGCTCAGTTATGAAGAAGCCTATCAAGCCTTTAGCATGATTTTAAAAGATGAAGTCTTGGATGTGCAGTTGGGTGCATTCTTGATGCTCTTGCGTGTTAAAGAGGAATCTGTCGATGAATTAGCAGGTTTTGTCCAAGCTACGCGAGATCAACTCAACTTTCAGCCACTTGAGGTCGATCTTGACTGGTCTTCTTATGCAGGCAAGCGTAAGCACTATCCATGGTTCTTATTGGCAGCACTGACTTTAGCACATCATGGTTACAAGATTGTGATGCATGGTGCATCAGGTCACACCATTAACCGTGTCTATACCGAACAAGTTTTACAATACTTAGGCTTTTCAATTTGTCAAAATCAACAGGATGTCCGTGAACAACTTGAACAGCACAATTTTGCTTATCTACCACTTGAAGCCATTTCACCAATTCTAAGTGAATTGATCTCGCTAAGAAATGTGATGGGGTTACGCTCTCCAATCCATACTTTGGCACGCTTAATTAATCCATTTAATACCAAAGCGACCTTACAAGCGATCTTCCATCCAGCTTATCGTACTTCACATCAACAGACTGCGTTCCGCTTGGGTTATCAAAACAGTGCAGTGATTAAAGGTGAAGGTGGTGAGTTTGAACGTAATCCTGATGCCAAAACGTTAATTTGTGGCATTAAAAATGGTGAATTGTACGAACACGAACTACCAAAGTTAACCCCTGACCGTAGTCCGATTGAAGAAGAGCTTGATTTAGCTGTGTTTAAAGCGGTTTGGTTGGGCGAACATACGCATGAATATGGCGAATTGGCAATCGTCGAAACGATGGGAATCGCGTTGTATACCATGGGTGTAGTCAATAGCTATGATGATGCAATGGAAAAAGCGAAAGAATTGTGGAAGAGTCGTTTCTGATTATACGAATGACCAAGGTTATATCGGATAGCCTTGGTTTTAAGTTTCAATATAATAAAAATCTGGCCAAAACGGATATTCCCGACCTGAAGAATGAATATTTCTTAGCTTCAGGTGATCACCTATTTTGATTGTAATCTTGTTAGGATCGTAAGGACCCGAAAGATAAGCATCTCGTTGTTGACCTATAAGTGCCTTACAATATGCATGATGCGCTTTGACCTTTTGGGAGCTTCGTATTGATTGCGACTCCATCACCTGAATCCCAATCAATAACATGGGATAACCATCGTTCTTTATACTTGTATATTCGGTTTGGGGAGAAGTGTATTTCTGGTTGGCAACGACCTTCACCTTGAGTAAACATTCAATGGGTTGTTTAGCCAATACAGCATCACTAAAAAATATAAGAGATAATAGTGCATAAACAGATTTTAAATGTTTCATAAGATTCTTTATTATATTTTGTAAACATAAAAAAAGCCCAGTAATCACTGAGCTTCTTAAATTAAACAAAACGAATCGGTTTGAATTCTGGTTCGTTGTGATGGTGGTCATCATCACACTCCTCACCGTCTTCTTTAGTACCACGATCGATATAACCGCTACGCTGTTCTTTTGGTAAATGTTCCATTTCCCATGCATACACTGCTTGCATACAGATTTCACGCTGTTCTTTGGTTAATGCAATCCCATTTGGCCATTTGCCAATTTCAACAGCAGTACGAAGGCGCTCAACAATTTCAGGATTTAAAATAGCGAGCATTTGTTCAATATTCATGAGTCATCCTGTTGAAAAGATTCAAAATCTTGATTCCACCCCAATTTGGTACGACATGCCATATAGAAATCATAACCTGGTGGATGTAATAAGCTTAGTTTAAACGGATGTTTGCGAATATGCACCGTGTCACCGACATTTAATGCAACACTATGTTGACCATCGGCACTGACCATCGGCAAAACACGGTTTTCACGAATGGTAATTTTAACTTCACTGTGACCACCCACCACGATCGGTCGTGACGACAACGTATGTGGATGCATCGGCACTAAAGCGATCGCATCCATACTCGGATGTAAGATTGGCCCGCCACCTGACAGTGAATATGCGGTTGAACCTGTTGGCGTTGAAACAATCAAGCCATCACTGTGCTGACGATAGACATATTGTCCATCAATATTCAGTTCAAAATCGATCATATGAACCGATTTCCCAGAGTGTAAAACCACATCATTCAATGCAATTGCATCATAAATCGTTTCACCATTGGTACGAACTTCCATTTCCAACAAGAAACGGCGATCTAGCTGAAATTGACCTTGTAGCACCTGATCAAGCTTAAATATCGCTTCTGCTGGCTTAATATCTGTTAAAAAGCCCAGTCGACCGCGGTTAATTCCAATTACAGGCGTATTATGTCGAACCAATGCACGTGCAGCATGTAAAAGTGAACCATCCCCCCCTACAACTACAACTAAATCAACCACTTCCCCAAGTAAATTTCGGCTCACTGTCTGCCCATAACTATAAGGCACCAGTTTGGCTGTTTCCTGATCAAAAACGGGGTTTAAACCTAAAGTGATCAAATGATCATGAATTAAACATAACGTTTCTACTACAGAATACTTGTCTGGTCGTCCAATTAGACCAATATTTCGAAAGGATTTATGTGAAATTTGCACGAATAATTCAGCTCCGTCGCGATTACTGACTATCATATCATTAACAACCAATGTTGCGTTGATGATTGATTAAAAAGTATAAAAATGTCTATCCGTTGTTTTTTTATACGTTTAATGTCAACGCATTCTTAAAGTTTTTATTGCATGTTGCTATTTATTCACAGTTTTATGATTGCAAAATGACAATAAGCTATCGCATCATTACCGACATTGTTTTGGTTTTAACGCAAATCTATGAAGTTTGAACGTGGTATTGGTTTTCTAGCACTCATTTTCTCAATGTTAGTGATAGGTGTCTTTGTTGCTTTTAGTATCTATCTGATCCGCTTGGATAATATTATTCGTGACAAGTTTGAAGGTCAGCGTTGGGACATCCCTGCCAAGGTGTTTGCTCGCCCATTAGAAATCTATTCTAGTGCACCGATTACTCAAGAGAATTTTACCCAAGAGTTAAAATTACTAGGTTACAAAAACACAGCGAATTATGACAAGTCTGGTAGCTATGTAGTACAAGGCAACCAGATGTATGTACATACCCGCGGTTTTGACTATGGCGATAGTAATGAACCTGAGCAAGTGCTAGAACTTGCTTTCGCTGATGGTCAGGTGAGTGAAATCCGTTCAACCAAGCCTTCGAGTACAGGTGTCGCTCGTTTAGAGCCTTTATTGATTGGTGGTATTTATCCACAGCACAATGAAGACCGCGTTCTAATCAAACTAAATAAAGTTCCAAAAACCCTGATTGAAGCGCTAATTTCAACAGAAGATCGTAATTTCTATCATCATCATGGTATTTCGATCCGTGGTACAGCACGTGCCTTGGTCAGTAATGCCACAGGTGGTCGCCGTCAAGGTGGTTCAACTTTAACGCAGCAGTTGGTCAAGAATTTCTATCTATCACCAGAGAAAACGCTGAAACGTAAAGTCAATGAAGCATTGATGGCTATATTGATTGAATTACATTACAGCAAAGATGAAATTCTTGAAGCCTATTTAAATGAAGTGAATTTAGGCCAAAATGGCAGCTATTCGATTAATGGCTATGGTCTAGCATCACAGTTTTATTTTGGTTTACCTCTACGTGAGCTGAATATTTCACAGCAAGCCTACTTGGTTGGTCTGGTTCAAGGCCCTTCTTTATATAACCCTTGGCGTAATCCTGAATCTGCGAAAAAGCGCCGTGATGTTGTTTTAAACAACATGAAAGTGATGGGCTATTTAACAGAAGCAGAATATCAAGATGAGATTGCTCGTCCATTAAATGTGGTGAGTAAGCCAACCTTAGGCCCTGCAAAATTCCCAGATTTCTTGGATATTGTGCGTCGTCAACTTCGTACTGAATACCAAGAAAGTGATATTACCAATCAAGGCTTAAGAATCTTTACCACACTTGATCCAATTGCACAGACCCAAGTCCAAAATGCATTTAAGAGCACTGTCGATCGTTTAGCCAAAGCCAACCCTGCCCGTTTGAAAAACTTGCAAGGTGCGGTTCTGGTTGCTCATCCTGAAAATGGTGAACTGGTTGCGGCTGTGGGTTCCACTCAAGACTTTACAGGCTTTAACCGTGCCTTAGATGCTAAACGTCAAGTGGGTTCATTACTCAAACCAATTATTTATTTAAATGCAATCGAATCTGGGCGTTATACATGGGCAAGCCCAATTGAAGACAGTGCAGTCAATATTCCGATTGATGGTGACAAGAGCTGGACACCGAAGAACTATAGTGGTGGTGAACATGGTGTTGTGCCAATGCAACAAGCATTAGCAAATTCATACAACCTTTCTACTGTACGCTTAGCCAATGAATTTGGTTTATCTGCATTCAGCAATAAGCTCAAACAGTTCGGGGTAAGTTCTGATATCCCTGCCTACCCTTCGATTTACCTTGGTGCTGTAAATATGTCACCAATGGAAGTATTGAGCATTTACGGTAATTTTGCGACAGGTGGCTTTAAATACCCACCACGTTCAATTCGTACCGTAGTCGATGCCAAAGGCCATTTACTGGAACGTTATGGCTTAAATGTACAACAAACCATTGATCCTGCTGCTGCCTACATTCTTAACTATGGCCTACAGCAAGTGATGCGTTCTGGTACGGGTCGTTCTGCATATAACAGCCTACCAGAATCACTCAATTTAGCAGGTAAATCTGGAACTACAAATGACACCAGAGACTCATGGTTCGCAGGTTATTCTGGCAATCATGTTGCAGTTGTCTGGTTAGGTCTGGATGACAATAAAGTCACTGGCTTAACTGGTTCATCAGGTGCATTGCCTGTGTGGATCAATGTGATGAAACAGCTCCGTCAAGAACCTGTCAATCTGCGCCAAACCGATAATGTTCAATGGCAATGGATTGATAGTGCCAGCGGTGATTTATCTGCTCAAGGCTGTGATGGTGCGATGTATATTCCATTACTGCGTCAGACCGTACCACGTCGTGCAACCTTATGCGGTCAATCTCACTACGAAGTAGAACCAACTTATATTCCGAACGATGCAACACCTACAGATGATCATAATGACGGTATAAGCAACTATATTCGTGAAAGTGAAACTCAAATGGATACAGATTTATCCAATCACACTCCAACACGCGTTATTTCTAGCGGCAGCTATAACGGTAACAGTGACAATTAAGTTTACAAGGATGATTGGACATGATGAATAAAACCACGGTTCTACTTGGTGTGCTGCTACTCGCAGGTTGTACAACTGCACCAGAGAAAACCACCAAACCTGCAAATCAGCCACCAACGAGTAGCTCGCAAAAGAAGAAGGTCACCCAACCTTCTTCTGGTGTAAAAATTACACCTTATGAACAGAAAGAAATTAAACGTCAAAGTGTTCCCGTTGTTGTTCCGCAACAAAAGGTTCAGCAGAAGTTTAATGATGGTAGCCAGTTACCTGCATTTAAGACTTTAATGCAGAAAACACAAGTGGCTTATAAGCAACAGCAACTCGCAGAAGCTGAGCGTTATGCCTTACAAGCACAACGTATTGCGCCACAAGCCACAGAAACTTATTTGTATTTGGCAATGATCGCGGATCAGCGCAAAGAATATGCCAATGCCGAAGCATTGGCACGTCGTGGCTTAAGTTATGCGCAAAGCAACGCTATGAAGAAACAGCTTTGGTTTATCATCCTGAAAGCGAGCGAAGCACGCGGTCATACCATTAAGGCCCAAGAAGCACGTAGAACCATTCAGACACTTTAAGCTTAATCAATTGAACTAAACTGTCGAATTCCAGCAAGCCCATAAGCATGATGTTTTTGGGCTTGTTCTAAATCTGCCAGTGCAAGCCCACCTAAAGCAAATACAGGAATATCACTATTCTGTGCCAATTCCTGAAAACGATCCCACCCCAATACTTTCGTTTCTGGATGCGTCTCTGTGGCATGTATAGGACTCAAAAACACAGCATCACAGCCAATATGCTGAGCGTGTTGTAACGACACAGCATCGTGACAAGCAGCGATAAAGCGTTTCCCCACGACCAAGCCACCTTTGCTTAAACTCATCAGCTGCGATTGCTTTAAATGAATGGTCTGTATCTTGTTTTGCAGTTTTACACTTAGTTTTTGCCACAGATCAACATTAACAATGAGTTTTCTCAATTGATCAACCTTTAAAGCATCAAGCTGTTGCTCAATTTGCTCAATATCATCCGTTTGTGTACGCCAATACAATAGCGCCTCTTGTTGCGGCAAAGCATCGATCTGATCGCTAATTTTAATCAGATGTGGCCAACTTAAACGTTGCAGAATTACGGTATTTGCTTTCGGGAAATTGAGATCAATCAATTGATCACGGTTATACCAAGCCCATGGTTGATGAATAAGATTAAGTAACTCATCAGGTACATAAGCATGGAATAAGTATAAATTGACAATGATGTCTTCATATTCATGTTGGATCAGATCAAAAGCATGCCACTCTTTTAAACCAATGCCAACTTCCTCATAAATTTCTCGACGACAAGCCTGTTCAGGTGTTTCACCCTGCTCAACTTTTCCGCCAGGAAATTCATGTTTGTTGCCTTGATGTTGGTTTGCTTGTCGCCAACCCACTAAAACTTTAGTTTTGTGTAATAAAATTGCGATCGCAACATCAACTGTAGCTTTTGTCATAACCGTTTAAAATCTCTCAGCTTTTCAGATCCATTCTAAGGAATTTAACTCGGCATTCCCATGTCAAAAAATAAAATTAATAGATGATTTTGTAAATTCTTAAAATTTCCGTTGACAGGTCTATTCGATAATGATTATCATTTAAAACATTAAAAAACACACCACGGAGCATAACAAATGAACGCACCATTCAGCCTATTTACTCGTAGTACCGATGCAGCTCAATCATTGCCAATGTTGCATTCAAACAACCTTTTTGCCTTAGGTCGCGAAATCCGCATCATGCATGCTGGTGAGGAATATCGCTTACGTTTAACCCGTAATAATCGCCTGATTTTAACGAAGTAATATAATAATAATCGGACAATAACAAAAAACGTGGGAATAGCAGTATGTCAGCGCATACTGCTTTTTTAATGCGTTTGATCTCAACCCCAACCCAACTTAACGTTTAAGCAGGATGCTGACCTTCAGACCACCATATTGGGACTGTTCAAACTGAATTTTACCTTGATGTAACTCGACAATTTTGCTGCAAATCGATAAACCCAAACCAGAGCCTTGTGTTTTGCTTCCCAAAGCCCGATAAAAACGTTCACCCAAACGTGCTAAATTTTCTGTATCCATCCCTTGGCCTTCATTTTCTACAATCAAAGCCAAATATTGCTGCTGTTGCTGTAAAGAGATATAGACTTGTCCATATTCTGGCGTGTATCGAATGGCATTGTCCACAAGGTTTCGAACACAGGTAAAGATCAACTGCGGATTGGCAAGAATCTGCCCCTGCAGATCTGCTGCAGCCTGCCAATGCAATTGAATATGCTTTTCCTTGGCAAATAAGTGAAGTGCCTGTATTGCCTCTTCAACACTCTCCTGCATCGAAAGATAAGTCTTGGGCAAATTATCCGTGTGCTCTGGGTCTAAACGTGCCAATAACAATAAATTCTCTAAAATTTGAATACCTCGACTCACATCCTGCTGCATTTGGCTAAAGTCAACTGCGCGTTCTGGATATTTACGCTGCAATAACTGCAAACGCATCTGAATCGCAGACAAAGGAGAACGTAACTCATGCGAGGCATCCGCGGTAAAACGTTGTTCAGACTGTAGGGAGTGGTCTAAGCGCTGTAATAAGCGATTAAGCTGACCCAACATCGGTTGTAGTTCTTTTAACTCCACCTCACCCGCTTGAACAGGACTAAGATCATCCGCATTCTTGGCCGAGATTTGCTTTGATAATTGATGAATTACGTTAAATTGGCGCTTGATCAGAAAATGCAGCATGATCCACTGCATTAACCACACCAACATTAAGACCAGTGCATATCCCACAAAGTTATGCAGTAAATCTTGGAAACGTTCCTCTAAAGGTTGCAATATCAACACTTGCATATGCGAATTTTCATCTTCACCCGCATAACTTCGCCAGAGTTGACCTTTCTGCCAAATCAAACCATAGTCGCCATGTGCGGCCTCAATCAAACTGTAATACTGTTGATCGAGATGAAAGCCTTCTGACTGGGTCAGTACCTGCTGCTGATTGCTCAAACGATATTGAATATCAAACTGATCACTGAGCTCATCAATTTGCTGCCCAGAGGGGCTGGTTAAATCCGCGATAAGCAACATATCTGAAATCTCATCCATGATTTCGTCTTGTACTTGCATGGTTTGGTACGCAGAAATGACCGCGAATAAAAGCAGTGCCACACATCCTGCAACGACGGAGCTGATTAAAGAGGTTTTAACCAGTTTGCTTTGTAAAGACACCACTTTCATGCTGTTATTCCTGATGCATGCGATAGCCTAAACCACGAATGGTTTTAATATATTGCCCGCCAATTTTCTTCCGAATCTGATAAATAAACACTTCAATGGCATTACTTTCAATTTCATCCCCCCATGCATATAAGGATTCTTCCAATTGTTCCCGTGTCAAAATATGATCGGGCTTTTGCATGAGTTTATGCAAAATCTGAAATTCCTTTGCGGTCAGATTAATGGCCTGTCCTGCTTTGCTCAGTGTTTTGGCTTGTGGGTCTAGCTGTAAATCGGAAAAATTTAGATACAGCCCTGCTTGGGCTTGATGCTGGCGTAATTGTGAACGGACCCGTGCCGATAATTCCTCTAAATTAAATGGCTTCACCAAATAATCATTAGCACCAAGGTCTAAACCTTCGACCCGATCATGAATATGATCTTTGGCCGTAATAAAAATAACCGGAGTTTTGCTGTCCTGACGGCGAATCGCTTTCAGAATGTCATCCCCTGTGGCCTGTGGTAAGCCCCGATCCAGTAAGATGCAATCATATTGATGCTGTTCGACCGCCAAGATGGCATGATCACCACGTTCAACCCAATCAACGCTATAACCATCCATCTCTAACCAGTCTTTAATACTCTCTGCCTGAGAGGCATCATCTTCAGCCAATAAAATTCGCATAAAATAATCCTCTCACTTGATCTATAACATTTTTCTGAGAATAAAGCATAAGCAAAAAACCACATGATTGTCATGTGGTCTTTTGGGATGATCAGCTTACTTAGAATTGAACTTGGTCTACATCAACCTCAACACGCTTGGCTGGTTTGTAATCAATATCAATTTCACCAATCAATGTCACAGGCGTTTTTGCCGATACGGCTTTACCTTGCCATAAGTCATCATCAATATCGACGGTGATTGAACCGGTTTGATCGCTAAACTGATATTTCTCATCACCTGTTGCTTTCACCACATAACCCTTTAATTGCACTGGCGTATCATCTTTCATCGTCAATGCTTGTTTAACGGTAGTGATTTGAGTTGGTGCCAGTGCTTGTTGATTTACTGCATTTGTATTTGCAACTGCAAAAGTTGTCACACCAACCAAACCAGCAATCACTGCAACTTTAGAAAAAACGTTCATCTTGATACCCTCATTGTGGTTCATCATTTCGATGTAGGCATTAAAACAAATGAAGATGAGGTGAATCTGAAGATTCAAATTTTCTGTTTAACTCAGAGGCACCACGCGTAAAACTTCTTCCAAAGTGGTTACCCCTTCAAGGACTTTACGTGCCCCTGCAATACGCAAGGGCTCAATCCCTTCTTTTTTGGCCTGTGCTCTTAAATCATTGAGTGTGCAATTTGCACTGATCAACGACTTTGACTCCAAACTCACTGGCATGAATTCATAAATGCCAACGCGGCCTTTATAACCGGTCTGACGACACACCTCGCATCCTACAGCCTTATACATTGTAGTCGGCATATCCATCATATAGTCAAAAGTGAGATGTTCCCATTCTTGCTCATTGATGGCGGTTTGCTGTTTGCAATGCGGACAAAGACGACGCACCAAACGTTGTGCTAATACCCCTAAAATTGTTGCTGCGGTAAGGAACGGTTGGATTCCAAGATCATGTAAACGCGTCAAACTCGACGGCGCATCGTTGGTATGTAAAGTAGAAAGCACCAAATGCCCTGTTAATGCCGCTTGTATCGCCATATTTGCAGTATCGTGATCACGAATCTCACCGACCATAATAATGTCAGGGTCTTGACGCATTAAGGCACGCACACCATCCGCAAAGCCTAATTCAATATTCGGATTGACCTGCATTTGGTTAAAGCTTGGCTCCAGCATTTCAATCGGGTCTTCAATAGTACAGACATTGACCTGCTCGGTTGCCAATTGCTTTAACGATGAATACAGCGTAGTGGTTTTACCTGAACCTGTTGGGCCTGTCACCAAGATAATGCCGTGACTGTGCTGAGTGAGTTGCTGCCAGCTCTGCAATAAATGCCCTTCAAAACCCAATTGCTGGAAACTACGGACCAACACTTCTGGGTCAAAGATACGCATCACCAACTTTTCGCCAAAGGCGGTCGGTAAGGTAGAAAGACGCAATTCTGTTTCTTGCCCTTTCGGTGTACGCGTTTTTAAGCGCCCATCTTGCGGTTTTCGCTTCTCAGCCACATTCATACGACCCAAGATTTTAATGCGCGAAATCACTGCAGTGAGTGTATTGGCAGGCATGTTATAGATCGTGTGTAAAACACCATCAATACGGAAACGTACCTTACCTTTATCTTTCCTTGGCTCCAAATGAATATCACTGGCGCCTTGCTCGAAGGCGAATTGCAGCACCCAATCTACCAACTTTACAATATGCTGATCATTGGCATCAGGGTTTTGGGTATCGCCTAACTGCAATAAAGCCTCAACACCTTTATTTTCCCGATCATAAATACTGGCATTCTGCGATGAACTGACCGCCCGGCTGACTTGATAGTATTCAACCAGATAACGTTGCAGTTGCTCGGGATTGAGCAGCACTTTCTCAATTTTCTTTGGCGCTAAGCTTCGTTCCAAATTATTGAGCCATTCAGTGGTAAAGGGTTGATCGGTTCCAATCAAAATCCGATCTGCGTGTACTTCCACCGCCAGAATATGGTTTCTGGCCGCAAATTCTTGTGACATGACACTGGTTAAAGCAGCTACATCTGCTTTGAGTGGGTCAATCACAAATAAAGGAATATCTGCTTTTTCAGCCAACCACTGACACAAGCGATTCATCGCTAGCGTGGAACCGACATTGAGTTGATCTTTTAAATTAAAATTGGCAATCCACTGCAAAGGATGCCATTTCAACTGATCCTTCTGACGATGTGTGGTTTGGATGAGTAACTTATCCCGTTCAGTAATACGACCATCTTTCAGTAGTTGCTCTAAGCACCACGTTACATCAATCGTAAACGAAAAGTTTGCAAATTTTGCCTGCGCTTGTATCACCGTCAGTTCCCCAAATGTATGACTCAATTATTTTTTTAAAGTTTTTTAGCTTTGCTCTACAGCTACAACTGTGACACTCCGATCATCCACTGTAAAACGAATATTCAATTCTGAAAAACACATGCCATATACCCGCTCAGCATCATCTTGATACGCAGGTCTTGGATCTAAAGATAACACTTGTTCCAGTTCATCGAATATCTTTTTATCCAAAATTCTCTGCTTTAATAACTGTTGCTGTTGTGACTGTGCAGTTTCCGTCCAAAGCACTGTTTTACGGATTGGCTCTTCTTGCGCATAACCACTCTGTGAATCTGCAATCGCATCCGAATATTGGATATACGGTTTGATGTCTAAGATCGGTGTACCATGCAGTAAATCACTGCCCATAACATACAGGCGAACTGACTTAGCCTGCTTTTCAACACGTAAAAAACGTACCACAGACAAGCCCATTGGGGATGGACGATACATACTACGGGTTGCAAAAACACCTATTTTTTGATTACCACCGAGTCGTGGCGGCCGCACTTGTGGACGAAATTTAGACATTTGATTCAAAGAGTTATCTTGATTTTTGTTTTCATGGAACTGCCATAACAGCCACAAATGACTAAAATCTTCGATCCCTTCAAAAGCCAGAATATCGTTATAAGGCTCCGCCATCTCTATATAGGACTCGACTTGTACGAGATTTGGCTGTCGCGGAATACCAAACTTCTCACGATAAGGCGAATGCATATGGCCAATGATCGGCATGACTACTGAGTTGCTCATCACTTTTTCTTATAAACACAATTAAATATATTCAGTTTATCGAGAATGATTTTAGATTAGAATAGCCATCTGTTTCTTTTAACTGTGATCGAGACCTTTAATGGCTGCTTTTAACGTTGAACGCATTACTCATGTTCACCACTGGAATGACACGCTTTTCAGTTTTAAAACTACACGCGACACCAGCTTACGTTTTAAAAATGGTCAGTTTGTGATGATCGGCCTTGAAGTGAATGGTAAGCCTTTAATGCGTGCTTATTCGATCGCGAGTGCGAATTATGAAGAAGAACTCGAATTCTTCTCTATTAAAGTACAAGACGGTCCATTAACTTCTATCTTACAAAAAGTACAAGTGGGCGACGAGATCCTGATTTCTAAAAAGCCTACAGGCACTTTAGTACACGACGATTTATTACCAGGTAAAAATTTATACCTTTTATCTTCTGGTACTGGCCTTGCTCCATTCCTTTCACTGCTTCGTGATCCTGAAACTTACGAAAAGTTCGAAAAAGTAATTATGGTCCACGGTACACGTTATGTATCAGAACTTGCTTACCAAGATCTAATCTTAAATGAACTACCAAACCACGAGTTCTTTGAAGAATTAGGGATTAAAGACAAATTGGTATATTACCCAACGGTGACACGTGAACCGTTCCATACTCAAGGTCGTGTAACGACTGCAATTGAATCTGGCGAACTATTTGAAAAAATAGGTTTACCACGTTTTAACCGTGAAACTGACCGTGCCATGTTGTGTGGTAGCCCTGCCTTCCTTAAAGATGTTGCAGCACTGCTTGATGAACATGGTTTAGTTGAATCACCACGCATGGGCGTGATGGGTGATTATGTCATCGAACGTGCATTTGTTGAAAAATAAATTTCAATCAATAATCTAGAAAAACCGAGGTATTAACCTCGGTTTTTCTTTTTTAAACATGAGTTAAATTAAGCTTAATTTTTTATTTATATTAATTTTCATAAAACCGTCATTAAAAAAAACTAAACAAAATAATTAATTAAGCCGCCTCTAAATGAATCAAACGCTCAATATAATACCAACACTCTTCGATTTGGGCATGATCCTTATTCACTTTTGCATAAGCTGTCATACCGTCTAAAATATTGATATACATGGCTGTGAGCACATGAGGTTGAAATACTTTAGCCTTTTCAAATAAATCTTCAACCAAAGCCATTAACCACTCTCGATATTCGACAATTGGCCCAATAATAGAGGGATATTGTTGTAGAATTTCTAAAGAAGCTTTTTGAAACATACAACCATGAAAATCATCGGAATTGAACCAAGATAAATGCCAAAAATAGACTGCCTTGATTTTCCCCAAATAATCATCTGCTTCGATTAAGCTAATTTCATGTTCAATGGCCGCCTGAATACTTTTATTCCTTCGAGACAAGCACTCTTCGATCAAGTTCTCTTTGGAAGGAAAGTATTTGTAGAACGTCATCTTAGCAACACCCGACTCACTAATAATTCGATCCACACCCACAGAACTGTAGTTATGACGGTTAAAAAGGTCTAGAGCCGTTGCAATAATATCTTCTTTTTTTGACATTTTATTATCCTTGTAGAATTCTATCAAAAAACTTAATGCATTATTTAGACATAGTTTACATGCTGGAAAATTCTGGCCACTATGTATGTTTATGTTATTTTAAGAGCATTAATAGAAAAGTCGTATTTTCTTTATTGTTCCTTTTATAGGGTATGTAAAAATCAGTCTACATACAAGATCATTTGTAAAAAAATCTTTCTATTTTTAAAATATTTGTTTTTTCCGTGAAACACTTCACTGTTTACTTACAGTTAAGTTAATTCATAAACTTTCTTGCTATTTTTTAGCCGACTTAATAAATTGATTTCACAAAAAATTCATTTTATATTTAAATCATCCAATAAAAAGTTCTTTGGTTGAACTAATAGTTATATTCATAAGCAACCAAACAAAATCTAACTAAATAATTGGAAAAGCAATAATATTATTAATTCATCGAGTACAAGACTATGCCAAAAAAATTTGAAAACTTTAACGACCCAAGACAGAAAGCTATTGAAGGAATGAAGAATAGTATTTCTGCAGAACAATGGAACAAGAACCTGAACTTTCTGAAACAACTACGTGCAGAAATTTCAAATCACCCTGTTTCACGCCATCCAGCTATTCAACTTTTAAATGACGGTGTAATTGATAAAGAAACCTTAAAACACATTCATTTAGAATATCGCCATGCCATCGTACAAGTATTTACTGATGCTTTATTAATGGCTCAATTTCAAACCAAACAGTTAGAACCGCGCTTACTCTCTGGTTCAAAAATGTTCCCTCGTTTTTTACTTAATCTTAATATTCTGGATGAATTTGGTTTCCGTCCTGGTTTAGACGAAGAAGGTTACTATTCAGGCAATCCTGAGTATGCCCACTACCCACTGTTTGAAGATGTGTTAAATGACTTTGAACTCAGTCAAGCAGAACGGAATGACTATCAACCTTCTCTTATTTCACAACGTGTTCGCAATTATCTGGAAAACTCATTTCATAGCTATCAAGCCGTTTCTGCCCTGTTAGCAGTCGCGGAAGAGGAAGTCATTTTATTTAGCCCTGCATTGCGTCAAGCAACCAACGCTATCGGCTTTGATGTTAATAGCGGTTATTACTATGTTCATGGTGTTTCACATGATGCATCTGCTGAAGCGGCTGATGATGATCATGAAGACGATTTATGGTTCGTATTGGCACAAGCCTGTGTTGAATCTGAATATGCATCGATCCGCCAAATTTGCCTTGAATATTGCGATTTATGGGAACAGTTCTGGGATGAACAAATTGCCTATTATGGAACATTCAAAAAATTGGCTTAATCTCTTTCGCACAAGGAAGCCATCTTCAACTTTTAGTTGAAAGATGGCTTTTTTAATGTCTTGGAGAATCTACAAAATCCTGATTGTGAAAGCCTTCCCCTCAGCTATTAAAATGAATTTAACCGAAGTTAGCCTATATTTTACGGTATAATTCAACTTTCTTTCCCGCAAACGTTTCGCGCATGTTTTCACAATTTGATGTCAACTTATTGGTTCTGCTTGTTTTATTGGGCTGCGGTATCTTTAGTCAAAACACGGCAGTCACAGTCGCAGCAGCATGCCTGATCTTAGTTAAACTGACTCCTCTAAATCAGTTTTTCCCCTATATTCAAAATCATGGTTTGAATATAGGCATTATTATCCTGACCATTGGTGTCCTTGCACCGATCGCAAGCGGCAAAATCAGCGGTGAAAGCATTCTAAAATCATTTATCAGTATTAAATCATTGGCTGCGATTGCAGTTGGGTTATTAGTGGCGTGGCTCGGTGGACGCGGTGTCAAACTGATGAGTAATCAACCCGATGTAGTTGCAGGACTTCTGATTGGAACGGTTGCAGGCGTTGCGCTCTTACGCGGTGTTCCTGTAGGTCCATTGATTGCCGCAGGAATCTTATCTCTTCTCATTGGCAAGTCTTAAATATTGAATGCTTGCATGCATTATCTTATTGCTAAAAGGTAGAAGGCTATTTCCCTCTACCTTTTATAAATTGCAATCAAAACTCAATTATTGCTCGTAATAAACCGTTCGCATCTTAGAAAACTTTTCAAGTTGCTTAATAAAGCCCTCAAAATAGTTTTTTTCCTTATCTTCTGTTCGATAACCAGCATATAAGGTACGTCTCAATCCTTGTGGTGAAACACAGGTTAAACGACGGCTTACTACCCAACCTTTTTGCTCATACTCATTCACGACCCAATCAGGTAATGCTGCAATACCACGCCCACTGGCAACCAATTGAATCAACATTTGGGTCAAATCGGTGGTCCGAATATGTTTGGGTTGAATATTGGCAGGGATAAACAAGTGCGCCATGATATCAAGACGATGCTTATCAACGGGATAGGTAATTAAGGTTTCTTCTGCTAAATCTTCGACTGAAACCTGCTCTGCACGTACCAAGGGATGGGTGTTGGAAAGCACTAAACGAGATTCGTATTCAAAGATTGGGAAATACTCAATTCCTTTTAATGCAATCGGATCAGCCGTAATTAATAAATCAAATTCCGCATTTTGCAATAACTCGTGCGGATTCGATTCGAAACCTGCTGCAAAGTCTAGGTCCACATCAGGATATTGCAGGCGATATTGATTGAGTAATGGCATGAGCCAATCAAAACAGCTATGGCATTCGGATGAGAAAATAATTCGTCCAGTTTGCCCATGCACAATACGGGTAATATCGGTTTGTGCAATTTGCACCTGTGGCAGTACATCATCTGCCAGTTTCAGTAAACGTTCACCCACATTGGAAAAACTCACAGGACGGCTACGACGGTTAACCACTTCTACCCCATACCAGTGATCCAATTCTTTTAATTGATGTGAGATTGCCGATGGCGTAAGACATAAATCTGTTGCTGCAGATACTAATGAACCGTGCTCTCTTAAAGCAATTAACGTTTTTAAATGACGGAGTTCTAACACGACCACTACCATTATTGAATTTAATTCATCTTAGCATGATATTAATTAGTTTGTCTCACCATGACTTTTATTTCATTACTTACCTGTTCACGGGCGTTTAAAAACTCAGCACACCAATTTCGATTAATACTCCAATGCTTTTGGTATTTAAAAATTTTCAGCTTGAGCTGAGAACATTTCATGGAATTAGAGCTCCACAGACGTTTAAAGCTTTTACAATAAACAATTCACTTTTGCAGACTATGCCGACGATGCCTCATCCAAGTCAAAAGACGCTTGAACGCCAAACACTCAGCCTACCTGAAGGACATGACAAACTGTTGCTGCATTCATGCTGTGCACCATGTTCAGGTGAAGTGATGGAAACCTTGATTGAGTCTGGCATCGACTTTTCAATCTTTTTCTATAATCCGAATATTCATCCTGTGAAAGAATATCTAATCCGTAAAGAGGAAAATATTCGCTTTGCCGAAAAGCATAATATTCAGTTTATCGATTGTGACTACGACACGGATAACTGGTTTGCCCGTGCCAAAGGCATGGAAAATGAGCCTGAGAAAGGCATTCGCTGCACCATGTGTTTTGATATGCGCTTTGAACGTACCGCACTATATGCCTATGAACATGGCTTTAGTCTGATCAGCAGTTCACTGGGCATTTCACGTTGGAAGAATATGCAGCAAATCAATGACTGTGGTCTGCGTGCAGCGGCGCATTATCCAGATATCCAATATTGGGATTATAACTGGCGTAAACATGGCGGCGCAGTCCGTATGTTGGAGATCAGCAAACGTGAAGAGTTCTATCAACAGGAATACTGTGGCTGTGTTTATTCGCTCAGAGATAGTAATCGCTGGCGTATGAGCAATGGTCGAGATCGAATTAAATTGGGCGTTAAATTTTATAGTAATGCAATGGATGACGAGTCAAATCAATCAAACTAGCTCTTCGATGCTAATATTATAAATGTATGATCATCTAAATGATTTATATACCATATAAAAGGCAGCTCATATATTTAGATACGCGGCAACGTCATTCGCAACTGTTTGAGACAGGATTACTTTTGCCAGATAATGTTTTTGCGATGCAAAGTGTTAAATGTTGGTAGCGAACGAGTTTTGCGAATGGCAATGGTTTTGCCTACTTTTCCCGAAAGAAAAGTAGGTCGAACCGAAGGTTAATCCTTATACTAGTCTTTTCATTTAAAGACTCTGAAATAGCATAATTTCTCTAGATTAATCTCCATTAAAAGGTCAGTTTACAGCAACACTGATAATGCTATAGAACTGATTGCTTGGCTTTTGCTTCGTATCGACTGCTTCGCTGACTTCAATCAAATACTCGCCTGCTTTAGCAAAAACTAAATCAGCACTGCCATCTGCAGCTGTCTTCAAGCTAATGCCTTGCTTATCGGTTGCCCCTTTAGCACGAATGACCACATTGGCATTGGCCAATGCTTGATTGGTTTTTGATACTTTAATTTTCACTGTTTGATTGGCCTTTAGCTCACTTGGATGGGTTAAAAATTCAACTTGAATCGGTGCTGTGCTTGCTTGCACTGGCGTATTCTTCTCTTTAGACACATAAGTCAAAAATGTCCATTCACGGGTAATTTCAACAGGTGTAAATTTTTTCGCTTTTAAATCTGAAGGAATGATAAAATCACGCTCAGTTCTGACAGGTGCTTTGTCTGCTGGCATATCAAAGAACATTTTCCATTCTTTTTGATCTTGCACATATTTCAAAGGATAACTGGCACTGGTTTTGACCGTATAAGTCCCAGCTTCAGGCAGTTTCAAGTCAAATACAGTTGCCGAACTGAGCTTAGAATCTGGCTCAATTGTGGTTTTCGTATTATTCGGTGCGGTAATTTCAAACTTCGCATTTTTTAATGCATATTCACTTTGTAAAGCTTCTTCTGCATAACCCGAGATAATTGCGACTTGGTGACTACTAATATTATAACTATAACTGAATGTTGAGATAATTGTGGGATTGAGTGGGATATTGTGGGACTTAATGGGATGAGATTTGAAAAGGCGTTTCAGATTTTAGAAATGGAAAAGCGGATTGTTAGTCCGCTTTTTTTAATCGCTGAATAAATCAAGATTGGGGTCTTCCTGAACATTAAGCTTCTCTTCAGAGTTTACGATACTGCGAATTGTACGCAGAGTCACGCTGAATTTACGAGCAAGCTTTTCTTTTGACATCGTTGGAGCTTGTTCGCGGATCGCTCGGTTTCGCATAGCAACGGTGATTGGTGTATGTGCCTCAACTGTTGAATGGATTGATTGCAGCCAATAATCAAGTGCCACTAGATGTACAAGCAATTCAGTTACTGCTCAATGATCAAACCAAGCAAGCGCAAAAAACCGCTGAAGACTGGACACAAGACCTGATTGCTAAAATCCAAGCTGGTCAAAGTGATGAAGATGTGTTGGCTGTCTTAGCTGAGTTATATCCGAGTGATGACGAGCCAGCCTTGCAAGACAAACTAACGAAGTTGTTTTTTGCTGCTGAAGTGTTTGGGCGTTTAAGTGCAGAGGCTGAAAATGGCTAAAGTACCGCAACGGCCTGAGCTGAATGCGCTGTTTAAACTCCCTCCTAAAGATGCGATTGCATACTTAGAATCGAAGGGTTTTAAAATTGGCTGGGACTGGCACGAAACCCTTGATCATGCGCATAGTCGAGCCTTTACCGTTGCCAAAGTTGCACGGGTGGATTTACTTCAGGATATTAAAAGCTCATTGATTACCGCCTTGGAAAAAGGCCAAGGTCTGGAGCAATGGAAAGCATCCATTATTCCCACGCTACGCGAAAAAGGCTGGTGGGGAAAACAAACCGTAATCAACCCAGCTGGTATCGAGCAAACAGTCCAACTCGGCAGTCCACGACGTTTAAAAACCATCTTTGATACCAACGTGCATAAGAGTTTGGCGGCTGGACGTTATAAGGGATTGATGGCAGCCACAGATACGCGCCCCCTGTGGGAGTGGGTGCATATTTCCATTACCAACCCACGTAAAGTGCATTTAGCACGTAATGGTGAGACTCGATACTATGATGATCCATTTTGGCTCTATGCATATCCACCAACAGAATGGGGTTGCAAATGCACAGTCCGTGGCCGTCGCGTAAGTGATGTTGAGCGTTTAGGTTTGCGGCAAGTCGAAACCCTGCCTGAAGATATTGAACAACACCAAGTCGTGATTGGTAAAAGCAGTTTTACTGGTCAAGATGCAGTGGCTCTCCGTACACGTATCCGCGTTCGTCAGAATGATGGTCAAGTGACTTACTTCTCTCCAGCAGCTGGCTTTAACAGTCATCCAGCATCGAGCTATTTACTTGATACAGAACTGACCAAGCGAGCAGCTGATCTCTTGGGTGCACAGTCAGCGACTCAGCAAGTTCAACAGATGTTATTGAGTCCGCCACGAATGAAGGCACATGAGGCTTTTGTCAAAAACAGTTTGAATTTTGCCAAACCACAAAATATGACCAGCACGGTTGGTGTTGTTGGCATGGATGATATTAAAACTCTGACTGCAAAGAATATTGCAGTTGAAAGTCCAATTATGACGGTCTCAGATCGCTTGTTAGTTGGTCAAGCTACAAATGCACTGAGCACTGAAGAATGGCTGGCATTGCCAAAACTACTTCAGCAGATTCAAAAAGTGTTATGGGATAGTAAAAAGCGTCAGATGGTGTTCGTTGTACCCGTGTTGGATGATGCTGGACAGAAAGTAATTCGAGTATCAGTACAATCCAAAGATGGCGTTATGGAAGTGACCGATATTGCAAAAGTATCGAGCAAGTCAGTGATGACAAACTTTGAACTGATCCGAGGTAATGAATGACTGCTATCAAAATCAATGATGAGGCATTGGCGGATCGCTTACTGCAAGTTGGCCGTCGCTTGACTAAGCCGAAACAAAAATGTTTAGAGCTGGTTATGTTGCAACAGATGGCGACTGGACTTATGAAGGTGAAACAAGTGGGTTTGCA